>NZ_JBVIHJ010000025.1:0-170531 GCF_055570355.1 Streptomyces sp. NPDC031225 | reverse complement strand
ACGCCCCCCCCCCCCCCCCCCCCCCCCCCCCCCCCCCCCCCCCCCCCCCCCCCCCCCCCCCCCCACCCCACCCACCCCCCCCCTTTTTCCCCCCCCCCCCCCCCCCCCCCCCCCCCCCCCCCCCCCCGAGGCGACTGTGGGAACCGGCCCCGCGGTCAGAACCAGCTCTGGTACGTGCCGGCGTTGCACCCGAGGGTGCGGAAGCCGGCGTTGCTGTCGTCGATACAGCGGCTCGTCGCCTGGTTCTTCAGCTCGATCGTGTTGTCGCCCCACTTCTTGACGTACCAGCTCTGGTTCGGGCTGGAGTCACAGGGCAGGGTCTTGAAGCCCTGGTCGCTGTCGTACATGCACCGGTTGGTGTTGTTGCTCTTCAGCTGGACGGTGCCGTCGTTCCAGCGGTGCACGACCCACTGCTGGGAGCTGGTGCTGTTGCAGTCCCAGGTGCGGAAGCCGTTGTTGGTGTCGTCGATGCAGCGGTTCGTCGCCTGGTTCTTGAAGGTGTTGATGTCGTCCTGGGCCGAGGCCGAGGACAGGGGCAGCAGCGCGAGCGCGGTGGCCGTGGTGCCGAGCGCCGCGACGCGGCCGAGAGTGGTGGCGAAGGACATGGGTGTGCCTTTCGGTCGGGTGGAAGTGCCTCACTGCGGGACGCGGCGAGGCAAAGGAGGGGGAGAGCGGAGTCAGCGGCACTCGGCGCTGACGTTGCCCTTGTCGTCGCCCTTGAGGTAGATCGCGCTGACGTAGCCGACCCCGCCCGCGCGCAGCGGGAGCTGGATCCACTTGTCGTTGGTGTAGCCCTCGGCGGAGATGCGCTCACCGGTCTTCCAGCAGTTCGCCGGGTACGTCTCGTTGGGATAGACCTTGCTGACCGGATCGCAGCCGGTGACACCGGCGCAGGAGCGGACGTTGGCCTCCGCCCACGCGGTCACCGTGGTCTGCCCGCCTCCGCCTCCGCCGCCTCCGCCGGGCGTGCAGGGCAGGTTGACCCCGCGGTCGCGCAGGTACGGCACCGGGTCGATGCCGCGGACCGTGGTGGACGTGCCGATCCGGACGCGCAGATGCAGGTGCGGGCCGGTCGCCTCGCCCTCGGCGCCCATCAGCGCGATGCGCTGCCCGGCCTGGACGCGCTGGCCGACAAAGACGTCGCGCTGGTACATGTGCCCGTACTCGGTCACGGTGCCGTCTTCGTGCAGGATGCGGATCCACTGCCCGTACCCGCTGGCGGGGCCGGAGGCGATGACCTCCCCGGCGCCGACGGCGTAGATGGGCGTTCCCAGGGCGTTGGCGATGTCCACGCCGTCGTGGCTGCCGCTGTAGCCCTGGCTGATGACGCCGGCGGTGGGGCATGACGCGGCGAACGCCGCCGCGGCGGCCGGCGCGGCGACCGCGGGGACCGCGGCCGTCAGGGGCAGGAACACGGCGGCTGCCGCGACGAGTCCGGCGAGCGGATGCAGACGCACAGGACTTCCTCTCCGGTGATGCGTTGTGGGGACGGCCCGGAAGCTATCCGCGCCGACGCCCACGGCGGCACCCGGAACGTTCCGGAATGACAGCGCGCGGCCCCGCCCGATAGGGCTCTCCACGACAACCACACGGTTTCCGAGCCCGATGGGGGAGATGCGCCGTGCGAACCACCACCCGACGTCTGATACAGGGGCTGTGCACCCTGCTTGTGGTGGGCGGGCTGACGCCCGTCACCACCGCCACCGCCGACGGCGGCGGGGAGAGACCCGCCGCGGAGCGCCCCGCGGCCGACTGGCGGGTCGACCTCGCCAGTACCTCGGCCGACCAGCACAACACCCGCCACCGCGCGGACGGCCGCCTCACCATCGGCGACCGCCGCGCCCGCACCTCCTCCGCCCCCGGGCGGGCGTACGCCGTGTACACCGCGCCGGCCCAGAGCCTCGGGCGGCAGACCGACTCCTTCACCGTCCGCCGCGAGGCGCGGGTGCCGTCGGGAAGCCAGGTGCTCACCGAGGTCCGCGGCAGCGACCACCCCGGCAACTGGACGCAGTGGACCGCCCCCGACCCCGCGGGCCGGCTGCGGCTGTCCCAGGCCGTGTCCGTGCTCCAGGTGCGGCTGACACTCCTGGGCGGTCAGGCCGGGTCCCCGGTCGTCTCGGACGTCCGGGTGCACGCCGACCCGGCGCGGTCCGCCGCACGCGCCGGAGCCGGGGCGAGCGCCGCGGCGTCCGTGACGTACCGGCTCTTCGCCACCCGGGAGGGCCTGACCGGGCAGACCACGGCCAACGGCCATGTCATCCAGCCACGCGACCACTTCGTGGCCCTGCCCTCGCGGCGCATGCTCGCGAACAACGGGGGCCGCGAGTACCAGGTGCGGCTGTGCTATGCGCGCACGGGACGCTGTGAGACCGCCCCGGTGTGGGACGTCGGCCCCTGGAACACCCAGGACGACTACTGGAACCCGTCGGGCCAGCGGCAGATGTGGAACGACCTGCCGCAGGGCACCCCGGAGGCACAGGCGGCCTACCAGAACGGCTACAACGGAGGCCGTGACGAGTTCGGCCGCCGGGTCGCCAACCCGGCCGGGATCGACGTGGCCGACGGCACGTTCTGGGACGGCCTCGGCATGACGGACAACGACTGGGTGGACGTCACCTTCCAGCCCACCGACGGCGGCGGAGGCGGCGGGACGACGAACGTCACGGCGTGGGCGGAGGCCAACGTCCGTGCCTGCGCCGGCATCACCGGCTGCGATCCGGTCAGCAAGGTCTACCCGGGCGAGACCTACCCGGCGAACTGCTGGACGACCGGCGAGCGCATCTCCGCCGAGGGCTACACGAGCGACAAGTGGGTGCAACTCGCGCTGCGCGCGGGCGGGGTGGGCTACGTCAGCGCGATCTACCTCAAGGGCGACGAGACCGGCGGTGTGAGCCGGAAGTGCGGCACCTGACCCGCTGAACGCCGCGGCCCACCCCGTAACGTGCCGGAGTCCCTTCCCGGCCGCTCTGCGGCACTGTCGCCACAGGACATCGACAGGAAGGGCAGGGACTCGTGAGGCTGTGGCGAGGGAAACCGGGGTGGGCGGCGGCGCTGATCGCGTTGCTGATGACGGCGGGGGTGTGCGCGAGCGCTCCGGCCGCGACGGCGGCGCCCGCCGCCCGCCCGGACTTCAGACTGCCGTTCGCGTGCGGACAGACCTGGCAGTTGCAGACGTATCTGGGCCACGCGCCCGACGACAAGAAGCTCGACATGTACCGGGTCGGCGGTGCCACTCTCGGCGCCACGGTCGCCGCCTCCGCCGCCGGCACGGTCACCGAGTTCTTCGAGCCCGGCGGGCTCGAGATCAACCACGGCGGCGGCTGGTTCACGGTCTATCTGCACATGGACCGCGTCGACGTGCGCCTCGGCGAGCGCGTCGCCTCCGGCACGCCCCTGGGACGGCTCGGCCTGGTCGGCACGGAGGAGGCACACCTGCACTACGAGCAGCTCTACGACACCAACGGCGACAACGACGGCGAGACCGACGAGATGGTCCACCCGGTGATCCAGGGCACCGAGTACCGGCTCAGCCCGAACGGTCCTTTCCCGCAGGTCAAGAGCACCAACGCGTGCGACGGCGGGGGCGGTTCACCGAACCGGTTCTGGGTGGACACCTACGCCGACGCCACCGGATACAAGTACGTCGACTGCGTCGGCGACAGCACACCGCGCTGCGCGCCCCAGGGCACCCTGCGCAAGGGCACCAACTACGTCCTGTGCAAGAAGTGGGGGCACAAGGTGGGCAACGACACGTCGTACAACCACTGGTGGCTGCTCACCGACCTCGACGAGGTCGCGGCGGGCGGGTCGGCGCGGGCGTACGTCTCCGCCTACTACCTCCAGAAGTGGGGCAACGACGAGGCCAAGGACAACGACGGCCGGGACATCGGTACCTGCACCTGACCCGCCCGGCCCGGCCGGTGCCACGCGGCGCCGGCCGGGCCGGGGAGGATCACCCGCATTCGGGCACGGTGGGCCGGTCCTTCGTCCGCACGGCCGGAAGCCACGCCTTGCCGTCGGGCAGCCGGACCCTGTACCACGCGGTGGTGCGGGTGCCGACCTCGTCGGTCACCGGAAACCCCTTGCTCATCCGGCATTCCGCGGGCAGCACGTCCCCGTGCCACACCCGGGTGGGCACGACGTTGTCGATTGTGTACGCGGCCTGAGGGTCGACCGCCAGACCGAGGCTGCACATCGGGTCGCGTTCATCGCCCCGGTCGCGGCAGAGCTTCTCCACGTTGTACACCGCGACACGGCCGGTGGCCGGGGCGGTGCCGGAGATGTTCTCGGCGTGCACCTCGGTCCCGTTGCGCGTCCCGTGCTCTGGGCCGTCCCCGGCGACGTACGGCCAGCTGACGGCCGTCGCCGCCCCCAGAGCCGTGACCGTCACGGCGCCGAGCAGCAGCCGCCGCCCACGGCGCGAGGGGCCGCTGTCGGAAACCGCCTCGGACGCGCCGCTGTCCGCCGCCCGGACGCGGGCCAGCAACGCCGCCGAGGTGTGCGTGGCGCGGATCTCATGGGTGGGCGCCAGGCAGTCGGCGACGATCGCGCGCCACGCCGGAGGCACGGCGGGATCCAGCCGCAACGGCGCCAGCCCGGCCGCGAACTCCTGAACGGCCGCCCCGCGGGCCGCCCCCGTCGCGCCGGGGAAGGGTGAGGCGCCCCCGGTGAACACCTGGTGGATCACGATGCCCAGGGCCCAGATGTCGGTGCTCGGACGCACCTTCACACCGCGCTCGCCCAGCGGGGCCCGCCAGCGCTCGGGCGGCAGATAGTCGGGCGTGCCCGCGGGCGGCATCCACGCGTGCGTGCCGAGGGTGCCGTCGAGCTCGGCGGCCAGCCCGAAGTCCGACAGCCGGACCGAACCGTCCGCCATGAGCAGGACGTTGTCGGGCTTGAGGTCGCCGTGCAACCAGCCCTGCGCGTGCAGATACGCCAGTCCTTCGCAGATCTGCGTCAGAATCCGCGGTCCCGCGCCCTCCGGCAGGGCCCCCTCGGCCTCCAGAAGCTGCCGCAGACTGCGCTCGGCGCGCTCCATCACCAGCACGACCGCTCCGTCGAGCTCGGGATGGTCCGGCTCGTCCAGGACGACGGAGTCGAGCAGCTTCACGAGCCGGGGGTGCCGGGTCCGGCGCCCGAACTCGCTCTCCCGCCGGGCGCTTTCCACCAGCCCGCGTGCCTGGCGCGGCGCGAGCCCGGCCGTCGGCATGAACTTCAGCGCGACGACCCGGTCACCGTCCGCCGCGCCCACGCCGCGGCCCTCGTAGACCCACCCCCAGCCGCCCTCCGCGATCGGCTCGCCGACCTCCCAGTCCCCGACCCGCAGACCGGGGGGAACTCTCCGTGCCGCCCCGCTCACCGGCCTGCCCCCGTCCCGGACGGCGTGCGCGCGGGAAGGAGGCCGAGGTGACGCTCGTCGACCAGGCCGAAGCGCAGTGCGACACCGACGAGGGTTTCGCGTTTGCCGTTGCGACGGGCGCTGCGGCCCGGTTCCCGCTCGGCGGGCGGGACGATGCGGAGTTTCTCGTCGGCGAGATAGTCGATGTGGGCGCTGACGGCGCGGGCCGTGAGCCGCTCGCACTGCGGGCGCAGCCGCTCGACGATCTCGGGTGTGGTCGGTACCGCGAGCGCCGACTCGTCGCGCAGGCGCGGCTCACAGAGCGCGACCAGCACCAGGAAGTACGCGGAGGTCTGGTCGAGCGAGTAGGCGGTCAGGGTCCGGGTGCCCCGGTGGTCGCCCTCCGGTCCGCTCGGGTCGAGGTAGACGTGGTCGGGCGCGAAGACGTGGAAGGTCACCCCGGATCCGCGCGTGGGCAGCACGACCCGCGCGAACTCGAAGGGGATGGGTGCCGCGACGCGGCGCGGCGGCACCCGCAGATACTCTCCGGCACCTTCCGGGTTCTCCACCAGATAGCTCTGCGTCGTGCTGAAGTTGCTCAGCAGCCAGTGCTCGTCGGTCACCCGGATCTCCCCCGCCAGCCGGGAGACCGACGGGTCGTCGAGCCGCAGCTCCACGGGTGCCGTGTCGCTGCCACGGCCGAAGCGCGCCACTTCACCCGGGCCGAGCCGCACCGTCCGCACCGGTTCCTGTGGCAAATGGATCACTATGCCGCTCATCATCCCCCGACTCTCACGTGTGTCCCTTGCGCCGTGCGCCGGTCAAACGCACGGACTCCCTCCAGTAACACCCTCCCCATGCTGCTCCGGTTGCACCCGCACGCGGTCCGTCGCGGGCGTACGCGGAACTACGTATAGCCTGAGGAAATGCTGAGGGAGGTTACCGCGACCCGCTACGTCGAGCCCCTGCGCTCCGGCGGCTCCGTCCCCGGAGTCTTCGAGGCCGACGACCTCGGCACCTACGTCGTGAAGTTCACCGGCTCCGCGCAGGGCCGCAAGGCGCTGGTCGCCGAGGTGATCGTCGGCGAGCTGGCGCGGGCGCTGGGGCTGCGCTTCCCCGAGCTGGTCCTCGTGCACTTCGACCCGGCGATCGCCGACAGCGAGCCGCACCAGGAGGTGCGCGACCTGCACAGCGCCAGTGCCGGTCTCAACCTGGGCATGGACCATCTGCCGGGCGCCCGTGACCTCACCCCGGAGATCGCCAGGACGTTCCCGGTCGACGCGCTGGAGGCCGGCCGGATCGTCTGGCTCGACGCGCTCACCGTCAACGTCGACCGTACGGTCCACAGTTCGAACCTGATGATCTGGCCGACCCTCGGCATCGCACCCCCGCGCCTGTGGCTGATCGACCACGGCGCCGCGCTCGTCTTCCACCACCGCTGGGACGGGTCCGACCCCACGAAGTCCTACGACTTCCGCCACCACGCCCTCGGCCACTACGGCCCGGACGTGCGCGCCGCCGACGCGGACCTCGCGCCCCGGGTCACCCTCGACGTCCTGCGCGAGGTCACCGCGGCCGTCCCCGACGCCTGGCTCACCGACTTCGCGACCCCGGACGAGGCACGCGAGGCCTACGTGACGTACCTCCACGCGCGTGTGCGGGCCTCCGAGGCCTGGCTCCCCACCGACTTCCCCACCCGGGAGGAACTCGCCGCCGAGGAGGCCCTTCGTGCGGCGAGGACGGAGAAAGGCCGGCCCACGTGGCTGAAGCGGGTCCCCGACCTGCACGGCAAACCGGCCGCGGAACAGGATTGGTCGGTGCACCTCGGATGAGTGGCCGTGTCGAGATCGAGTACTGCACCCAGTGCCGCTGGCTGCCCCGCGCTGCCTGGCTGGCCCAGGAACTGCTCACGACCTTCGAGACCGAACTGACGGAACTGGCCCTGAAGCCGGGCACGGGCGGCGTCTTCGTCGTCCGCGTCGACGACGAGGTCGTCTGGGACCGGCGTGAGCAGGGCTTCCCGGAGCCGACGGCGGTCAAGCAGGCCGTACGCGACCGAGTGGCCCCGGGAAAGTCCCTGGGCCACTCGGACAGGACCTCCGACGACGTCAGCCCTTGAGCTGCTCGTACGCGGGCAGCGTCAGGAAGTCCGCGTAGTCGGCGTCGAGGGAGACCTGGAGCAGCAGGTCGTGGGCCTGCTGCCAGTGGCCGGCCGCGAAGGCCTCCTCGCCGATCTCCTGGCGGATGCCGGAGAGTTCCTCGGCGGCGACCTTGCGGGCCAGCTCCGGAGTCGCGCGTTCGCCGTTCTCGAACTCGACGCCCGCGTTGATCCACTGCCAGATCTGCGAGCGGGAGATCTCGGCGGTGGCCGCGTCCTCCATGAGGTTGAAGATGGCGACCGCGCCGAGCCCGCGCAGCCACGCCTCGATGTAACGGATGCCGACCTGGACGGCGTTGACGAGCCCGTTGTACGTCGGCCTGGCGTCCAGCGAGTCGACCGCGATGAGGTCGGCGGCCTCGACGTGGACGTCCTCGCGCAGCCGGTCCTTCTGGTTCGGCTTGTCGCCGAGGACCTTGTCGAAGGACTCCATGGCGATCGGGACCAGGTCGGGGTGGGCGACCCAGGAGCCGTCGAAACCGTCGGCCGCCTCACGGTCCTTGTCGGCACGCACCTTCTCGAAGGCCACCTTGTTCACCTCGGCGTCCCGGCGCGAGGGGATGAAGGCGGCCATGCCGCCGATCGCGTGCGCGCCGCGCTTGTGGCAGGTGCGGACGAGGAGTTCGGTGTACGCCCGCATGAACGGGGCGGTCATCGTGACCAGGTTGCGGTCGGGCAGGACGAACTTGGCGCCGCCGTCACGGAAGTTCTTGACGATGGAGAACAGGTAGTCCCAGCGGCCCGCGTTCAACCCCGAGGCGTGGTCGCGGAGTTCGTAGAGGATCTCCTCCATCTCGTACGCGGCCGTGATCGTCTCGATGAGGACGGTGGCGCGGACGGTGCCCTGCGGGATGCCGGTGTACTCCTGCGCGAAGACGAACACGTCGTTCCACAGGCGCGCTTCGAGGTGCGACTCGGTCTTCGGGAGGTAGAAGTACGGGCCCTTGCCGAGGTCGATCAGGCGCTGGGCGTTGTGGAAGAAGTAGAGCCCGAAGTCGACGAGGGAGCCCGGGACCTGGGTGCCGTCGGCATCGACGAGGTGCCGCTCGTTCAGGTGCCAGCCGCGCGGCCGCATGACGACGGTGGCGAGGTCTTCGTCGGCCTTGAGGGCGTACGACTTGCCGGACTTCTCGTCGGTGAAGTCGATGTTGCGCGTGTACGCGTCCGCGAGGTTGACCTGACCGAGGACGACGTTCTCCCACGTCGGCGCCGACGCGTCCTCGAAGTCCGCGAGCCACACCCTGGCGCCGGAGTTGAGGGCGTTGATGGTCATCTTGCGGTCCGTGGGGCCGGTGATCTCGACCCGGCGGTCGTCGAGGGCCGCGGGGGAGGGGGCCACCTTCCAGGAGTCGTCCGCGCGGATCGCGGCGGTCTCCGGGAGGAAGTCGAGCGTGGAGGTGCGGGCGATCTCGGCGCGGCGCTCACCGCGGAGGGCGAGGAGCTCGTCGCGCCGGGGCGTGAACCGGCGGTGCAGCTCGGCCACGAAGGCGAGGGCCGCCTCGGTGAGGACCTCCTCCTGCCGCGGCAGGGGCTCGGCGTCGACGATGGCCAGCGGGGACGGCGCTGGTGCGGACATGAGCTGTCACTTCCTTCAGCGGTGGCACCGGGTGCCAGTCGAACCGGGTACGCGAGCGGCGCCCTTCACCGGGTTCAGCAGGGACAGGACGCTTCTGAACAGTGGATACTAGTTTCCTCATCGTGGAAGTTCAATCGTTTGTTGATGTCGAGATTCTCCGGGTCGAGCCAACGTGGCGCTCAGTGCCAACGCGCTCACTCAAGGTGCGCCAGATCGGCCGGTGTGTCGATGTCGTAGGGCTCGGCCACGTCCGCGCACTCCACGAGCGTGAGGGCGTCCCGGTGTTCCCTCAGATAGGCGCGTGCCCCCCGGTCCCCGGTCGCAGTCGCGGCGATCCGGGCCCAGTGCGCGGCGCCGAAGAGGACGGGGTGACCGCGTACGCCGTCGTAGGCGGCCGACACGAGCGAGGAGTCGTCCTCGTGGGCGGCGAGCACCCGGCGCACCGCCTCCACCCCGATCCCGGGCTGGTCGACGAGCGACACGAGCGCCGCCCGCGCCCCCGTACCGGCCAGCGAGTCGAGCCCGGCCCGCAGGGACGACCCCATGCCGTCGGCCCACGCCGGGTTCTCCACGAGCACGCAACCGCCGAGTTCCGCCCGCTCCCGTACGACCGCTGCGGCGGCCCCCAGGACCACGTGCACGCGGGTGCAGCCGGCCGCGCGCAGGACGCCGGCCGCGTGTTCGACGAGCGGCCGGCCCCGGTGTTCGAGCAGCGCCTTGGGGCGCCCGCCGAGCCGCCGCCCGCCGCCCGCCGCGAGAAGCAGCCCGGCGACCTGCTGTTCGTTCTCAGTCATGCGTCCTGCATACCTGACGCGCCGGGGTGCGCCCGGTTTCAGCAGGCTGAATTTCGGTCCGCACGGTGGCGCCCGGCGCACTCCGTGGCGTTTACTGACCCGCGTCCCTCGGCGTCCGACCAACACCGCAGGGGCTTCACGACGGTGGGGCGCACTACGGCGTGCGAGGGGGCGAGCTGTGTTGCGGAGCTTGGGGCAGAGGCCAGTGACCGGCAGTGACAACGATCCGAGAGTGGCGGAACTGCGGACCGCGGTGTCCCGGCTGCGCCGCGAACTCGCCGCGCACCCGGCCGAGTTCCCCGACCGGGGCATCGCCGAGGACGAACTCGCCGCGCTCGCCGCCATGACGGTCTACGGGCAGCCCGAAGTCCCGCGGCTACGGCGGTCGTTGCTGCTGATCGCCGGAGCGATCGGCTCGGTCAGCGCCCTGTCACGAGGACTGGCGGCGGTACGCGACGCGGTGGAACTGTTCGGGGAACCGCGGCGCTAGGCACTACAGCCGGGGGGCCGGAAAGGATCCGCGATATCCGGCCTTCGAGGGGCGGTGCTCGACCGGCATCGGCACCTCCCACTCCAGGAGTCAGGAGCACAGCCCGCCGTCGAAGAACCAGAACGCCTGCTCCGGCGGCTCACCGCTCAGGCACCGAGGTCGTCGATGGAATCGCCCTCGAAGGTAACGCCCCTGATCGTCGTACGGATCAGCTCCCGGCCGTCCGACTCGAAGATGATCTCCTCGGCGCCGTGCCGGTCGGTGTACCGCCCCGGCAGGCGCTGAAGGGCCGTCATGCCGGGTTCTGGCTGGCCAGTGCCTCGGAGAGTTCGCCGGCCACCTGCTGCAGCACCGGGACGATCTTCTCGGTGGCCGCCTCGGTGACCCGCCCCGCCGGGCCGGAGATCGAAATGGCGGCCGCGGTGGGGGAGTTGGGCACCGAGACCGCGAGGCAGCGGACGCCGATCTCCTGCTCGTTGTCGTCGACGGCGTACCCCTGGCCGCGCACCGTCTCCAGGGCCGCGAGGAAACCGTCCGGCGTGGTGATCGTCTTCTCCGTCGCGGCGGGCATGCCGGTGCGGGCGAGGAGCGCGCGCACCTCGTCGTCGGGGGTGTGGGCGAGCAGGGCCTTGCCGACGCCGGTGGAGTGCGGCAGGACGCGCCGGCCGACCTCGGTGAACATCCGCATCGAGTGCTTCGACGGCACCTGGGCGACGTAGACGATCTCGTCGCCGTCGAGCAGCGCCATGTTGGCCGTCTCGCCGGTCTCCTCGACCAGCCGGGCGAGGTAGGGGCGGGCCCAGGTGCCGAGCAACCGGGCGGACGACTCGCCGAGGCGGATCAGGCGCGGGCCCAGCGCGTAGCGGCGGTTGGGCTGTTGGCGGACGTATCCGCAGGTCACGAGCGTCCGCATGAGGCGGTGGATGGTGGGCAGTGGCAGTCCGCTGCTCGCCGACAGTTCGCTCAGTCCGACCTCTCCGCCCGCGTCCGCCATCCGCTCCAGCAGGTCGAAGGCGCGCTCGAGGGACTGGACCCCGCCACCGGCGGACTTGGCGGAGTCGGTGGTGCTGGCGCTGGACGTCGGCACGGCGCGTTCCTTTCGGGGCTGGCGGAAGGGCAGAAGCCTACCCGGCAGTCGGTTGACTCCCCGCTGGTGCGTAGCTACGTTCTGCTTGCTGGAATTCTAATTCCGCTTTGTGGAAACGTCCAGAGGTCCGGCATCGGGTGCACTGTGAGGAAGTGTGCCCTTGACGGCGCTCGAACGGGAGTGAAGACTCCTTCAACAGAAAGTTGAATTCCGTTACGCGGAAGTTAACGGCGGCAGAGAGGGGTCCGGGTGTCCGGCACAGAACTGGTGCTGCGTTCGACGCGCGTCATCACACCCGAGGGGACGCGGGCCGCGTCGGTCGCGGTCGCGGGCGGCAGGATCACGGCCGTACTGCCGTACGAGGCTCCCGTACCCGAAGGGGCCCGTCTGGAGGACCTCGGTGACGACGTCCTGCTGCCCGGCCTGGTCGACACCCACGTGCACGTCAACGACCCCGGCCGCACCGAGTGGGAGGGCTTCTGGACCGCCACGCGCGCGGCGGCGGCCGGCGGCATCACCACCCTCGTCGACATGCCGCTCAACTCCCTCCCGCCCACGACGACGGTCGACAACCTCCGCACGAAGCGGGAAGTCGCCGCCGACAAGGCCCACATCGACGTCGGCTTCTGGGGCGGCGCCCTGCCCGACAACGTCAAGGACCTGCGTCCGCTGCACGAGTCGGGCGCCTTCGGCTTCAAGGCGTTCCTGTCGCCGTCCGGGGTCGAGGAGTTCCCGCATCTCGACCAGGACGGGCTCGCCCGGTCCCTGGCCGAGATCGCCTCCTTCGGCGGCCTGCTCATCGTGCACGCCGAGGACCCGCACCACCTGGAGGCCGCACCGCAGCAGGGCGGCCCCAAGTACGCCGACTTCCTGGCCTCCCGCCCCCGGGGCGCCGAGGACACCGCGATCGCCCGACTCATCGCCGAGGCGAAGCGGTTGGACGCCCGCGTGCACGTCCTGCATCTCTCGTCGAGCGACGCGCTCCCGCAGATCGCCCGGGCCAGGGCGGAGGGCGTCCGCGTCACCGTCGAGACCTGCCCGCACTACCTCACCCTGACCGCCGAGGAAGTCCCGGACGGCGCAAGCGAGTTCAAGTGCTGCCCGCCCATCCGCGAGTCCGCCAACCAGGACCTGCTGTGGCAGGCCCTCGCCGACGGCACCATCGACTGCGTGGTCACCGACCACTCGCCGTCCACCGCCGACCTCAAGACGGACGACTTCGCGACGGCGTGGGGCGGCATCTCGGGCCTGCAGCTGAGCCTGGCGGCGGTCTGGACGGAAGCCCGCCGGCGCGGTCACCCGCTGGAGGACGTGGTCCGCTGGATGTCGGCCCGTACGGCCGAACTGGTGGGCCTTGACGCACGCAAGGGCGCCATCGAGGCCGGCCGTGACGCCGACTTCGCGGTTCTCGCCCCCGACGAGACGTTCACCGTGGACCCCGCGGCCCTCCAGCACCGCAACCGTGTCACCGCATACGCGGGCAAGACCCTGTACGGCGTCGTGAAGTCGACCTGGCTGCGGGGCCGACCCATTGTGGTGAACGGCGAGTTCACGCCCCCGCAGGGCCAACTGCTCACCCGCACGCCCTGATTCACCCGCACCGGCCCACCTCTGAAAGGTACAAGTACGTGACGGCGATTGTGAGCTTCACCGGCGACGCGAACCCGTACGGCGGCGGTGACCCGTACGCGGACTACCGCACCGCGGACTTCCCCTTCACCCAGTACGCCGACCTCGCCGCCCGGCAGCTCGGCGCCGGGGTCATCGCCGCCAACGACGAGTTCTTCGCCGAGCGCGAGAACCTGCTGATGCCGGAGCGGGCCGAGTTCGATCCCGAGCACTTCGGGCACAAGGGCAAGATCATGGACGGCTGGGAGACGCGGCGCCGCCGAGGGGCCTCGGCCGGGCACCCCTGGCCGACGGAGGAGGACCACGACTGGGCGCTGGTGCGGCTCGGCGCGCCCGGCGTGATCCGGGGGATCGTCGTCGACACGGCGCACTTCCGCGGCAACTACCCGCAGGCGGTGTCGGTGGAGGGCACGTCCGTCCCCGGCGCACCGTCACCGCAGGAGCTGCTGGGCGACGACGTGAAGTGGACGACGCTGGTCCCGCGCACGCCGGTGGGCGGCCACGCGGCGAACGGCTTCGCCGTATCGCTCGAACAGCGCTTCACACATGTGCGGGTCAACCAGCATCCCGACGGCGGCATCGCCCGCCTGCGCGTGTACGGCGAGGTCGTGCCGGACCCCGCATGGCTGGCGGTGCTCGGCACCTTCGACGTGGTCGCCCTGGAGAACGGCGGCCAGGCAGAGGACGCGTCGAACCTCTTCTACTCACCGGCGTCCAACACCATCCAGCCCGGGCGTTCCCGCAAGATGGACGACGGCTGGGAGACACGGCGACGCCGGGACCGGGGCAACGACTGGATCCGCTACCGCCTCGCCGCCCAGTCCCACATCCGGGCGATCGAGATCGACACGGCGTATCTGAAGGGGAACAGTGCGGGCTGGGCCTCGGTGTCGGTCCGCGACGGCGACGACGGCGACTGGCTCGAAATCCTCCCGCGCACCCGCCTCCAGCCCGACACCAACCACCGCTTCGTCCTGCCGGAGCCGGCGAGGGGGACGCACGCACGCGTGGACATCTTCCCGGACGGCGGGATCTCACGGCTGCGGTTGTTCGGGTCGCTGACGGAGGCGGGTGCGGCGGCCCTGTCGGCGCGGCACCAGGAACTGGGCGGCTGAGCCAGGGGCCCCTGACGGGCTCTCGGGCTCTCGGGCTCACGGGCTCACGGGCTCACGGCGCGTGAACCCGTCTGCCCCGGCGCCGAGTTCCGGAACCCGGCGGGACAGCGGATGCCGCCCGCCGGGTTCCGGCCGCGCCTGTCCTACGCCGCGTGGCCGCCGTCCACGGCGAACTCCGCGCCGGTGACATAGTCCGCCCCGGCCAGATACGTCACCATCGACGCCACCTCCTCCGCCGTACCGAACCGCCCCAGCGCGGTCATCGCGGCCTGCCCCGCCGCGAACGGCCCCGCTGCCGGGTTCATGTCGGTGTCGGTGGGGCCGGGGTGGACGATGTTCGCCGTGATCCCCCGCGGACCGAGCTCGCGCGCGAGGGCCTTGGTCAGGCCGATCAGGGCCGACTTGGTCGTCGCGTACAGGGTCCCGCCGGGGCCCGGCACGCGCTGGGTCATGCAGCTGCCGATCGTGATGATCCGGCCGCCCGGACGCATGTGCGCTGCCGCTTCCTGCGAGGTCAGGAACACCCCGCGCACGTTGACGGCCAGCACCCGGTCAATGTCTGCGAGGGACAGACCGTCCAACGGGCCGAGCACGCCCACGCCCGCGTTGTTCACCAGCACGTCCAGTCCGCCGAGCGCCTCCGCCGTACGCCGCACCGCCCCCGCCGCCTCCTGCGCGTCCGCGGAGTCGGCACGCAGAGCCACAGCCCGGCGCCCCAGTGCCTCGACACGGCGTACGACGTCCGCGGCCCCCTCCTTGCCGCTCACATACGTCAGGGCCACATCCGCCCCCTCCCGCGCCAGTCGCAGCGCGGTGGCCGCGCCGATACCCCGGCTGCCGCCGGTGACGAGTGCGACCTTGCCGTCCAGAGTTCCATAAGTCGTTGTCATGACGTCCATCCCACCGGCCCGGACACCGGACCGCTGGCGGTCCTCGGACACCGCCCTCAGCCGTTGCCGGGCCGGACGTTCGCCTGCTGCCGGCTTCCCTTCCGACGCGTGGAGAAGTCAGTGATTTCCCCGATGAACCCGGAGCCGCGGTTTGCGATCGTGGCGAATCGGCCGGTCGCACGAGGCCGTCGCGGAGGGGGAGCGCACATGAACAAGCAATGGAGAGGGAATCCCATGAACCTGTCGATCCGCTCGCGTCCCGCCGTGCGAGGCGTTCTCGTCGCAGCCGGCGCGACCCTGCTGCTCGCCGCCCTGGCCGGCTGCTCCGAGGACGAGAAGACGCTGGCGAGCTGGTCCAAGGACGGCGGTCAGAAGCACATACTCACCATCGCCAAGGACGTGCGCACCCTGATCCAGGACAGCGGCGGTTCGACCGGCGCGGACGCGGGCATCGCCTCGCGCTGCAGTCAGGTGCTCGACGACGTGAAGGCGGCGAGGGCGTACGGCGAACTGCCGGACAAGCTCACCCAGGCCGAGTGGAAGGACACCCTCGACCTGGTCCAGACGACCGCCTCGCACTGCCTGCGCAACGTCAAGACCGACAAGGGAGGAGTCGACCTCACCGACTGCATCGACGCCGAGACCGCGATGGAGTCATTCCTCGACCAGCTGGACCTCGCCCGCAGCCGGTCCTGATCCCGAGCTTCGTGAAGACGTGGTGCGGCAGGTTAACTCCCTGAAAACTCATCGGACTTGACGGGAAAATCTCCGGAGTTGTCATTGACATGCCACTGTCTACGCGCGTCATCATGAGGGCATGAGATTCCCCCCACGGATCACTCGTACCGGCGCCGCGGCCGCCGTCCTGTCCGCTCTCCTCGCCGGCGGCACCGTCACCGCCACCCCGGCGGCCGCCGCGGTCGGCAGCGTCTGCTACACCAAGCTGCCCTCCCAGGCCCACGACACTCTGGACCTGATCGAGGAGGGCGGTCCCTACCCCTACTCGCAGGACGGCGTCGTCTTCCAGAACCGGGAAGGCGTCCTGCCGAGTCAGTCGAGCAGCTACTACCACGAGTACACGGTCATCACCCCCGGTTCCTCCACGCGTGGAGCGCGCCGGATCGTCACCGGTCAACGGACCCAGGAGGACTACTACACCGCGGACCACTACGTGACGTTCAACCTGGTCAACTTCGGCTGCTGAGGGTGTCCGCGGCGGTGAACAGCGCGAACGCCAGCACGATGAGGGCGACGCTCGCGTAGACCTCGTAGCCGTCGAGGAAACCGATCCGCTGGACGAGCCCGATGTGCCAGTCGGTGAACTCGTGCAGCAGTCCCGCCCCGCCCTGCACCAGGGCGAGGAAACCCAGTAGTTCGAGCAGTTGCTTCATGGAGAGACCCTCGCCCCGCGGACCCCCCACAGAACATCGGCCGCGGGGCGAGCCCCCTTCCGCGAAAGCATCGGACCCACGCCGCCGCCCACGCCGAAAGTCTGCGCTGTCGCGACTTTGGTCGAGGATCCCGCTCGTGGACGGGTGCGACGGGCCCTCACTGCGTAGATTTGTCGACCGTGAGCGGTGACGAAGCGGTTCCCGAACCCCCGGCCTTTCCCGGCCGACGCTGGCTGCTGCCGTCCGCGGTGATCCACGAGTTCGACCCCGCGACCGCCCGGCCCGGCAGGCGGCCCCGACGCACCGCGCGCGACTGGATCGTCGACTTCTCCTGCTTCCTGCTCGCCGTCGCCATCGGCATGATCGGCGCGGACGCGGTGAGCGACAACCCGCATGTGACGCACTCCGCCGCCACCCTCGACCAGCTGCTGGGCGCGGCCGCCTGCGCCGCCGTCTGGCTGCGCCGCCGCTGGCCGCTCGGCCTCGCCGTGGCCACGGTCCCGCTCGGGCTGCTCTCGGACACCGCCGGCGGCGCCTGCATGATCGCCCTGTTCACGCTCGCCGTACACCGCCCCTTCCGCCACGTGGCCTGGCTCGTCGGCCTCAACATCGCCCTGGTGCCGCTCTCCTTGCGGCTGCGTCCCGACGCCGATCTGCCGTATGTCGTCACGGTCGTCCTCGCCGTGGTGCTGATCACCGCGACCGTCGGCTGGGGCCTGCTGGTGCGGGCCAAACGGCAGCTCATGTTCAGCCTGCGCGACCGCGCCCGGCGTGCCGAGACGGAGGCGGGACTGCGGGCCGAGCAGGCGCAGCGGCTGGCCCGCGAGGCCATCGCGCGGGAGATGCACGACGTGCTCGCGCACCGGCTGACGCTGCTCAGCGTGCACGCGGGCGCCCTGGAGTTCCGGCCCGACGCGCCCCGGGAGGAGGTAGCGCGGGCGGCCGGCGTCATCCGGGAGAGCGCGCACGAAGCGCTCCAGGACCTGCGGGAGATCATCGGCGTACTGCGGGCGGGTGACCACGACGACACGGGCCGCCCCCAGCCGACCCTCGCCGCGCTCGACACCCTGGTCGCCGAGTCCCGCGAGGCGGGCATGAAGGTCACCCTCGACAGTCGCGTCACCGACCCTTCGGCCGTGCCCGCCTCCGTCGGCCGCACCGCCTACCGCATCGCCCAGGAGGGCCTGACCAACGCCCGCAAGCACGCCCCCGGCACGGAGGTCACGGTCACCGTCACCGGCGGCCCGGGCGAGGGCCTCGTCATGACGGTGCGCAACCCCGCACCCGAGGGCGAGGTGCCGCACGTCCCCGGCTCGGGGCAGGGCCTGATCGGCCTCACCGAGCGCGCGACGCTGGCCGGGGGCCGGCTGGAGCACGGCGTGGAGGCGGACGGGGCGTTCCGGGTACGGGCGTGGCTGCCGTGGAGTTGAGGGCCGGGGAGCGGGGTGCGGCTGCCGTGGGGTCGACGGTCGGCGCAACTCACCGGCCCGCAAAGGTGATTGCTCCCCGCCCCGCCGTGGTTACGTAAGACCCATGACTGCGATCAGACTGCTCCTCGTCGACGACGACCCCCTCGTGCGGGCCGGCCTGTCCCTGATGATGGGCGGCGCCGACGACATCGAGATCGTCGGTGAGGCGGCGGACGGCGCCGAGGTCGAGGCCGTCGTCGACCGGACCCGTCCGGACGTCGTCCTCATGGACATCCGGATGCCTTCGGTGGACGGCCTCGCGGCCACCGAGCGGCTGCGCGGCCGGCCCGACGCGCCGCAGGTCGTCGTCCTGACCACGTTCCACGCGGACGAGCAGGTCCTGCGCGCCCTGCGCGCGGGCGCCGCGGGATTCGTCCTCAAGGACACCCCGCCCGCCGACATCCTCGCTGCCGTCCGCCGCGTCGCCGCCGGCGACCCCGTCCTGTCGCCGACCGTCACCCGCCAGCTGATGGAACACGCGGCCGGCAGTGCCGCCGACACCCGACGGGCACGCGCGCGTGAGCGCGTCGCCGCACTCAACGACCGCGAACGCGAGGTCGCGATCGCGGTCGGCCAGGGCCTGTCGAACGCCGAGATCGCCGCCGCCCTCTACATGAGCGTCGCCACGGTCAAGACCCACGTGTCCCGCGTCCTGGCCAAGCTCGACCTCAACAACCGGGTGCAGATCGCCCTGTTGGCGTACGACGCGGGGCTCCTGGAGGACGGCCGGGATTCCGGCGGGGACGGGCACTAGGCAGCGCCCGCGCGCGTTGACGGTGTGAAGGGGGAAGCTTTCATGGCTGACGAAGTGATCGATCTCGGCGGGTACGGCGAGGCGTTCCGCGCCGACCCGCACCCCGTGTACGCCGAGCTGCGCGCCCTCGGCCCCGTCCACCGGGTGCGACCGCCCGGCTCCCGTGCCGACTACTCGACCTGGCTCGTCGTCGGACACGAGGAGGCGCGGGCCGCACTCGCCGACCCGAGGCTGTCCAAGGACGGCCGCCGGATCGGCATGGTGTTCGACGACGAGGCGCTGATCGGCCGTCATCTGCTCGGCAGCGACCCGCCCGAGCACACCCGGCTGCGCGGCCTCGTCTCCCGTGCCTTCACCATGCGCCGGGTGGAGCAACTGCGGCCCAGGATCCAGGAGATCACCGACGACCTCCTCGACACGATGCTGCCGCACGGCCGCGCCGACCTGGTGCATTCCCTCGCCTACCCGTTGCCGATCACCGTGATCTGCGAGCTCCTCGGCGTGCCCGAGATGGACCGCACGGAGTTCCGCAAGCTGTCCACGGAGGTCGTGGCACCCACCGACCCCGAGAGCTCCTACGACGCCGTCCTGCGCCTCGGCGAGTACCTGACCGCACTCATCGAGGACAAGCGCTGCGCGGGACCGAGCGACGACCTGCTCGGCGACCTCATCCGCACCACCGCCGAGGACGGCGACCGGCTCTCCGTGACGGAACTGCGCGGCATGGCCTTCCTCCTGCTGATCGCAGGCCACGAGACCACGGTCAACCTCATCACCAACGCCGTGCACGCCCTGCTCACCCACCCCGGCCAACTCGCCTCCCTGCGCGCCGACATGAGCCTGATCGACGGCACGGTCGAGGAAGCGCTGCGCTACGAGGGCCCGGTGGAGAACGCGACGTTCCGGTACGCCGTCGAGCCCCTGGAGATCGCGGGACGGGCCGTGGACAGGGGCGACCCGGTGATGATCTGCCTGAGCGCGGCCGACCGCGACGACTCCCGCTACCCCGCCCCGGACCGCTTCGACATCCGCCGCGAGCCCCGCGGCCACCTCGCCTTCGGCCACGGCATCCACTACTGCCTGGGCGCCCCACTGGCCCGCCTGGAGGCCCGCACGGCGATACGGACCCTCCTGGAGCGCACCCCCGGCCTCGCACTCGACGGCCCGCCGGGGGAGTGGCTCCCGGGGATGCTGATCAGGGGAGTGAGGAGTCTGCCGGTGCGGTGGTAGGGCCCGGCGACCACGTGCCACGGCTCAGCGGGTAGGGCCCGGCGACCCCGTGCCACGGCTCGGCGCGTTCAGAACGCGGACGCGCTCGCGGCGCCCGGGATCTCCGCCAGCCGCACGGCCCGGTGCTCCCGCCGGGACACCTCGCAGGCCTCGGCGATCCGCAGCGCCTGCAACGCCTCACGCCCGTCGCAGGGGTTCGCTCGCTCACCCCGGACCACCTCGATGAACGCGGCCAGCTCGGCCTCGTACGCCGGTCCGAAGCGCTCCAGGAACCCCTTCCACGGTTTGTCCGCCGCGGGTGGCCCGGTGGGCTCGGTGGACGCGATGGGCGTCCGGTCGTCCAGGCCCACCACGATTTGGTCCAGCTCGCCGGCGAGCTCCATGCGCACGTCGTACCCGGCCCCGTTCAGCCGTGTCGCCGTGGCCGTCGCGAGGGTCCCGTCGTCGAGCGTGAGCAGGGCCGCCGCGGTGTCGACGTCGCCGGCGGCCCGGAACATCGGCGGACCGGCGTCGGACCCGGCGGCGTACACGTCGACGACCTCGTGCCCGGTCACCCAGCGCAGGATGTCGAAGTCGTGGATCAGGGTGTCCCGGTACAGCCCGCCGGACAGCGGCAGCCACTCGACCGGCGGCGGCGCCTGGTCGGAGGTCAGCGCGCGCACGGTGTGCAGCCGTCCGAGCCGGCCCGAGCGCACCGCCTCCCGGGCGCCCGCGTAGCCGGTGTCGAAGCGGCGCTGGAAACCCATCTGGAGAACCGTCCCGGCGGTCTCCACCTCGGCGATGGCCTGCAGGGTGCCGGGCAGGTCGAGCGCGATGGGCTTCTCGCAGAACACCGGCAGCCCCGAGCGCGCCGCCCGGCCGATGAGCTCGGCGTGGGCCGAGGTCGCCGTGGTGATCACCACGGCGTCGACGCCCCACTTGAAGATCTCGTCGACACCCGGGGCGGCGGTCTCCCCGAGGCGCTGCGCGAGCTCCTGGGCCCGTGCGCCGTTCGCGTCCGTGACTATTAAGGAACCGACCTCCCGATGGCGGCTGAGCGTGTTCGCATGAATGGTGCCGATGCGGCCCGTCCCTATGACCCCGATGCGCATGTGAACAAAATGTGGGCGCAGCCCCCGCGCTGTCAATCAGTATGTCCGGACAACCGAACTACACGACTTCCCGTCAACAACGCACGGAGCTACGCTCGCTCCCGTGCCGAAACCAGAAGTAGACCCGACTGTGACACTCGAGCTCAGTGTCGACCGGAGCAGTCCGGTGCCGTTGTACTTCCAGTTGTCCCAGCAACTGGAAGCCGCGATCGAGCACGGAACGCTCACTCCCGGCAGCCTGCTGGGCAACGAGATCGAGCTCGCCGGCCGGCTCGGGCTGTCCCGGCCCACCGTCCGCCAGGCCATCCAGTCGCTCGTCGACAAGGGTCTGCTCGTGCGCCGCCGTGGGGTCGGCACCCAGGTCGTGCACAGCCAGGTCAAGCGCCCGCTGGAGCTCAGCAGCCTCTACGACGACCTGGAGGCGGCCGGCCAGCGCCCCGCGACCAAGGTCCTCGTCAACACCGTCGTCACGGCCACCGCCGAGATCGCCGCGGCGCTCGGCGTCGCCGAGGGCAGCGACGTGCACCGGGTGGAGCGGCTGCGGCTGGCGCACGGCGAGCCGATGGCGTACCTGTGCAACTACCTGCCCCCGGCCCTCCTCGACCTGGACACCGCCCAGCTGGAGGCGACGGGCCTGTACCGCATGATGCGAGCGGCGGGCATCACGCTCCACAGCGCCCGCCAGTCCATCGGCGCCCGCGCGGCCACGGAGACCGAGGCCGAACGCCTCACCGAGGAGGCGGGCGCCCCCCTGCTCACCATGCAACGCGTGACCTTCGACGACACAGGCAGAGCAGTCGAATACGGCACACATACATATCGCCCGACTCGCTACTCATTCGAATTCCAGCTACTGGTCCGGCCTTAGGGGCGCGGGGACCTGCGCGCTCAGCCCCCACGTACCCGCACTCGGCAGCGAATCGCGCACCCCCCTTTGCTCCCCCGCTCGGCACCCAGCGTGAGCGTGCGGCAGAATCAGGGCCGATGAGCACCTACGGCAACTTCAGCGCCCCCATAGGCTCCCGCGCGCCTGCGCTCCGCACCGTCGGCACGAGGGAACGCCGCTCACACCTGACCGCACCGCGCGTGCCGACGGTGGGCATCGACATCGGTGGCACCAAGGTCATGGCGGGTGTCGTCGACGCCGACGGCAACATCCTGGAGAAGGTCCGCACGGAGACCCCGGACAAGTCCAAGAGCCCCAAGGTCGTCGAGGACACCATCGTCGAACTGGTCCTGGACCTGTCCGACCGCCACGACGTGCACGCGGTGGGCATCGGCGCGGCCGGCTGGGTCGACGCCGACCGCAACCGGATCCTGTTCGCCCCGCACCTGTCCTGGCGCAACGAGCCGCTGCGGGACCGCATCGCCGGCCGCCTCGCCGTGCCGGTCCTGGTCGACAACGACGCCAACACCGCCGCCTGGGCCGAGTGGCGCTTCGGCGCGGGCCGCGGCGAGGACCACCTCGTCATGATCACGCTCGGCACCGGCATCGGCGGCGCGATCCTGGAGGACGGCCAGGTCAAGCGCGGCAAGTACGGCGTCGCCGGCGAGTTCGGCCACATGCAGGTCGTCCCCGGCGGCCACCGCTGCCCGTGCGGCAACCGCGGCTGCTGGGAGCAGTACAGCTCCGGCAACGCGCTGGTCAGGGAGGCCAGGGAGCTGGCCGCCGCCGACTCCCCGGTGGCGTACGGGATCATCGAGCACGTCAAGGGCAACATCGACGACATCACCGGCCCGATGATCACCGAGCTGGCCCGCGAGGGCGACGCGATGTGCATCGAGCTGCTCCAGGACATCGGGCAGTGGCTCGGCGTCGGCATCGCCAACCTCGCCGCAGCCCTCGACCCGTCCTGCTTCGTCATCGGCGGTGGCGTCAGCGCGGCCGACGACCTGCTGATCGGCCCCGCGCGGGACGCGTTCAAGCGCCAGCTCACCGGCCGCGGCTACCGCCCCGAGGCCCGTATCGCCCGTGCCCAGCTGGGTCCCGAGGCCGGCATGGTCGGCGCCGCCGACCTCGCCCGTCTGGTCGCCCGCCGGTTCCGGCGCGCCAACCGGCGCCGGGTTGAGCGGCACGAGCGCTACGAGCGGTACGTGGAGGCCCGCCGAACGTCCCGGGACACCGCATGACGGCATCCCTGCCCCGCCAGGCCACCAGGTCCCCGGGCGAGCCGGAGCGGCCCCCCGAGGACCGCCGCCACATGATCCGCCGCAGGGCGATCACCCTGCTCATCATCGGTCTCCTCATCGGCGTCCCGGCCGGCTATCTGGTGATCTCCGCCAACCAGAGCCGCAACAGCGGCAAGGACAAGGAGGCGAAGTACTCGGCGACGGGCCTCACCCCCGACTGGCCGTCCAAGGTCCAGCGCCGCCTCTACCAGGTGCCCGTCCCGCACCCCGCGGACCTGGTCGCCTCCTACGAGACCAACAACTGGAAGACCAGCCGCCTCTACGTCCAGTTCCGGACGACCGACGCCGGCCTGGCCGCCTTCCTCACCGCCATGGGCGTCAGCCGCGCCCAGCTGAAGAAGAACGACGTCTCCATCAGCGAGCGCGACCAGAAGATCAGCGGCTGGCGGTTCGACGGCCCCCGCTCCTGGTGGGGCCTGACCCACGCGCAGAAGGACCCGGCACCCACCCAGGACATCATGGTCAACCTGACCGTGCCGAACGCCCCGAAGGTCTACGTCGTCTCGCGCACCGTTCCGTGACCGGGCGCTCCGCCGAGTGGGCCCCGGCCCGTCGCCGGAGCCGATTGTCAGACCCCGCCCGTAGAGTCGAGGACGACTGATCCGACACACGGGCTGGAGGTGACAGGACGTATGAACGACGGGGCCATGGTGGCCGAGCACACAGGCGAGCGGCGCGGGGAGACCGTCTCCGTCCGGCTCGCCGCGGTCTTCCTGCCCGCGCCCCTTCCGCGTGAGGGCCGGATCGCGTTCTGGGACCCCGACGGCGCGCCCCTGCCCGCCGAGGGCACCGAACACGCCGAGCTCACCGTCGTACGACCGCACGGCGCCGGAGTCCGGCGGCGGACCACCCCGGCGTTCTCGCTCCCGCTCGGCGAGGCCCTGCCGCTCCTGGTCCGGGCCCGGCGCGACCCGGCCGCCCACCCCGCCACCGCCTGCTGGGGCGCGGCAGCCCTGCACGCACTGCGGCTCACGGCCCGTGGCCGGCTGCTGCCCGGGCTGACCGCCACCGGCCACGACGCCTGGCGGGCAGGGCCGCTGGACCCGCAGGACATCGCCCACCTGCGCGCGATCGCCGCCGCCCTGCCCCACGAGGGCCATGCGGTCCCGCTGCCCGGCCCGGGCCCGCTCCGGCTGCCCGAACCGGAAGCGCTGATGCGGTCCTTCCTGGACGCCGTCGCGGACACCCTGCCCCGCACCCCGGCCGCCCCGTTCGCCTCCGGCAAGCCCTTCGCGGCCCGCGCCCCACAGCGGCTGCCGCACGCCCACGACTGGGCCGCTGAGGTCGCCGCCGGCATGGACGCGGGCGTGCGGATCTCGCTGCGGCTGGACCTGTCGGCGTACAACCTGTTCAACGCCGAAGCCGACGGCGTGCGCAGCGCGGGCGCCGCGATCGTCCAGGTGCACAGCCTCGCCGACCCGACCCTGGTGACCGACGCGGCGGCCCTGTGGGCGGGGGACGCCGACGCCGTCTTCGGACCACGCGCACGCGTGGACGCCGCTCTCGCGGTGCGGCGCGCCGCCCGGGTCTGGCCGCCGCTTGACCGGCTATCCGAACAGGACGTGCCCGACGTACTGGCCCTGTCCGACGAGGAGTTGGGCGACCTCCTCGGCGTCGCGGCGCCCCGCCTCGCGGCGGCCGGAGTGGCGGTGCACTGGCCGCGGGACCTCGCGCAGGACCTGACGGCGGCGGCGGTGGTCCGGTCCGCCCCGGGCTCGGCGACCGACGGCACCGGTTTCTTCGAGAGCGAGGAACTGCTGCAGTTCCGCTGGCAGTTGGCGCTCGGCGGCGACCCGCTCAGCGAGGCCGAGATGGACGCGCTGGCCGAGGCCCACCGGCCCGTCGTACGCCTCAAGGACCAGTGGGTGCTCGTCGACCCCGCCCTCGTCCGCAAGGCCCGCAAGCGCGAACTGGGCCTGCTCGACCCGGTCGACGCGCTCTCCGTCGCCCTCACCGGCAGCGCGGAGGTCGACGGAGAGACGGTGGAGGCGGTGCCCGTCGGTGCGCTCGCCGCCCTGCGCGACCGCCTGACGGCCGGCGTACGCCCCGCCGAACCGCCCCCGGGCCTGCACGCCACGCTCCGCGACTACCAACTCCGCGGCCTGGCCTGGCTGGACCTCATGACCTCCCTCGGCCTCGGCGGCTGCCTCGCCGACGACATGGGGCTCGGCAAGACCATCACCGTCATCGCCCTGCACCTGCGCCGCGAGCGCCGCGAACCGACCCTGGTGGTCTGCCCCGCCTCCCTGCTGGGCAACTGGCAGCGGGAGATCAACCGGTTCGCGCCCGGCGTCCCCGTGCGCCGCTTCCACGGCCCGGAGCGCAGCCTGGAAGACCTCGACGGCGGTTTCGTCCTCACCACGTACGGCACCATGCGGGCGGCGGCCGCGCGGCTCGCCGAGCAGTCCTGGGGCATGGTCGTCGCGGACGAGGCCCAGCACGTCAAGAACCCGTACTCGGCGACCGCCAAGGCCCTGCGCACCATCCCGACGCCCGCACGCGTCGCCCTCACCGGTACCCCGGTGGAGAACAACCTCTCGGAGCTGTGGGCGCTGCTCGACTGGACGACCCCCGGTCTCCTCGGCCCCCTGAAGTCCTTCCGCGCCCGGCACGCGCGCGCCGTGGAGAACGGCGAGGACGAGGAGGCGGTCACCAGGCTGGCGAGGCTCGTCCGCCCCTTCCTCCTGCGCCGGAAGAAGTCCGACCCCGGCATCGTCCCCGAGCTGCCGCCCAAGACGGAGACGGACCATCCGGTCCCGCTCACGCGCGAACAGGCCTCGTTGTACGAGGCGGTGGTGCGCGAGTCGATGCTGGCGATCGAGACGGCCGAGGGCATCGCGCGCAGGGGCCTGGTGCTGAAGTTGCTCGGCGCGCTCAAGCAGATCTGCGACCACCCCGCCCTGTACCTGAAGGAGGAGGTCCCCGCGGCGGCCGGTGAGCGGCTGGTCGCCCGTTCCGGCAAACTGGCCCTGCTGGACGAGCTGTTGGACACCCTCCTCGCGGAGGACGGATCAGCCATCGTCTTCACGCAGTACGTGGGAATGGCCCGCCTGATCACCGCCCACCTCGCGGCCCGTGCGGTGCCGGTGGATCTGTTGTACGGCGGTACGCCGGTGCCGGAGCGGGAACGCATGGTGGACCGCTTCCAGAGCGGTGCGATCCCGGTCCTGGTGCTGTCCCTGAAGGCCGCGGGCACCGGCCTCAACCTCACCCGTGCGGGCCATGTCGTCCACTTCGACCGCTGGTGGAACCCGGCCGTCGAGGAGCAGGCCACCGACCGGGCCTACCGCATCGGACAGACCCAGCCCGTCCAGGTCCACCGCCTGATCACCGAGGGCACCGTGGAGGACCGCATCGCCGAGATGCTCGAAGCCAAGCGCGCCCTCGCCGACGCCATCCTCGGCTCCGGCGAGTCCGCCCTCACGGAACTCACGGACCACGAGCTGTCCGACCTGGTCTCCCTCCGGAGGCCGTCATGAGCCCGGGCCCCGCCGACGAGGCCCGCCGGGCCCTGCGGGCGGCCCGGGAGCGGGCCGGACAGGGGGCGACGGGGGACACGGACGAGGCACCGGCCACGGGGGCGGAGCGCGAGGCGGAGAACGGGGACGCACCGGAGGCGGGCGCATCCGGGGTGTGGGGCGCGGGGGGCCGCTCGGTGGCGGGAGTTGCTGCCGAGGCCGGTGGTTTCGGAGTTGGGGAAGCGGCGGGCCCTGAGATCGAGGGGGTCGGCAGGCTTGGGAAAGAGGGTGGGACAGAGGCAGCGGGAAGCCTCGCGGCCGAGGGCGTCGGCAGTCCTGGCGTGGAGGAGCCTGGGAGCCTCGCGGTGGGCGGGAAGACGGGGGGCACGGCTGCTGAGGCGACGGCTCACCGGGTGAGCGGAGACGCCGCTGCGCCGGGTGCGGCGGCCGACGGACAAGCCGATCCGCCCGGGATGCCCGGCGGGCAGGACATGGAGCAAGCGGCGGTCCCCGAGGACACCGTGACTGCCACGACCACGACCACGACCACGACCGCCGCTCCCGCCCCGGCCGAGTCGCGCCCCGGTGACGCGGCTCGCGCGGCCCTGCGGGGAGCCGTCGCCGCCCGGAGTGGCTCCGTCGCAGAGGGGGCCGATGCCACAGGCCGGGCCGACGGGACGGCGGACGGCGCCGAATCCGTTGCCTCCGTCGGCTCGACGAGCAAGGACGCGGATCAGGCCGCCGAGGCACAGGTGCCCGCTGCGGCTCACCACGAGGATGAGCCCGGACGTCCCGACGCGCGCCCTGGGGATGCCGCCCGCGAAGCGCTGCGCGCTGCACGCAGGAGGAGGGCCGACGAGGCTGCCGCCGAAGCCGAGGCCGCACTCGCCCACCGGTCGCGTCGTACCACCCCGACCCGGACCGGACCCGCGTCCGCGACCGGAGACCGAAGCCGAACCACGCGTCCAGCCGTCGGAGGCCGCGCGCGTGATGTGCGGGAGCTGCTGGCCGACGCCTTCCGGATGCCTGACGACGCGGCCCCGCCATGGGAGGACCCCGAGGGCAACGACGTTACGCACCAAGGGAGTTCCACCCCGGGGGCACCCGCTTCCGGCGACAGCCCCCTGGACCCCGGCCCCACCGGCCGAACCGACACCGCCAACCGCCTCGGCACCCGGCCCACCACACCGCCCCCGCCCGAAGAGACGCCCGCGGACGCCGACACCGACGCCGACGTCGACCAGAACTGGCTCTCCCCGGCCCTCGCGCCCCCGTCACTCGCCCCGTCCACCTCCCACCGCCCCCACTCCATGGCGGCCCCCAACCGGGACAACGAACTGCGCCGCACCTTCCCCGCCTTCCCCCCTCGCTCCTCGGAGGACGCCCGCTTCGCCGCCACCTGGTGGGGCAACGCCTGGGTCACCGCGTTGGAGGAGGGCGCGCTGGACGCCCAACGGCTGGCACGGGGCCGGGGCTACGCCGAGCGGGGACATGTGGACGCGATCACCGTGACGCCGGGACTCGTCCTCGCCTACGTGCAGGGCAGCCGCCCGCGGCCGTACCGCGTGCAGGTGCGGTTGCGGACACTCGGCGACGTCGACTGGGACCGGTTCCTGGACCTCGCCGCGGACCGGACCGGACACATCGCCGCACTGCTCGACAAGGAGATGCCCCAGTCGCTGGCGGAGTGCGGAGTGCCGTTGCTCCCCGGCCCGGGTGACCTCGAACCGCAGTGCAGTTGCCCCGACCGCGGCCATCCCTGCAAGCACGCCGCAGCCCTCTGCTACCAGACCGCGCGCCTGCTCGACGCCGACCCGTTCGTCCTGCTCCTGCTGCGCGGCCGGGGCGAACGCGAACTGCTCGACGCCCTGTCCCGCCTCAGCGCGGCCCGCGCGGCACGCGCGGCGCAGGAGAAGGAGCCGGCCCCGCTGCCGGGCGTACGGGCCAGTGAAGCCCTCGCGTCCCGCAGGCTCCCACCGCTCCCGGCTCCCTTGCCGGTTCCCGCACACCCGGAGCAGCCACCGGCGTACCCCGCGTCCCCGGGCGGCCCCGACCCCTTCGCCCTGGACCAGCTGGCCACCGACGCGGCCGCCCGCGCCCACGCCCTGCTCGGCACCGGCCGGGACCCCGTCGGCGAACTGACCCTGTGGCAGGACGCGGTACGGCTCGCCGCCGCCCGCCCCGGTTCCGGACTCACCGCGGGCACCCGGGCCCTGTACGCCTCCCTGGCCGCCGCCACCGGTCACACCCCGGCCGACCTGGCCCGCGCGGTCGCCGCCTGGCGTCAGGGCGGCCTCGAAGGCCTCGCCGTCCTGGAGGAGCCCTGGGACCCGCCGGCCGGCCGCTTCGACCGTGCCCGGCCCCTGCTCCTCGCCGCCGACCTCCCCGCCTTCCGTCCCCGGCACAACCACCTCACCCACCCCCGCGGCCATGTCCAGCTCCGCCTGGGCCGCGACGGCCTGTGGTACGCCTACGAGTCCGAACCGGGCCACGACGACTGGTGGCCCCGGGGCACCCCGGACCTGGACCCCGTGGGCGCCCTCACGGGCCTGGGCACACCGAACGACCTCTGACACCGCCTGTGCCCGTCAGGACCCCGTCCCCCGCGACAGACGGCATGTGAAGCGTGCCGTGGAGGATCTTCGCCAAGTCGCCACAGTGTGGGACGGCTTGCGTGGGGCTGCGACCCAAGGGCGTGGGAATGGGTGAGATGTGAGAGCGTGCTGGACGTGACTGAGATGAAGACCCCCGCCCTCCAGTACCGCTTCGACGGCCCGGACGACGCCCCGGTCCTCATCCTCGGTCCCTCGCTCGGCACGACCTGGCACATGTGGGATCGCCAGGTCCCCGACCTGGTCAAGCACTGGCGCGTCTTCCGGTTCGACCTGCCGGGGCACGGCGGCGCGCACGCCTACCCGGTGGGCTCCGTCGGCGACCTCACCGACCGGCTGCTCGCCACGCTGGACCAGTTCGGCGTGCAGCGCTTCGGTTACGCGGGCTGCGCGCTGGGCGGTGCGGTCGGCCTGGAGCTGGCTCTGCGCCACCCGGAGCGGCTCGCCTCCCTCGCGCTGATCGCCGCCTCGCCCCGCTTCGGTACGGCGGACGAGTTCCGGCAGCGCGGGGTGATCGTACGGACGAACGGGCTCGATCCCATCGCCCGTACATCGCCCGACCGTTGGTTCACCTCGGGGTTCGCCGCCGCCCAGCCCGCGATCACCGAATGGGCCGTGCAGATGGTGCGCACCACCGACCCCGGCTGCTACATCGCGGCCTGCGAGGCGCTCGCCGCGTTCGACGTACGGGCCGACCTGGCGAGCGTCGGCGTGCCGACCCTGGTCCTCGCCGGCTCCGACGACCAGGTCACCGGCCCGGCCGAGGCCCGCACCCTGGTCGCGGGCATCCCGGACGCCCGGCTCGCCGTCGTGCCCGGCGCCTCCCACCTGGTGCCGGTCGAGCAGCCCGCCGCCGTCACCGACCTCCTGGTCAGACACTTCTCCACCGCCTGGCAGCCCGCCTTCGACTCGGCCACCGGCCAGACCGCGATCCCCGCGGTCCCGCTCATGCCGGTCCTGACGACCGCGCCGCCGCAGCCGGTGCCGATCGCCGAGATCGCCCCGGCCGTCGTGGAACCGCCACAGGGCCCGGGGCGGCCCGACCCGTACGACGCCGGCATCAAGGTCCGCCGCGAGGTGCTCGGCGACGCGCACGTGGACCGGGCGCTGGCGCAGGCCGACGAGTTCTCCGGCGACTTCCAGGAGCTCCTCACCCGCTACGCCTGGGGCGAGGTCTGGGACCGGCCCGGTCTCGACCGCCGCTCGCGCAGCTGTGTCACCCTCACCGCCCTGGTCGCGGGCGGACACCTGGACGAGCTCGCGTTCCACACCCGGGCCGCCCTGCGCAACGGCCTCACCCCTTCCGAGATCAAGGAAGTGCTCCTCCAGGCGGCCGTGTACTGCGGTGTCCCGGCGGCCAACAGCGCGTTCAAGGTGGCCCAGCAGGTCATCCGCGAGGAGACCACCCCCACCGACTGAACCCGCCGCCCGTCACAGAGGCAGGATGGACCCATGAAGCTCACGAAGAAGTCGCATGCCTGCGTCCGCCTGGAGAAGGACGGACAGACGCTCGTCCTCGACCCCGGGACCTTCAGCGAGGAGGACGCCGCCCTCGGCGCCGACGCGATCCTCGTCACGCACGAGCACCTCGACCACTTCAACGAGGAGCGGCTGCGGACGGCCCTGGACGCCAACCCGGCCGCCGAGATCTGGACGCTGAGGTCGGTCGCCGAGAAGATCTCGGCCGCCTTCCCGGGCCGCGTGCACACCGTCGGCCACGGCGACACCTTCACCGCCGCCGGCTTCGAGGTGCAGGTCCACGGCGAACTGCACGCGGTGATCCACCCGGACATCCCGCGCATCACCAACGTCGGCTACCTCGTCGACGGCGGCAAGGTCTTCCACCCCGGCGACGCCCTCACCGTCCCCGACCATGCCGTCGAGACGCTGATGCTCCCCGTCATGGCCCCCTGGAGCAAGATCTCCGAGGTCATCGACTACGTGCGCGAGGTCAGGCCGCAGCGCGCCTACGACATCCACGACGCCCTCCTCACCGACCTCGCCCGCCCGATCTACGACAACCAGATCGGCGCCCTCGGCGGCGCCGAGCACCTGCGTCTGGCACCGGGGGAGAGCACGGCACTGTGAGTGTCAGTGCCGCCCGGTAGGTTGTCAGGCATGCGCATCGCGACCTGGAACGTCAACTCGATCACCGCTCGTCTCCCGAGGCTGCTGGCCTGGCTGGAGAGCACCGGCACCGATGTGCTGTGCCTCCAGGAGGCCAAGCTCGCCGAGGAGCAGTTCCCGTTCGACCAGCTGCGCGACGCGGGCTACGAGGCGGCGGTGAACGCGACCGGCCGGTGGAACGGCGTGGCGGTGATCTCCCGGGTGGGTCTGGAGGACGTCGTCAAGGGCCTGCCCGGCGACCCCGGTTACGACGGCGCCCCGGAGCCCCGCGCGATCTCCGCGACCTGCGGCCCGGTCCGCGTCTGGTCGGTGTACGTGCCCAACGGCCGCGAGGTCGACCACCCGCACTACGCGTACAAGCTCCAGTGGTTCGAGGCGCTCAGGGCCGCCGTCGCGGGCGACGCGGCGGGCAGTCGCCCCTTCGCGGTCCTGGGCGACTACAACGTGGCGCCGACGGACGACGACGTCTACGACGTGGCCGCCTTCGAGGGCCTCACCCACGTCACCCCGGCCGAGCGTGCCGCCCTGTCCGCCCTGCGTGAGGCGGGCCTGTCGGACGTGGTCCCGCGGCCCCTCAAGTACGACCACCCGTTCACGTACTGGGACTACCGCCAGCTCTGCTTCCCCAAGAACCGCGGCATGCGCATCGACCTGGTGTACGGCAACGAGCCGTTCGCGAAGGCCGTCAGCGACGCGTACGTCGACCGGGAGGAGCGCAAGGGCAAGGGCGCCTCCGACCATGCGCCGGTCGTGGTCGACCTGGAGGTCTAGCCGCCGCACTCCGGGCTCACAGCGGCGCCGGATACCTGGTCCACCGACTCCGCGAGCGCGGCCGACCCGCGTCTCCCGGATGCGGGTGGTCCCCGCCGCCGTACCCGGCCGGCACACGTGGGGGGCGGGCCGGGTGGCGGACCACGGGCTCGAACACCTGCAGCGCTGGGCGCCCCCGGCAGCCGTACCGAAGCCACCCCGCGGTCCCCGGCCATCGGCACTGTCACGCCGTACAGCCCTGCCCTCTCGGCGAGTTGACCGACAGGCATGTTCACCTACGGCAGTGCCGCCGCCTTCGGTGCAGTTGGCCGCGGCGCCGGTCACCCGTCCGTCAGCAGGTACGGCGAGCCGAGCGCGTCCCCGTGTCCGCTCTCGCGCACCTCCTGCCCGCCGCCCCGGGTCGTCGCCGACCGCGGTGTTGTCGAAGTCCCGTTCCAGCGGGAGGAGTCGCAGCCGATCCCGCAGGACCGCGTGCCCGGCACACGTGCGCGAGCGGATAGAGAACCACCGGGCCACCCCGGACACTCGGGGGACAGACGGATTCACCTGCCCATGAGCGACGAAAAACCCCTCGCGAGGCCAAGGCGGCATCGGTGGCAGGTCGACGTGCCATCCGCGAAGCCGGCGCGAAGTCGCCCGGGAACGAGGGTCCGCGCGCCTGTGGTGCATGCGGCCGGGTGAGTGACACGCTGGGCGTATGAAGATCCCTTTTCTGGGCGGCTGGAGCGAGCAGCCCGGGACCCGCGACCCCGAAGGCATCGCCGAACTCCTCGCCGAGTGTGAGCTCTTGCGTTCCCATGCGGCCCGTTCGGGTGTCCGACTCGACGACACGGCGGCCTCGTTGGAGGCGCTCGACCAGCTGGTGCCGGGCTGGCGGGACGACGAGGAGATCCTGCTCTGGCTCGGCAACGACGCCGGGCTCTATCTCGGCACCGTCATCGTGCGGACCGTTCCCGGTGCGTCCTGGGATCTGCGGTCGGACGGCCAGCCGGTGATCCGGCTGGAGTCCGGGCGCGAGTTCGACGTCGTGGCCTCAGGGCACGAGTGGGCCGCGAGCGGGGTGCCCGAGTTGTCCCAGCTGTACGCGGAGGTTGCCGAGGAGTGAATCCCTGGCCGCCGCTTCGACTTAAATACGGCTAATGCCCGAAAAGTGCGTGTCGTTCCTTAAGTGCAATCCTGCCTCGATAGGTTGCGGCGACCGACACAGCTGAGAGTGAGTAGGGCTGGGCATGGCCGTCGTCGATCCGTTGATCGAACTGCGTGACGTCAACAAGTACTACGGGGAGCTGCATGTCCTGCAGGACATCGACCTCACTGTCGGCAAGGGGGAGGTGGTCGTGGTCATCGGCCCCTCGGGGTCGGGCAAGTCCACGCTCTGCAGGACGATCAACCGCCTGGAGACCATCAAGTCCGGTTCCATCACGCTCGACGGGCAGCCGCTGCCCGAGGAGGGCAAGGCTCTCGCGAAGCTCCGTGCCGAGGTCGGCATGGTCTTCCAGTCCTTCAACCTGTTCGCCCACAAGACGGTTCTGCAGAACGTCTCTCTGGCGCAGGTCAAGGTCCGCAAGCGCGGGAAGGACGAGGCCGACCGGCGTTCGCGCGAGCTCCTCGACCGGGTGGGTCTCGCCGACCAGGCCGACAAGTACCCCGCCCAGCTGTCCGGCGGTCAGCAGCAGCGCGTGGCCATCGCCCGTGCCCTCGCCATGGAGCCCAAGGCCCTGCTGTTCGACGAGCCGACCTCGGCCCTCGACCCGGAGATGATCAACGAGGTCCTGGAGGTCATGCGCCAACTGGCCCGTGAGGGCATGACCATGGTCGTGGTCACCCACGAGATGGGCTTCGCCCGCTCGGCCGCCCACCGCGTGGTGTTCATGGCCGACGGCCGGATCGTCGAGGACCGCGCCCCCGGCGACTTCTTCACCAGCCCGGACAGCGAGCGGGCCAGGGACTTCCTCTCCAAGATCCTCAAGCACTGAGAGGAGCGACGGCCATGCCTTCTTGCCGCGACTACGATGGTCCGCTCACCCCCACGGTGACGGCGACCGAGCCCCCAGGGACGCTGCTGCCGGGTGGGGGTCCCCCCACGGCCCTGGAACCGTAGGGGCAGCAGTCACAGAGCCATACCCGCCCGGCGCCGGCCGGAGATCACTGCTCGCGCAGCGGAATCGACACGTACGACGGGTCGGTCGCCGGCGAGGAGAAGGTCAGCTGGGCGCCGGACGGGTTGTGCTCGATGTAGAGCGGGTCGACCGTGTCCACCACCAGGGCCAGCCGGTGCCCTGCCGGGACGTCGTAGGCCGTGGAGAACAGCTCCAGGTCGACGTCGATCGGCTTCCCGGGTGTCTGCCCGTGGAAGGTGTACGGCGCGTTGGAGACCAGCTTGCCGAGGCCGAGCGGCCCCACGTCGTACAGATACGCGACGAGGGTGCCGCTCTCCTTGGTGGGAGTCACCGTCGTGTGCAACTTCGCGGTACCGCGCACCTGTTGGGCGCTCGCGTACTTCTCCGACTGCCATACGGCGGCCCAGCGGCGGGGCAGCAGCGGGATCGAGGCGACCGGGGGAGCCTGGGCGATCTGGTCGAGGATGCTGGACAGGAAGATGATCCCGCCGTCCGCGCCGGAGTCGACGTTGGTGTGGATCGTGGTCGTGCCCGGGAGTGCGATCTTCTCCTGGGTGGCACCGACGGACTTCCAGTCGGGATAGCCCTCATAGCCGCCGGTGGAACGGGACTTGAGCTGGACGGGCTCCTCGCGGTTGATCCCGTTGTCCTCGCCCTTGAGATAGTGGTCGAACCAGCGCCCGGTGTCGGTCCACACGTCGTTGGGCAGGCCGAACAGTCCGGTCAGTTCGGCCGTGGCGTGGTCACCGGGACGGAATTCCAGTCTCTTCGGGCCGGTCAGCTTCTCGTAGAAGTCGGCGTACTGGTTGGGCGCGAAGATCGTGTCCCCCCACGCGTTGGCCATCATGACCGCCGCGCCGTTCTTGTTTAGCTGGTCCACATATGTGACGACCGAACGTTTCTTCCCCCAATTGATCATGTCCTGTTCCTTCGACAGGTTCGACGCGTAGAAGTTGTCGAAGATCTGCCGGAGTTCGGCGCTCTGGCGGCCGGTGACCAGGCTCGCGCCGTCGAGGAGGGCGTTGGCCTGGACGTGCTGGGTGCGGCCGGAGTAGATCGAGTCGATCAGGTCGGCCCAGCCGCTGAGGGCGGCGACGGCCTTGACGCGCTTGTCGTGCGCGGCGGCGAGCAGGCTGATGCCGGCGCCGTACGAGACACCCACCATGCCGATGTGCCCGGCGTCCGCCGGGGTGTTGGCGAGTGCCCAGTCGATCACCTTGGACGCGTCGGCGGTGTCGGCGGGTCCCGCCACGTCGATCTCCCCGCCCGACTGCCAGAAGCCGCGGACGTTGTAACTGACCACGATGTAACCGGAGTTCGCGAGTTTCTGGGCCTGGGCGAGGTACTGGACCTGGGGCAGGCCCCAGCTCGTCGGCAGGACCAGCAGCGGGTAGCGCTGTGTGCCGTCGGAACCGGCGGGCGTGACGACGTTCGCCTTGAGCACCGTGCCGCCGTCACCGGTGATGTCGACGAAGCGGACGGCGTCCGCCGCCTGGGCGGTGGGGGCGAGTCCGAGGGCGCCACCGGCGATCAGGGTGGCGGAGACGGCGCCCACGGTGGTCGTACGCAGGGCCTTGCGAGGGTGTCCCACGGGTCACTCCCTACTCGTGTCAATGCAAAGTGACCAGACGGTAACCTCGGCGCCTTACCGGAAGTAACCCGTCGGTAAGTTACGTGGGAGTAACGATTGTTGTGGTGTGAATCAATTCAGGAGGCGCGGTGGGAGTTCCGTGCAGCCGCGGCGGTCGGCAGCGGGGTCCGGGCCGCGCTGGTCACGTCCGCGACGAGTTCGGCGACATCGGGGCCGTACGCCTGCGAGTTGACCACCTTCAGCAGGAGGACGAACGAATCGCTGCCGTACTTGCGGGACAACCGCTCGTGGTTGCGTGCCAGGTAGCGGGTCGCGGCCTGGTTGGTGATCGCGGTCTGGCCGCAGAACAGGAAGACGGGCCGGCTCAGTCCGGGCTGTCCGGCGGTCAGGCGGGCCAGCAGGACGTATTCGGACACCCCCTTCTCCAGGAGGTAACGCTCGCCGCCTATCTGGTACGTCATCCGGACCGGACCCGGTTCCGACGGGTCGATGTTCACCAGCACCCCGGGCAGCATGGCGCTCATGTGCGCCATCATGCGCCGGTTCGACGAAGGGCCGCCGACGCAGAACTCCGTGCGCTCCCCGAAGCCCTGCCGGGCCACGTCCTGGGCCACCACTTCGGCGTGCGCGCCGCAGTCCTTGATGAGGGCGGAGAGTTCGAGGAGGGCGAACACGTCGTAGCGGTGCACCGTGAGATCGGTGCCGCCCGCGTCGCGGTTCACGACCAGCAGCGACTCGGAGTTGTCCGGCAGTCCGAAGAAGGCCTGCTTGCGGCGGAGCTTCCGCTTCCACAGATATGTCCGGGCGAGCCAGCCGAGCGTGGCACTGATGCCGGCGGCGACCACGCCCAGGACGATGTTGCGCACGTCGTCAGTCATGTGCGCGCATGCTAGCGGGCCGACGCCGCTGGTACGTACCGGTGTTCGAAGTGTGGCATTCGCATGACACCTGACCCGAAGGGCACTGTCGTGTCCCCGGCGATGTGGTTACGCTGCGCGGATGTTCTTGGACTGGAGGTAAGGATGCGTCGCCCTGTCGCGCGGAAACTGTCGGTCCTTGCGGTGTCGGCCGCCGTGGTCTCGGTGGGGGCGGCAGCGCCGCCGCACGCCACCTCGACACCCGAGAAAGTACCCGTCGCCGTCGGCTACGGCGGCGCCGTCTCCAGCGTCGACGCGGACGCCTCCGCCGCCGGCATCGAGGTCCTGAGAAAGGGCGGCAACGCCGTCGACGCTGCCGTCGCCACCGCAGCCGCGCTCGGCGTCACCGAGCCCTACTCCTCCGGCATCGGCGGGGGTGGCTACTTCGTCTACTACGACGCCAAGTCCCGTACCGTCCACACGATCGACGGCCGCGAAACGGCACCGCTGACCGCCGACTCGGACCTGTTCGTCGAGAACGGCAAGCCGCTCGCCTTCGCCGACGCCGTCAGCAGCGGTCTGAGCGTCGGCACCCCGGGCACGCCTGCCACCTGGGCCACGGCGCTGGGCGAGTGGGGCAGCAGACCGCTCGGCACCGTCCTGAAGCCCGCCGAGCGCATCGCCCGGAACGGGTTCACGGTCGACGACACCTTCCGCTCGCAGACCGCCTCCAACGAGACACGGTTCCGGTACTTCCCGGACACCGCGAAGCTGTTCCTTCCCGGCGGACAGCTGCCGGTCGTCGGGTCCACCTTCAAGAACCCCGATCTCGCCCGCACCTACGCGGAGTTGGGCCGCAAGGGCGTCGGCGCGATCTACCACGGCGACCTCGGCGACGACATCGTCGACACCGTGAACCACCCGCCAGTGGCCCCCGGTTCAGGCTGGAACGCGCGACCCGGGGCGCTGTCCGAGAAGGACCTCGCCGCCTACCGGGCCAAGCTCCAGAAGCCCACCAAGACCTCCTACCGAGGACTCGGCGTCTACTCGATCGCGCCTTCGTCCTCCGGTGGCACGACCGTCGGTGAAGCCCTCAACATCCTTGAGCGCACCGACCTTTCGAAGGCCAGTGAGGTCCAGTACCTGCACCACTACATCGAGGCCAGCCGGATCGCCTTCGCGGACCGGGGGCGCTGGGTCGGCGACCCCGCCTTCGAGGACGTACCGACCAAGGGGCTGCTGTCGCAGAAGTTCGCGGACTCACGCGCGTGCCTGATCAAGGACGACGCGGTGCTCACCAGCCCGGTGGCGCCGGGCGATCCACGTGACCCCAAGGCCTGTTCGGACCGGGGGACGGCGGCTCCGACGACGTACGAGGGTGAGAACACCACGCATCTGACGGTGGCCGACAAGTGGGGGAACGTCGTCTCCTACACGCTCACCATCGAGCAGACCGGCGGCAGTGGGATCACCGTTCCCGGGCGCGGGTTCATCCTCAACAACGAGCTGACGGACTTCTCCTTCGCCCCGGCGAACCCGGCTGCCCATGACCCGAACCTGCCGGGACCCGGCAAGCGGCCGCGGTCCTCCATCTCGCCGACGATCGTCCTCGACCGGAACAACAAGCCTGTGGTGGCGCTGGGTTCGCCCGGTGGGGCGACCATCATCACCACCGTGCTCCAGGTGCTGACCGAGTTCGTGGACCGGGGTCTGCCGCTCGTGGACGCGATCGCCGCGCCCCGGGCGAGCCAGCGCAACGCTGCACAGACCGAGCTGGAGCCGGGGTTGTACAGCAGCGGCGTGCGGTCTCAACTGGAGGCTATTGGGCACTCGTTCAAGCTGAATCCGGAGATCGGGGCCGCGACTGGTGTGCAGCGGTTGCCGGGTGGGAAGTGGCTTGCGGCGGCTGAGACTTCTCGCAGGGGTGGGGGGTCTGCGCAAGTGGTGTACCCCGCGCCGTAGTTGTCCGGGGCGCGGGGTGATGCCGCCCCGCGCCCCTAAAGGCCCTCCCGGAACGTGAGAGTGCCCGCCTCCACGTCCACCGTCACCCGGCCGCCCTCCTCGATCGTGCCGTCCAGAAGCAGGCGGGACAGCTGGTTGTCGACCTCCCGCTGGATCGTGCGGCGCAACGGGCGGGCGCCGTACTCCGATTGATAACCGCGCTCGGCCAGCCAGTCCACTGCCCCGCCCGTGAAGTCGACCGTGACGCCCTGGGCGTGGAGCAGGCGGCGGGTCCGTTCCAGCAACAGCTTGGTGATGTCCCGTAGTTGCTCTCCCGTCAGCTGCCGGAAGACGACGATCTCGTCGATGCGGTTGAGGAACTCCGGCCGGAAGTGTTCGCGCAGGGGACGCAGGATCTGTTCGCGGCGGGCCTCTTCGCCGGACTGCGGCCCGAAGCCGATCCCAGCGCCCCTGCGGGTGATCGCATCCGAGCCCAGGTTGCTCGTCATCACGATCACCGTGTTGGTGAAGTCGACCGTGCGGCCCTGGGAGTCGGTGAGCCGTCCGTCGTCGAGGACCTGGAGGAGGATGTTGAAGACGTCCGGGTGGGCCTTCTCCACCTCGTCCAGGAGCAGCAGCGAGTACGGGTGGCGGCGCACCGCCTCCGTGAGCTGACCCGCCTCCTCGTGACCGACGTATCCGGGCGGGGCGCCCACCAGCCGGCTGACCGTGTGCCGTTCCTGGTACTCGCTCATGTCGAGGCGGACCATGCGCTCCTCGCTGCCGAACAGGGACTCGGCGAGGGCGCGGGCCAGTTCGGTCTTGCCGACGCCGGTCGGGCCGAGGAACAGGAAGCTGCCGATCGGGCGGTCCGGGCTCGCGAGGCCCGCACGGGAGCGCAGCACGGCGTCCGAGACGACCCGCACGGCCTCCTCCTGGCCGACGACCCGTTCGTGCAGGTGGTTCTCCAGGCCGAGCAGCCGGTCCTTCTCCTCCTCGGTGAGGCTGCTGACCGGGATGCTGGTGAGCCGGGACACCACTTCGGCGACGGACTCCGCCGTCACCTCCAGATGCTGCCCCTCGTCCGCCTCGCCGCCCCCGGTGGCCTCATCGATCCGCCGTTTCAACTCGGCTATACGGTCCCGCAGTTGTGTGGCCCGCTCGTACTGCTCGTCCGCGACCGCCTGCTCCTTGTCCCCGGTCAGCTGCTCGACCTCGCGCTCCAGGGGGTCCACCCGGGCCGAGTCCGTGCGAGGGCCGGGGGACGCCCTCGTGATCGACGTGCCGGGGCCGGGTAACCCGGGTGTCAGCCGGTTACACCTTCGCACGGATGGGGGAGGCGGGCACTTTCGGTGAGCGCCGGGCGACACCGGTCCGCGCGGTCGGCGTCCGTGCCGCTCCGGCCGCCCCCGAGCACTCCCGTTCCCCACCGGACAGCGGAACGCATGTCCACCTTGACCGGCCCGAGCTCTTCCGCGTGCCCCTGACGATCAGGTGCGAGGGCGGCTCAGCGTGCCGTCAGGATGCGCGGCCCGGCGTCCGTGATCGCCACGCTGTGCTCGGCGTGCGCCGCCCGTGAGCCGTCGTTCGTCTTCAGCGTCCAGCCGTCCGGCGCCTCGTGGTACCCGTCCGTGCCGCCGCCGATGAGCATCGGTTCGATCGCGAGCGCCATGCCGTGCCGCAGCCGCATCCCACGCCCCGGGCGCCCTTCGTTCGGCACCGGCGGGTCCTCGTGCATACGGCGGCCGATGCCGTGTCCGCCGAAGCCCTGCGGGACGCCGTACCCGCCGTCCCGGCACACCGTGCCGATCGCGTGCGCGATGTCCCCGATGCGGTTGCCGACGACGGCCGCCGCGATCCCGGCGTCCAGCGCCCGCTCGGCGGTCTCGATCAGCCGTACGTCGGCGGCACGCGGCGTGCCCACGGTGAAGCTGATCGCCGAGTCGCCCGCCCAGCCGCCCAGTTCGGCTCCGCAGTCGATCGAGACCAGGTCGCCGTCGCGCAGCCGGTAGTCGGTCGGGATGCCGTGCACGATCGCGTCGTTGACCGAGGCGCAGATGACGGCGGGGAAGGGGGTCGGGGCGAAGGACGGCCGGTATCCGAGGAAGGGGGAGACCGCCCCCGCCTCCCGCAGTACCCCGCGCGCCACCTCGTCCAGCTCCAGCAGGGAAACGCCCACGTCAGCGGCCTTTCTTGCGGCTGTCAGGGCGCGCCCGACGACCTGTCCGGCCTCGTACATGGCGTCGATCGATGTGTCCGTCTTCAGTTCCACCATGCCAATTACTATACCGGTATTAGAATGGTGCCATGGTGCGCACCCCTCTCACCCCAGAAGAACACCGACGCGGCGAGCGGCTCGGCCGGCTGCTGCGCGAAGCCCGCGGCGGCCGCAGCATGGCCGACGTCGCGGCGAGCGCCGGTATCTCCGCGGAGACCCTCCGGAAGATCGAGACCGGGCGGGCTCCGACCCCGGCGTTCTTCACGGTGGCCGCACTCGCCCGGGCCCTCGGGCTCTCCATGGACGAGCTGGCCGGACTGTGTGCGATGGCGGGCGTGTGACGGGAGTTCGCTCAGTGACCGTCAGGGTGACATGAGGCTCCTGCTGCCCCATTGCAAACTGGCTGTAGCCCGTTCGTAACACTGCTGGTGTTGCCTTACGGACCGGAGTGCTCCGGTCTAACGGGAGTTGAGCGATGGCAGTGGATCAACTCCCGGGCCAGGTGCGGGAGTTCGTGGCATACCTGGAGGGTCTGCTGGCGCGCCTTGATCAGGGCGCCGGCTGGTGCGCGGTGTTCTGGCAGCGCGACCCGGACGGTATGCAAGCCTGCCTCGACGGCCGCGAAGTCCCGCCCTGGGACGTGGTGGAGGCGCTCCTCCAGGACCTGGCCGCCGGATACGGCCCCGAGGTGGCCCGCGTCGAGGCAGAGCGCGTCCGGCCGCTGCACGCCGCCGCCCAGAGCGCCCACGACGCCCGGCCCGGCGGCCGTGACGCCCTCGGTGACCGCTTCGACGTCATGCTCCGCGAACAGCGCTATGCGGCCGAACGGCAGGCCGAACTGGGCCGGTTGCTCGCCGCCGCCACCACCCGGGACGAGGCCGACGCGATCCGCCTCGACCTCGCCTGGGCCCGCGACGACCACGAACGCGCGACCCGCCGCTGCGCCGAACTCCAGTCCCGGATGGCCGAGTCGGACCGCCGCTCGATGGGCGGCCGGGGCGGAGCCGGCACCCGCGGCCAGGCGGCGGACGGCGGGATGTTCCGGGATGCGCGGGGAGACGCGGCACGGAGCGCCTGGGACGACGGACACCGCGACGGGGGCGCCGCAGCCGGTGGGCGAGGGGCGGGCGGCTACGGGGGCGGAGATGCCGGGGCCGACGGCCTCGGTGACGCAAGCGTGGGGGCCGACGGAGTCGGCGGCAGTGGTTACGAGGCCGCAGCGAGGGCGGACGACGGCCCGGAGAACGGGGTCCACGGGGCCGGCAGCCGAGGCGCCGGGTTCCCGGACATGCCCCAGCAGCGTCAGAGTCCCGCCGCCGACCGGCCCGCCGAGGCCGCCACCCCCGCGCCCAAGCAGCGCAAGCGCCGCCGAGGCAGTGCCCGTTTCGCCGGCATGGCCGAGGAGGACGCCGCCTCCGCCGTCGTACCCCCGGTGGCGGAGCCCGAGCTGCCCGCCGCGCCCGTGGCGAAGGGGCGGTCCCCGCGGGGTGCCCGGTTCGCCGGGTCGGCGCGGGTGCCGGAGGCGCGGTCGGAGCAGCGGACCGAGCCGTTGGAGGTGATCGAGCGGCGGGAGACCGCAGAGACCGTCGCGACGCTGGTGCGGCTGCGCTCCGAGGGCCGTACCGGCGAGGCGCACGCCCTGCTCGTCGAGGTCGCCCACTGGCCCGCCGGACGCTTCCCGCTGCTCGCCGCGGAGCTCCAGCACGCCGGGCTCGGCGCCGACTGGGCGACCCTGATGTGGGAGGCCGCCTCGCTGCCCGCCGAGCGACTGGTGGCCGCCGCGGACGCACTGGTCGCGGCCGGGCGTGGCACGGACGGGGAGCAGATGCTCCGGCAGGGCGTCGCGCGGCCCGCCACCGAGATCGGGGCGGCCGTGCTCGGGCTCGTGTCCGAGGGGCGCCGGCGTGAGGTGTCCGCCCTCCTCGACGCGTACGTCCGGGTCCGCACCCCCGAGGAGGCCGCCCGCAGTGCCGCACCGGGCCCGCAGACCCTGGTACCGCTGCTCCTCCAGGCCGCGAAGGGCATCTCGGACGAGCGGTACTGGGACCTGCTCCACGCCCTGCGCGTCGCCGGTTTCTCCGCCTGACAGGTCCTCCACAGCCGCGCCGGCCCGCCACGTCACTCGCCCAGTGGAGTGTGAAACGAGATCGACTTCGCGGGTTAACGACGATGGTCTTGGCAAGCCTCTCCAGGAGGCTTACGTTCGTGCCTCTACGGCCGTGTCTACGGGCGTAGAGGCACTGGCGTCCCGCCGAAGGAGCAGCTCATGGCCAACGTCGTACGTGCCGCTCTGGTCCAGGCCACCTGGACCGGCGACACCGAGTCCATGGTGGCGAAACACGAGGAGCACGCCCGTGAGGCGGCCCGGCAGGGCGCGAAGATCATCGGGTTCCAGGAAGTGTTCAACGCCCCCTACTTCTGCCAGGTCCAGGAACCCGAGCACTACCGCTGGGCCGAGCCGGTGCCCGACGGGCCCACCACACTTCGTATGCAGGAACTCGCCCGCGAGACCGGCATGGTGATCGTCGTGCCGGTGTTCGAGGTCGAGCAGTCCGGCTTCTACTACAACACCGCGGTCGTGATCGACGCCGACGGCAGTGTCCTCGGCAAGTACCGCAAGCACCACATTCCGCAGGTCAAGGGCTTCTGGGAGAAGTACTACTTCAAGCCGGGCAACCTCGGCTGGCCGGTCTTCGACACGGCCGTCGGCAAGGTCGGCGTCTACATCTGCTACGACCGCCACTTCCCCGAGGGCTGGCGCCAGCTCGGCCTCAACGGCGCCCAGCTCGTCTACAACCCCTCCGCCACGCACCGGGGGCTCTCCTCCCATCTGTGGCGCCTGGAACAGCCCGCGGCAGCGGTCGCCAACGAGTACTTCGTCGCCGCCATCAACCGGGTCGGCGTCGAGGAGTACGGCGACAACGACTTCTACGGGACGTCGTACTTCGTCGACCCGCGCGGCCAGTTCGTGGGGGACACGGCGAGCGACAAGGAGGAGGAACTGCTCGTCCGCGACCTGGACTTCGATCTGGTCGAGGAAGTGCGGCAGCAGTGGGCGTTCTACCGGGACCGCCGCCCCGACGCCTACGAAGGGCTGGTGAAGCCGTGACCGAGGACCTGCTGGGCCGCCACCGGGCCGTGCTGCCGGACTGGCTCGCCCTCTACTACGAGAACCCGCTGGAGATCACGCACGGCGAGGGCCGCCACGTGTGGGACTCCCAGGGCAACAAGTACCTCGACTTCTTCGGCGGCATCCTGACGACGATGACCGCGCACGCGCTGCCCGAGGTCACCAAGGCGGTGAGCGAACAGGCCGGGAGGATCATCCACTCGTCGACCCTGTACCTGAACCGGCCGATGGTCGAACTCGCCGAGCGCATCGCCCAGTTGTCCGGCATCCCGGACGCCCGGGTCTTCTTCACCACCTCCGGCACCGAGGCCAACGACACCGCCCTGATGCTGGCCACGACCTACCGCCGCGGCAACACGATCCTGGCGATGCGCAACAGCTACCACGGCCGCTCCTTCAGTGCCGTCGGCATCACCGGCAACCGCGGCTGGTCGCCCACCTCGCTGTCCCCGCTCCAGACGCTGTACGTCCACGGAGGCGTGCGGACCCGCGGCCCGTACGCGTCCCTGAACGACGACGACTTCATCGCGGCCTGCGTCGACGACCTCAAGGACCTCCTCGGCCACACCCGCCCGCCCGCCGCCCTCATCGCCGAACCCGTCCAGGGCGTCGGCGGATTCACCTCCCCGCCCGACGGCCTCTACGCCGCCTTCCGCGAGGTGCTCGACGAGCACGGCATCCTGTGGATCGCCGACGAGGTGCAGACCGGCTGGGGCCGCACCGGCGACCACTTCTGGGGCTGGCAGGCACACGACCGGAACGGCCCGCCGGACATCCTCACCTTCGCCAAGGGCATCGGCAACGGCATGTCGATCGGCGGGGTCGTCGCGCGCGCCGAGATCATGAACTGCCTTGACTCCAACAGCATCTCGACGTTCGGCGGCACCCAGATCACCATGGCGGCCGGCCTCGCGAACCTCGCGTACCTCCTGGAACACGACCTGCAGGGCAACGCCCGGCGCGTCGGCGGACTGCTCATCGAGCGGCTGCGGGCCGTCGCGGCACAGCTTCCGGGCGTACGGGAGGTGCGTGGGCGCGGGCTCATGATCGGCGTCGAGCTGGTCAAGCCCGGCACCGACGAGGCCGACCCGCAGACCGCGTCCGCCGTACTGGAGGCGGCCCGCGCCGAGGGGCTGCTGCTCGGCAAGGGCGGCGGACACAACACCAGCGCCCTCAGGATCGCCCCGCCCCTGTCGCTGACCGTCGCGGAGGCCGAAGAGGGCGCCGCGATCCTCGAACGCGCTCTGAGGAGCACCATCCAGTAGGTCCACAGCGAGGGAACACCGTCATGAGCACCACCTTGGAGCCCCTGGAGCCGACCCTGTCGGTCCGCCAGGTCCTCATGCTGGAACGGGTCCTCGCCGGGGAGCCCGAGGTGGTGGCCGGTGCGAGCCAGCTCGACCGGGCCGTGCGCTGGGTGCACGTGGCCGAGGCCGCCGATGTCGGCGTGATGCTCAGCGGCGGCGAGATGGTCCTCACCACCGGGGTGCTGCTCGCCGGTGACGAGAGCAAACAGGCCGAGTACATCCAGTCCCTGCACCGCGCGGAGGCCGCGGCCGTGGTCCTCGGACTCGGCCGCGCCTTCCCGGCACCGCCGGACGTGATGCGCAGGGCCGCCGAACGGTGCGGGCTGCCCATGGTCGTCCTGCACCGGCCCTTCCCCTTCGCCGAGCTGACCGAGGAGGTCCAAGCGCGGCTGGTGCGGCGGAAGTTCGCCGCCGTCAGCATGTCCGAGGCCGTCCGCACCGCCCTCACCGGACTCATCACCGCGGGCGCCCCGCTCCAGCGGCTGCTGGACGAGATCGCCCACCACAGCGGCTGTCCCGTCGTCGTCACCAACCTCGCCCACCGCGTCCTCGCCACGGCGGGGGAGCGGTCCGCGGTGGACGACGTACTGCGCGACTGGGAGCGCATCTCCCGCCAGGCCGGCGGCACCGAGGGCGACGGCTGGATCCGCGCCGAACTGGGCGGGCGCGGGGAGCGCTGGGGCCAGATCATGCTGTGCGGCTACCGCGGCGACACCGCCACCGGACGTCTCCTCGCCGACCGCGCCGCCGAGGCCCTCGTCCTGCACCGCATGCTCGGCGGCACCTCCGCCCACACCTGGGAGGAGCAGTCCGCGCAGAGCCTGCTCACCGACCTGGTCAGCGGGGTCGTACCGGCGAGGCAGCTGCTGCCCCGCGCGCGGGCGGCCGGACTGCCCGTCAACCGGCGCACCTTCGTGCCGCTCGTCGTGCGGGACGGTGATCCCGCCGAACTCGACCGGGTGCTAAGGCTGTTGGGGCTGCCCGGCATCGTCGCCGAACTCGCGGACGACGCCACCGCCGTGCTGCTGAGCCTGGCCCGGGACCAGGACGCGGCGGCGCTCGTGGCGAACTTCGCGACCCGGCTGACGCGCACCGTCGTGGCCGCCGCGGACCCCAGGACCGCCTGGGACGACGTCCCCGGAGGACTGCGGGAGGCCCAGCACGTCGCCGACGCCGTCGCCGACTCGGCGACGGTCCTCGACCTTCCTCCGGTGGTCCGCCTGAAGGACGTACATCTGCGCGGCCTGATCCGGCTGCTGCGGGACGACCCGCACGTGCAGTCCTTCGCCGAGCGGGAGCTGGACGGGCTGCTGTGCGTGGCCGGCGAGGACCTGCTCGCCGTCCTGCGCACCTATCTCGCCACCGGCCGGAACAAGTCCCGCACCGCCCAGCTCCACCACGTCTCCCGCCCCGCGCTCTACCGGCGGCTGGAAGCGATACAGGGCCGGCTCGGGGTCGACCTCGACGATTTCGAGCAGGCCGCCTCGGTGCACATCGCGCTCCTCGCGCACGACGCGCAACAGAGCTGAAACATGCCACGACCTGGGAAAACGGCGGTGAAACATGGGCTCACGAAAGGGTGACACCGTGGCACGCCGAAGGCCCGCAGACGTGACACGCTGCAACTCAAAGCCTGTTTTCGGACTTCCTAGTCTTCTCGCACACCGAGTGACCGGAGGTCCCGATGAGCAGAGTGATTCGCGCCGCCCTCTTCCAGACCGCGTGGACGGGCGACAAGGAGTCGATGATCCAGGTACACGAGCAGGCGGCCCGAGACGCGGCCGCGCAGGGTGCTCAGGTCCTGTGCTTCCAGGAGCTGTTCTACGGGCCGTACTTCTGCCAGGTCCAGGACAAGGCGTTCTACGAGTACGCCGAGCAGATCCCGGACGGCCCGATCGTCAAGCGATTCCAGGCGCTGGCCAAGGAGTTGGGCATCGTCCTGATCCTGCCGATGTACGAGGAGGAGCAGCCCGGCGTCCTCTACAACACCGCCGCCGTGATCGACGCGGACGGCTCGTACCTCGGCAAGTACCGCAAGCACCACATCCCCCAGGTGCCCGGGTTCTGGGAGAAGTTCTACTTCCGCCCCGGCAACCTGGGATGGCCGATCTTCGACACCAAGGTCGGAAAGATCGGCGTCTACATCTGCTACGACCGCCACTTCCCGGAGGGCTGGCGGGCGCTCGGCCTCGCGGGCGCCGAGATCGTCTTCAACCCGTCGGCCACCTCGCGCGGTCTGTCCGCCTACCTGTGGCAGCTGGAGCAGCCCGCGGCGGCCGTCGCCAACGAGTACTTCGTCGGCGCGATCAACCGGGTCGGTGTCGAGGAGCTGGGCGACAACGACTTCTACGGCACGACGTACTTCGTCGACCCGGAGGCGCAGTTCGTCGGCGAGGTGGCGAGCGACAAGGAGACCGAACTCGTCGTCCGCGACCTGGACCTGGCCAAGCTGAGGGAAGTCCGCGACCGCTGGCAGTTCTACCGCGACCGCCGTCCGGACGCGTACCCCCCGCTGACCGCACCCTGACCGAACCGACCACCTTGGCAGGAGAGGGAACATGAGCAGCCGTACCGTCATCAGCGGTGGCCTCGTCATCACCGCGTCCGACGAGCTGTACGCCGACGTGCTGATCGAGGACGGCCGCATCGCCGCCCTCGCCGTGCCCGGCACGCAGAACTGGACCGCGGACCGCACGATCGACGCCACCGGGAAGTACGTCATCCCCGGTGGCGTCGACGCCCACACCCACATGGAGCTGCCGTTCGGCGGCACCTTCGCCTCCGACACCTTCGAGACCGGCACCAGGGCCGCCGCCTGGGGCGGTACGACGACCATCGTCGACTTCGCCGTGCAGAGCGTCGGACACACCCTGCGCGAGGGCCTGGACGCCTGGCACGCCAAGGCCGAGGGCAACTGCGCCATCGACTACGGCTTCCACATGATCGTGTCCGATGTGAACCAGGAGACGCTCAAGGAGATGGACCTGCTGGTCGAGGAGGGAGTCACCTCCTTCAAGCAGTTCATGGCCTATCCCGGGGTCTTCTACTCCGACGACGGCCAGATCCTGCGCGCCATGCAGCGCTCCGCCGAGAACGGCGGCCTGATCATGATGCACGCCGAGAACGGCATCGCGATCGACGTACTGGTGGAGCAGGCGCTGGCACGCGGCGAGACCGACCCCCGCTATCACGGCGAGGTGCGCAAGGCACTGCTCGAAGCCGAGGCCACCCACCGCGCCATCAAGCTCGCGCAGGTCGCGGGCGCCCCGCTGTACGTCGTGCACGTCTCGGCCATGGAGGCAGTGGCCGAGCTGGCACGGGCGCGCGACGAGGGGCTCAACGTCTTCGGCGAGACCTGCCCGCAGTACCTGTTCCTGTCCACGGACAACCTCGCGGAGCCGGACTTCGAGGGTTCGAAGTACGTGTGCTCAACGCCCCTGAGGCCGAAGGAACACCAGGCCAAGCTGTGGCAGGGCCTGCGGACCAACGACCTCCAGGTCGTCTCCACCGACCACTGCCCCTTCTGCTTCGTGGGCCAGAAGGAACTCGGCCGCGGCGACTTCTCGAAGATCCCCAACGGCCTGCCCGGCGTCGAGAACCGGATGGACCTGCTCCACCAGGGCGTCGTCGACGGACACATCACGCGCCGGCGCTGGATCGAGATCGCCTGCGCCACCCCGGCCCGGATGTTCGGCATGTACCCGAAGAAGGGGACGATCGCCCCGGGCGCCGACGCGGACGTCGTGATCTACGACCCGCACGCCGAGCAGATCATCTCCGCCGAGACCCACCACATGAACGTCGACTACTCGGCCTACGAGGGCAGGCGCCTCACCGGCCGGGTCGAGACGGTCCTCTCGCGCGGCGAACTCGTCATCACCGAGCGGGAGTACACCGGACGCGCCGGGCACGGCACGTACACCCCCCGCTCCACCTGTCAGTACCTCAACTAGGAGTGGCGCCCATGGACTTCGGACTCGTCCTGCAGACGGATCCGCCCGCTTCGAAGGTCATCAGCCTGATGAAGCGGGCCGAACGCAACGGCTTCACCTACGGATGGACCTTCGACTCCGCCGTGCTGTGGCAGGAACCGTTCGTCATCTACAGCCAGATCCTGTCCAACACCTCGAAGCTGAAGGTCGGCCCGATGGTCACCAACCCGGGTACCCGCACCTGGGAGGTGACCGCGTCCACCTTCGCCACCCTCAACGACATGTTCGGCAACCGCACGGTCTGCGGCATCGGCCGCGGCGACTCCGCGATGCGGGTCGCGGGCCGTACGCCCAACACCCTGGCGCGCATCAGCGAGGCCATGAAGGTCATCAAGGCGCTCGGCTCGGGCCAGGAGGCCGACCTCGGCGGCACGGTGATCAGGTTCCCGTGGATCAAGGAGGACGCCGAACTCCCCGTATGGATGGCGGCCTACGGTCCGAAGGCGCTGAAGATGACCGGCGAGGAGGCCGACGGGTTCATCCTCCAGCTGGCCGACCTGTACCTCACCGAGTACATGGTGAAGGCGGTCAAGGACGCGGCCGTCGCCGCCGGCCGGGACCCCTCGGAGGTCACGATCTGCGTCGCCGCCCCCGCCTACGTCACCGAGGACGACTCGCCCGAGGCGCTCGCCCACGCGCGTGAGCAGTGCCGCTGGTTCGGCGGGATGGTCGGCAACCACGTGGCCGACCTGGTGTCCAAGTACGGCGAGCACTCCGCCGCCGTACCCGACGAGCTCACGGACTACATCAAGGCGCGCGAGGGGTACGACTACTCGCACCACGGGCGCGCCGACAACCCCGACACCGCCTTCGTGCCCGACGAGATCGTCGACCGGTTCTGCCTCATCGGCACGGCCGAGAAGCACATCGAGAAGCTGAACGCGCTGCGCGAGCTGGGCGTCGACCAGTTCGCCGTCTACGACATGCACGACGCCCAGGAAGCGACCATCGACGCGTACGGCTCCAAGATCATCCCCGCCGTCAACTCCTGACCCCCCTCGCGGTACCGCTCGACCGACCCCCCACTCCTTGTCCCCCCTTCCCGCCGTCCCGGGGAGGGGTGGCGGGGCCGGGCAGGGCCTCCCCGCCCGTCCCGGCCCCGCCCGAGGCCCCCGCACGGCCTATCCCGTCCCGTTCTGATCGATTGGCCTGCCCATGACCGAAACAGTCCCCACGGGGTCGCCGATACAGCAGTCCCCCGGTGGCCGCGTCGAGCTCGCCCCCGAGGCCTTCCCCGCCGACAGCCCCTTCGCCAACGAGGACCTGCGTCCCGTACCCGTCTCCGAGCGCAAGTGGACGACGTACAACTTCGCGGCCCTGTGGATCTCCATGGCGCACTGCATCCCCAGCTGGACCCTGGCCTCCGGCCTGGTCGCACTCGGCATGGACTGGAAGCAGGCCGTGTTCACCATCGCCCTGGCCAACATCATCGTGCTGCTGCCGATGCTGGCCACCGGGCACGCCGGACCCAAGTACGGCATCCCCTTCCCGGTGCTCGCCCGTGCCTCCTTCGGGCTGCGCGGCGCCAACGTCCCGGCGCTGATCCGGGCGGCCGTGGCCTGCGGCTGGTTCGGCATCCAGACCTGGATCGGCGGCAGCGGCATCTTCGCGCTGGGCTCCAAGCTCACCGGCGGCCACTGGGAGAACGCGAGCCAGATCGCGGGCAACCCGTGGCCCCTGTGGCTCTGCTTCATCCTGTTCTGGGCACTGCAGATCGCGATCATCTACCGCGGCATGGACTTCCTGCGGCACTTCGAGAACTGGGCCGCGCCGTTCGTGATCGCCGGCGCCCTCGTCCTGCTGATCTGGATCGCCGTCAAGGCGGACGGCTTCGGCGCGCTGCTCGACCAGCCCTCCAAGCTCGGCTGGGGCCCCGACTTCTGGCCGGTCTTCTTCCCGTCCCTGATGGGCATGATCGGCTTCTGGGCGACCCTGTCGCTGAACATCCCCGACTTCACCCGCTTCGGCGCCAGCCAGAAGGCACAGACCTGGGGGCAGGCCCTGGGGCTGCCCACGACCATGACGCTGTTCGCCGTTCTCGCCGTGCTGGTCACCTCCGGCTCCGAGGTCGTCTACGGCGAGGCCATCTGGGACCCCGTCGCGCTTGCCGCCAAGGCGGACAACGCCTTCGGTCTGCTCTTCGCGCTGATCATCGTGCTGGTCGCCACGATCTCCGTGAACATCGCGGCGAACGTGGTCTCACCGGCGTACGACCTGTCCAACCTGGCTCCGAAGTTCATCAACTTCCGTACGGGCGCGCTGATCACGGGTGTCGTCGGCATCCTGATCTTCCCGTGGAAGCTGATCTCCACGCCGGAGTTCTACATCTTCACCTGGCTCGGCGTGGTCGGCGGTCTGCTCGGCACGGTCGCGGGCATCCTCATCGCCGACTACTGGGTCATCCGGCGTACGGTCCTGCACCTCGTGGACCTCTACACGCCCGGCGGCCGCTACTGGTACACCAACGGCTGGAACTGGCGGGCCATCGCCGCCTTCGTGGTCGGCGGTCTGCTCGCGGTCGGCGGCTCGTACTCGGGCGTGGGCGCGGACGGCAAGAAGACCGGGCCGTTCCCGACCGACGGTCTGATCCCGTTCCTCAAGCCGCTGGCCGACTACGGCTGGGCGGTGGGACTCGGCACCTCGCTGGTGCTGTACGTCGTGCTGATGCTGTCCACGGGCAGGAAGCAGGAGGGCATCAAGGTCTGACGGTCGGGGTGACGCGCGTGTGGAGAGCGGTCGGGATCGCCTCGGGCCTGTCGGCTCAGGCCTTCCGGCCGCTCTCCAGTGCCGCGACCGCTTCCTTGGCGGCCTTGATGGCGCCCTTGTTGATCTCGTCCGTGCTCGGCGCCTTCTTCGACTCGAAGTCGCTGCCGTTGTACGTCACCGTCACCAGCGCGTTGGACGCCTGGATCATGACCACGCCCTCACGGGTCTGCTGCTTGTCCTCCGTGGTCAGATTCACCACCGAGTACCCGGCGTCACCGACACCGGGCACGCTCCCGCCGCCGCTCTTCTCGGAGATGTTCTCCTTGTACGACTTGGCGGCCGCCTCGGCGGACTCCGTGATCTCGAAGGAGACGTCGAGCCAGCGGTAGTCGTACCCCTTGAGCGCGTTCCAGGAGCAGGTCCGGCGCAGCGCCGTGTCCGTCGAGGGGATCTCCTTGCCGGCCGCCTTGGCGCCCGGCACGAGCGTCTTGATGGTGGCCGCGCTCATGCTGGCGCAGGGCGCGGGCGCGGCGGAGTACTGCTTCGACACGGCCGCCGTGGACGTGCCCGAGGGGGACTCGGAGGCGGACTGCGGCGTCGGTTCCTTCTGGGCGGCGGGTGTCGCGGCCGGGCCCGACGTGAGCGCCCAGCCCGCCGCGGCGAGCACGACGACGGGCGAGATGCGTGCGGTGAGGGCGAGCGGCAGGGAAAGAGTTCGCACGGCGCACTTTTCGTGGGGGACGGACGGTGCGGACGGGTCCGCACTGCGGACGGGACGCCAGTTTCACACGACTCCCTGTGGGGCGAAAGTGTGAACTCGCTCCGTACTTGTGTCGTCACTGTCCCCTGTTGTCGATTGCCTTCGATGCGTCATGTGTCCGTTTATGTCCGGGTGATGGGGCGGTACAGGGCCGATTCGATCCGGTCCACGGCGAGGAACGCCCCATAGGCCACGAGCTGTACCAGACGGTGGTCGGTGTGCCCCGGCCACCGCCAGGCCGCCACGTCCGCGTCGGTGATCCGGTACGGCGCGAGGGCCGCCAGCAGCGCCAGACGCGCACCGGGACGCTCCTCCCGGTCCGGGAACCCGCTCAGGGCCGGCGGCGGATGCGAACCGTCCCAGTCCAGCAGTGCCTCCTCCACGAGATCCTGCTCGTCGGTGTCCAGCAGGCCCGCGCCCAACATGGCCGCCCGGAGGAGCGCCGCGTACGCGAGTCCGACGGGTGTGCCGTCCGCCCACGCGGGGGCCTCGCCGGCATCGGGCAGATCGAGCAGGGGGAGGGCCGCACCGGGCCCGGCTTGTCGGCGCACGGTCCGGGCGAGTGTGCGGCCCGCGAGACTGCGGACCGCCCGGAACCGCTGGGCGTTGCCGGGCAGCAGGTTCTCGGTGAGCAGGGCGGACACGATCCGGTTGATGAAGTGGAAGGCGAACGCCGTGCCCAGGTAGCCGGGGGCGTGCTCGCGCGGGAACGGGTAGGGCCCGGCGCCCAGGCCACCCGGCACGCGTGTGTGCCTGCCCCAGTCCAGCACGCGTGCGTGCTCCTCGTTCCGCGGCCGCTCCCCCCGGGCGAGACGTTCGGCGAGGGCGTGGTCGCCGGTGGCGTGCAGCAGCATGGTGTGCGCGTCCACACAGAACGGGCACCGGTTGGCGAGCGAGACGCCGAGTGCCGCGAGCTCCTTGCCGGTGCGGCTGCCGGGTCCCGCGATCAACGACTCGCGCATCAACGCCCAGGCGGGGGCGAGGAGTTCGGGTGCGGAGGACAGGACCACGAAGGTGGCGGGCTCGGCGATGCCGAAGTCGCGGGACATCTGCGCGTAGACCTCGGCGGCACGGCCGGTGGCCGCCTTGGGCGGCAGGGGCCGGGTGTATCGGAAGGGTGTGGGCATGGGCAGCAGCGTGCGCCCCGGGGGTGCCCCGGGTCGTCGTGCGGCCGGAGTCAGTCGGCGCTGCGTCGGTGAGGGCGGCCCGCGCCGGGCACTACTGCGCCGGGAGTAGTGCGGGAGTTGTCCACAGGGCTGACGCCGGTGTCGGCGCGGCGGTCTAGCGTGTGGGCATGAGCGGGCTACCGGCCGACACGGCCACACGCAGGCGGCTGGCCGACGCGGCCCTCGCGGTCGTGGTCGGCGCGCTCGCCGTGACCGCGGCGGCCTTCGACGCGGACACCGCGACCGTCGACTACGCGCTGGTGGCGCTGAGTTCGGCCGTTCTCGCGTTCTACCGTGCCGCTCCGCTGGTGGTGCTGGCAGCCGCCACGGCGGGCGGCGCCGTGTACGTGCTGCACGCCCATCCCGGGGCGCTCGCCGCCCTGCCCGTCCTCGCCGCCGTGCTCACCGCGGCGCAACTGGGGCACCGGGGCTGGGCTGCCGTGGCGAGCGGGGTGTACCTGACGGCGTACATCGCCACGGGGTCCACCACCCAGGAGGCGGTCGGGAAGGCCGGGCTGCTCGCGGGCTGGTTCCTCTGCATGGTGGTGGGAGGCCTCGCCGACCGGAACTGGCAGGCGTATCTCCGCCAGACCGAACAGCGGGCCCTGGAGGCCGAGCGGACCCGGGAGGAGGCGGCCCTGCGCCGCGCAGGGGAGGAACGCCTGCGCATAGCAAGGGAGTTGCACGACTCGCTCACCCACAGCATCTCCATCGTCAAGCTCCAGGCGGGCGTGGCCGTCCATCTGGCCCGCAAGCGCGGCGAGGACGTGCCGCCCGCCCTGCTCGCCATCCAGGAGGCGAGCGGCGAGGCGATGCGCGAACTCCGTGCCACGCTGGAGATCCTGCGCACCGACGAGCCGACCGGCACACCCGCGCTGCTCGTGGAGCGGGCGCGGGCGGCGGGGCTCGCCGTCGAACTGACCGTGGCCGGCGAGGAGCGCCCACTGCCCGCCACCCTTGACCGGGCCACGTACCGGATCGTCCAGGAGTCCCTGACCAACGCGGCCCGGCACGCGGGCCCGGCGAAGGTACGCGTCGAACTGGCCTACGGCGAGCACGACTTGACGATCCGCGTCGAGGACGACGGGGCCGCGGACCCGGGCCGCCCGCCCGAACCCGGCCACGGCCTCACCGGCATGCGCGAACGCGTCACGGCGCTGGGCGGGACGCTGGCGGCCGGGCCGCGCGCGGAGGGCGGGTTCTCGGTGCGGGCGCACCTGCCCCTACGGGTGGGGGAGTCGGCGTGATCAGGGTGGCGCTCGTGGACGACCAGGCGTTGATGCGGGCCGGGTTCCGGGCCCTGCTCGAAGCCGAGGACGGCATCGAGGTGGTCGGCGAGGCGGCGGACGGCGAGCAGGGCGTGGAGCTGGTGCGCGCGCAGGTGCCCGACATCGCGCTGATCGACGTACAGATGCCGGTGATGACGGGCATCCAAGCAACCCGGCGGATCGCCGCTGAACCGGACCTGGCGGGGGTCCGCGTGGTGATCCTCACCAACTACGGCCTGGACGAGTACGTCTTCGAGGCACTGCGGGCGGGCGCGAGCGGCTTCCTGCTGAAGGACACCGAACCGGCCGACCTCCTCCAGGCCATCGAGGTGGTGGCCCGGGGTGAGGCCCTGCTGTCACCTGCGGTCACCCGCACCCTGATCGGCGAGTTCGTCGCCCGCCCGCCGGACCGGTCCACCGCTCCCGGCCTGGAATGCCTCACCCGCCGCGAACGCGAGGTGACGGGGCTCGCCGCCCGTGGCCTGACCAACGAGGAGATCGCCCGGCACATGGTGATCAGCCCCCTCACGGCCAAGACCCACATCAGCCGCGCGATGACCAAGCTGGGCGCCCGGGACCGCGCCCAACTGGTCGTGTTCGCCTACGAGTCGGGTCTGGTGACGGCACGCGGCGGCTGAAATCCCGTTGCCCGCCGCCGTGGGCGATCAGCACTCTGGGGCGATGACCGAGACGACACCGCAGGTCCGCGAAGAGATCCTCGCCTACTACGCCCGGGGCGAGGAGGACGCCCGCCTCAGACCGGGCGGCGCACTCGCCGGACGGCTGGAGTACTGGCGCACCCAGGACGTGCTGCGGCGGTTGCTGCCCGCCGCGCCCGCCCGGGTGCTGGACGTCGGTGGCGGCAGCGGAGTGCACGCGCAGTGGCTCGCGCAGGACGGGTACGAGGTCGAACTCGTCGATCCCGTTCCGCTCCACGTGGAACAGGCGGCCCGGCTGCCGGGTGTGCGCGCACGGTCCGGGGACGCCCGCTCACTGCCCGCCGACGACTGCGCGTACGACGTGGTGCTGATGCTGGGTCCCCTGTACCACCTGCCCGAACGGGCCGACCGCGTACGGGCGTTGGCCGAGGCGCGCCGGGTGGTCAGGCCGGGCGGCCCGGTCGTCGCGGCCACCATCAACCGATACGCGCAACTGCACGACCTGCTGCGCAAGGAGTGCTACTTCACCACGGAGCACCGTGAACGCACCGACGCCGTTCTCGCGGACGACGGCCGGCACCCCCACCACGACGACGGCTTCTTCACCGTCGCCCACTTCGCCCAACCGCGAGCGGTGACGGCGGAGTTCACCGACGCACGGCTGACCGTCGAGGGCCAGTACGGCGTCGAGGGGGTCGCCTGGTTCATGAGTGGAGTCGAGGACTGGCTGGACGACCCGGAGCGCCGCGCAGCGGTCCTGGCGGCATGTCGGCACATCGAGTCGGAGCCGACGCTGCTGGGGGCGAGCGGGCACCTGCTCACGGTGGGCGGACGGCCGGGGCGCTGAAACCGGCCGTCCGCCCGGCAGGGACTACGCGGCCGTGCCGCCCGCGTAGTCGCTGCTGAACGTGGTCTCGACGGTGGTGGCCACGGACTGCGCGACCCCGGTGCCGGTCAGGATGATGCCCAACTCCCGGTTGTTGGACAGCGAGTTGCTGCTGATGTTCATGGAGCCCGCCTCCACCTCCTGGGTGGCGAGGCCGTAGTCGGCGACCATGGCCTTGCCGTGGATGTAGAAGCCGTTGGGATCGGAGTACCCGACGACGGTGCCGCCGGCCGCCTTGATCTCGGAGACCTCGGCGGCGTAGTCGCCCGGCGTCTCCAGGACCACCCGTACCTTCACGCCCGCTTTCGCGCGTGCCGCCACGGCGTCCACCACCGTGCTGTCGCTGAACTCCAGTTCCTCGACGTCGAGCGTCTTGGTGGCGGCGTTGATCACGGACAGCAGACGGCTGCGGGAGTCCGTGGGGGACCAGAGCAGGTGGTCACCGTCGGTGGGCGTGACCGAGGTGCCGGCGTAGTCCGCGTTGAACACCTTCTCGATCGCGGCGACATCGCGGGTGTCGTCGGTGAACACCCCGTAGTCACGACCGGTCGCGTAGTACTGGGAGGTGAGATTGCCGGTGAGGACAAGCGACTTGGTGCCGTTCACGGTGATCGTCTTCTGGTGCGTGTAGACGAAGCTCGACGGCGACCACACCACACCCACACCCGCGTTCGTCAACGCCGTGTACGCCGAGCCGTTGGCGCTCTGGTGCTGACGGTCCAGGACGACCCGGACGGTGACGCCCTTGCTCTTCAGGGCTATGAGGTCGTTGACGGCTGTCGTGTCCTCAAGCTCGTACATGGTCATGTCGAGGGACGTGGTGGCCGAGTTGATGAAGTCGTAGATCGTGGGCTGGCCGGCGCTCTGCGAGAAGGCGAAGGCGGTGTAGCTCGCGGCACTGGCGGGGACGGAGGCGGCGAGTACGCCGGCACCGGCGGCGAGAGCGACCCCGGTACGGGTGAGGACCTTCCACAACATGCGTGACTCCTGGTCGAGTTGGTGCCCGCAGGGGGGGGCGGGCATCCGCATGGCACCACGCGCGTAGAACGGACCGGAAGAGGAGGCCGGTGAACTCGGGGTTACCGATGGTCCGTACGGGCGGGCAAAAGGGACTTCGTGCAGGTGGGAGCCGATTCATGGAGTTCTCGTGTGATCGCAAAATCTTCGTTGGCCCACCCCGGGGGGAATGAAAGGATCCGTGCACACGACCCGCTTCGGACCGGCCGAGGCGCGCCCGACCAGCGAGGTGAGAGATGTCGTTCACCACCCGGCCGACCCTCCAGGGCACCTTCGGCATGGTGTCCTCCACTCACTGGCTGGCCTCGCAGTCGGCGATGGCGGTGCTGGAGGACGGCGGCAACGCCTTCGACGCCGCGGTGGCCGGTGCCTTCGTCCTGCACGTCGTCGAGCCGCACCTCAACGGTCCCGCCGGTGAGGTGCCGATCCTGCTCGCGCCGGCCGGCGGGGAGGTGCGGGTGCTGTGCGGTCAGGGCGTCGCGCCCGCCGGGGCCACCGTCGCGCACTACCGGGGACTCGGCCTGGAACTGGTGCCCGGCACCGGCCCCCTCGCCGCCGCCGTCCCGGGCGCCTTCGACGCCTGGATGCTGCTCCTGCGCGACCACGGCACCAAGCCCCTCGCCGACGTCCTGAAGTACGCCGTCGGGTACGCCGAGGACGGGCACGCGCCCGTCGAGAACGTCGGCGCGACCGTCGAGAGCGTGCGGAAGCTGTTCGAGACGGAGTGGACCTCGTCGGCGGAGGTCTACCTGCCCGAAGGACAGGCTCCCCGGCCCGGTTCGCTGTTCCGCAACCCCACGCTCGCCGCCACCTGGAGACGACTGATCGACGAGGTGGCGGGAGCGGGCGACCGGGTCGCGCAGATCGAGGCGGCGCGCGAGGTGTGGCGCAGCGGATTCATCGCCGAGGCGCTCGTACGGCAGACCCGGCGGCCCACCATGGACACCAGCGGTGCGCGGCACACCGGCACGCTGACGGCCGCCGACCTCGCCGGATGGTCCGCGACCTACGAGGCGCCGGCGACGTACGACTGGAACGGCTGGACCCTGTGCAAGGCCGGCCCCTGGAGCCAGGGCCCGGTGCTCCTCCAGCAGCTCGCGCTGCTGCCGCCCGAACTGCCCCGGTACGGGTCCGCCGAGTACGTCCATCTGCTGGTCGAGGGATGCAAGCTGGCCATGGCCGACCGGGAGGCCTGGTACGGGGACGCGGCCGAGGTGCCGCTCGGTGAGCTGTTGTCGGGGGAGTACAACGCGGGACGGCGTGAACTCGTCGGCGACAAGGCATCCCACGAGCTGCGGCCGGGCAGCCCCGGCGGGCGTGTCCCACGGCTGAGCGCGCACGCGCGCGTGGTGGTCACCGACGAGCCGGGGTTTAGCCCGATGGGCGCCGGTGAGCCGACGGTCGCCAAGAACCCCACATCCCCCGTGCCGGGTGAGCCCGAGGTCGGTTCCGACGGCACCACCCGGGGCGACACCTGCCACCTGGACGTCGTCGACCGCTGGGGCAACATGGTCGCCGCCACGCCCAGCGGAGGCTGGCTCCAGTCCAACCCCGTCGTCCCCGAACTGGGCTTTCCGCTCGGCACCCGGCTCCAGATGGCCTGGCTGGAGGACGGCCTGCCGAACTCCCTCACCCCCGGCCGCCGCCCCCGCACCACCCTCACCCCCTCGATCGCCCTGCGCGCCGGGGTCCCGGTCCTCGCCTTCGGCACACCCGGCGGGGACCAGCAGGACCAGTGGCAGCTCCACTTCTTCCTCGCCCTCGCCCTGCGCTCCCCGGTCCGCGGCGGCCTCGACCTCCAGGGCGCCATCGACGCCCCGAACTGGCACAACGACAGCTTCCCCGGCTCCTTCTATCCGCGCGGCATGCGGCCCGGAAGCGTCACCGTGGAGGCGCGGACGGACCCGGAGGTGGTGGCGGGGCTACGGCGGCGGGGGCACGACGTGACGGTGGGCGAGCCCTGGTCGGAGGGACGGCTGTGCGCGGTGGCCCGGGACCCGGCGACGGGGGTGCTGTCGGCGGCGGCGAATCCCCGGGGAATGCAGGGGTACGCGGTGGGACGGTGAGCCCCGGCACATGGGAGGGGGTGCCCCGGCACAGGGGAGGAGGTGCGCCCGCGAAGGCGACCGGACGGGTCCCGCGGGTCCCGTGGTCATGCCGGGTACGTGACCGGTCGACCCACTTCCGCACAGCCCGAGCGCCCGGCCCGGCCCGACCCCGGTGTTCACGGCGATTCCAGCCGCTGTCCACCGGTCCGGGAGGGATTGTCAGTCCCGCGTGCTCTCATGGAGTCATGATCGGACACATGGAAACCATCGACGAGTTTCTCGACCGGCACACGGACGACGTGGAAGAGGCGGTGCGCAAGGCCGCCGCGGCCGAGATCATGCCGCGCTTCCGCCGGCTCGCCGCGCACGAGGTGGACCAGAAGAGCGGCCCCCACGACCTGGTCACGGACGCCGACCGGCTGGCCGAGCGGTACCTCACCGAGGCGCTCGGCGCCCTCCTTCCCGGCTCCGTGGTGGTCGGCGAGGAGGCGGTCCACGCCAACCCGGCGTCGTACGAGGCGATACAGGGCGACACCCCGGTCTGGATCGTCGACCCCGTCGACGGCACCCGGCAGTTCGTCCACGGCGACCCCGGCTTCTGCACGCTGGTCGCGCTCGCGGCGAACGGCGTCCTGCTCGCCTCCTGGACCTACGCCCCCGCCCGCGACCAGCTGGCCACAGCGGTACGGGGCCAGGGCGCGTTCCTCGACGGCGAGCGGCTGCACACGGGTGCCCCCGACCCGGAGCGGGACCTCCGGGTGGCCACCTCCCACCCGGACTACACGACGGACGAGGAGAAGCGAGCCCTGCTCAGCCTGTGGACGGACGGTGTCGCGCCACGCCCGTGCGGCTCGGCCGGTCTGGAGTATCTCGCCGTAGCCCGAGGCGAGTTGGACGCGGTCGCGTTCTCCTGGGAGGCGGCCTGGGACCATGCGGCGGGCCTGTTGCTGGTCGAGGAGGCGGGCGGCGCCCATCTGACCCGCGCCGGTGAGCCGTTCCGCATCACGGGAGGCAACACCCTGCCCTTCACGGCAGCCCGGGACGCGGCGACGGCCCGCAGGGTACGGGGCCTGCTGGCGGGCCAGGCCTGACCCGACACCGTGGCACGCGGGGGAGGGCGGGCACACCGGACCTCGATGTCCGCCTGCCCCGACTTACCCCCGAACCCCGGGGCTGTCGGTGCCCCGGCATATCCTGATCCTCTGGCCATCGGCTGACGAAGGGGTCCGAAGGTGCCGTCGATGCTCGATGTGGTCGTGGTGGGTGCGGGACCGAACGGACTGACGGCTGCCGTGGAGCTTGCCCGCCGCGGCTTCTCCGTGGCCGTCTTCGAAGCGCGTGACACCGTGGGCGGAGGAGCCCGCACCGAGGAGCTGACCCTCCCCGGTTTCCGGCACGACCCGTGTTCGGCGGCCCACCCGCTCGGTATCAACTCCCCGGCGTTCCGTGCCCTGCCCCTGGAGCGCTACGGCCTGGAGTGGCTGCACGCCGAACTGCCCATGGCTCACCCCTTCACCGACGGCACCGCCGCCGTCCTGTCGAGGTCGGTCGCCGAGACGGCAGCCTCGTTCGGACCGCGCGACGCGGGCACGTACCGCAGGCTCGTCGAGCCGTTCCTGCCCAAGTGGGACACCCTGGCCCGCGACTTCATGTCGCTGCCCCTGACCGCGCTGCCCCGCGACCCGGTCACCCTCGCCCGCTTCGGTCTCGTCGGTCTGCCGCCGTCGACATGGCTGATGCGCCGCTTCCGTGACGAGCGCGCGAAGACCCTGTTCGCCGGTCTCGTCGCGCATGTCATGGCCCCGCTCGACGGGCTCGCCACCGGTGCCGTCGGGCTGGTCTTCGCCCTCGCGGCGCACGCCCGCGGCTGGCCCGTGGCCCGTGGCGGTTCCCAGTCCATCTCCGACGCGCTCACCGCGTACCTCAAGGACCTCGGCGGCACCGTCCACACCGACTACGAGGTCAAGCGCCTCGACGACCTGCCGCCCGCGCGCGCCTACGTCTTCGACACCTCGCCCACCGCCCTCGCCCGTATCGCCGGCTTCGGCAGCTACTACGACGGCTACCGCTACGGCCCGGGCGTCTTCAAGGTCGACTACGCCCTCGACGGACCCGTGCCGTGGACCGCGAAGGAGGCGCGCAGCGCGGGCACCGTGCAGATCGGCGCCGACACCGCGGAGATCGGTGCCGCCCTGCGGGCCGCGTCCCGGGAGGGCCGCGCACCCGACCGGCCCTTCATGATCACCGTGCAGCCCAGTGTCGCCGACCCCGGCCGGGCCCCGGCCGGAAAGCACGTGTTCTGGGCCTACGGCCATGTCCCCAGCGGCTGGACGGGCGACCTCACCGACGCCCTCGAACGCCAACTGGAGCGCTTCGCCCCGGGATTCCGCGACCGCGTCCTGGCCCGCGCCACCGCCGGCCCACCCGAACTGGCCGCCCGCAACGCCAACTACATCGGCGGCGACATCGCCTCCGGCGCGGTCAGCGGACTCCAGACCATGCTGCGCCCCAAGCTCTCCCTGTCCCCGTACGGCACCCCGCACCCGGCCGTCTTCATCTGCTCCTCGGCGACCCCGCCGGGACCGGGCGTGCACGGCATGTCGGGACACAACGCGGCGAAAGCGGTGTGGCGGAAGCTGCGGAAGGGCTGAGAGAAAGGCCCGTCCTCGTTGCCGATGTTCCTCCTGGCAATCGGCGATGAAGACGCACGTTCGATACGTGAGTTCCGGCCATGTGCAGACGCTGTCCGTGGCCCGGTAATCCGGCTGCTCCCGGCGAGCCGGGCTGGGAGAGTGGCGGTCATGACCACCATCCGTCTCGTCCAGGGCGACATCACGCAGGAGAGCGCCGACGCGATCGTCAATGCCGCGAACTCCTCCCTCCTCGGCGGGGGAGGCGTCGACGGCGCCATCCACCGCCGGGGCGGCCCGGCGATCCTGGCGGACTGCCGCAAGCTGCGCGCCTCTCATTACGGCAAGGGCCTGGCCACGGGCCGGGCGGTTGCCACCACCGCGGGCGAGCTGGACGCCCGGTGGGTGATCCACACCGTCGGCCCCCGGCACAGCGCCGAGGAGGACCGCTCGGCCCTGCTGACCTCCTGCTACCGCGAGTCCCTGCGCGTCGCCGACGAACTCGGCGCCCGGACCGTGGCCTTCCCCGCCGTCTCCGCCGGTATCTACGGATGGCCGATCGACGACGCCGCCCGGATCGCGGTGGCGACCGTACGGGAGACGCCGACCGCGGTCGAGGAGGTCCGGTTCGTGCTCTTCGACGACAGGACGTACCGGGCGTTCGCACGGCACCTGCGCTGACCCGCCGTCACGGGCTGCCCACTCATACGGACGAACGTGTTCCGAGCGCTGAGGACATGACCGCGTGGGGCAAAGAGCCTGGTCGCGGTGGTGTGAGCGGTGTGACGGGGGAGGCCCGGCGTTCCGTGACCGGTTGCGGGAGGCCGGACCGCTTTGGACGGTGGGGCCAAGGAAGTTCTCCGAAAGGAACGTTCATGCGCCCCCTCGTCTCCCGCGGCCTGCTCCTGCCGCCCCTGGTCTGTGCCGCGCTGATCCTCGGCCCGGTCGGCACCGCGGCCGCCGTCGCCGACGCGGGCCGCAGCGCGTCGGACCACCAGGTGGCACAGCTCGCCACCTGGTACGGCACCGACGACGCGGACACCGTCGTGGACCGCCTCGACGCACTGGACCGGGCCGAGCGCGGCAGCGTCCTCCAGCCCCTCCTGGACGCCGTGGCCGACATCACCGCTCTCGACGGCACCCACCTCGACGCGAGCGAGGCGGCCGCCCACGCGAAGGCGGTCGAGGCGGCGAACGCCCAGGTCCAGGAGCGGCTGCGGCAGCTGAGCGGCACGGACAGGTCCGCGGCGGCGGCCGACCCGGTCTCCGACCTCGTGGCCTCGCTGCAGTCGACCATCGACAGCCTCATCAAGTCACTGACCTCGCTGGACCTGGGCGGTGTGCTGAGCGCGGTCACGGGCCTCCTGGGCTCCGTGCTCGGCGCCGTCACCGGTCTCCTCGGCGGCGGCCTCCCCTCGCTGCCCGCCCTGCCGTCCGTCCCGTCCCTGCCGTCGCTGCCGGCCACCTGACAGCACGGCACGACGGCACCACGCAGCGCCGCACCACGCAGCACCGCACCACGGCACCCCCGCGTGATCGCACGCGGGGGTGCCGTGGTGTCGCCTTGCCCCCAGGACCACACAAAGTCCGACAAGGTCATTGCCCAGGAACGCTCAGGGACCTAGGTTGAGTCGCATCCTGTGCCTCAAAGTCACCAATAGTGCACAGGAGTTGACGCTCCCTCAGTACGTACACCGCACTGTCGTCCCGAGGAAGGTTCCGCTCATGTCCCATCCGTATCCGTCCGCCCCCCTCAGCCGCCGGCGTCTGCTGGAGGGAGGCGCGGCCGTCCTCGGCGCACTCGCCCTCTCCTCCGGTCCGCTGACCGGCCGGGGTCACGCGGCGGACGGCTCCCCGGAGTGGAACGGCTCCATCGGCCTCTTCCGGGTGGGCACCCAGCCCGCACACACCACCCTCATGCCGTACGCGGACACCGGCCAGGCGCTCACCGCCGACCGCACCCGCTCGCCGTACCGCCTCAGCCTCGACGGCACATGGAAGTTCGCCTACGCCGACCGCCCCGACGACCGGAACCCCGACTTCTACGGCACCGACGTGGACGACAGGGACTGGGACACCGTTCCCGTCCCCTCGGTTTGGCAGGTGCATGGCTATGACATGCCGATCTACATCAACATCACCTACCCGTGGTGGGGCCCCAACGGCCTCGGCGAGGAGGCCCAGCCGCCCGCCGCCCCGACCCGCTACAACCCCGTCGGCCAGTACAGGCGTACCTTCACCGTCCCCAAGAACTGGTCGGGGCGGCGGACCTTCCTGCATTTCGAGGGGGTGAAGTCCGCCCACTACGTGTGGATCAACGGCGAACTCGTCGGCTACCACGAGGACTCCTACACCCCCGCCGAGTACGACATCACCCCGCACCTGAGGGCGGGCACCAACCAGATAGCCGTCGAGGTCTACCGCTACTCCGACGGCGACTGGCTGGAGGACCAGGACATGATCCGGCTGAGCGGCATCTTCCGCTCGGTCTACCTCTACTCCACCCCGGCCGTCCACCTGCGCGACTTCAAGCTGGACACCCCGCTCGGCGACAACCACACGACTGCCGAACTCTCGGTCACCGCGAGCGTGCGCGACTACGGCGGCGGCAACCAGGGCCGCTACACGGTCGAGACCCAGCTCTACGACGCCGGCGGCCACGCGGTCTGGTCACGCCCCCTCCAGCAGGCCGTGGCCCTCGACGCCGGAGCCGAGACGACCGTCCAGGCCGCGAAGGCCGTACCGGCGCCCAAGCTGTGGTCGGCCGAGCACCCGAACCTGTACACCGCCGTCCTGCGGCTGCGCGATCCGGCGGGCAAGGTGATCGAGACGCTGTCGCACCGCGTCGGCCTGCGCGAGTTCGCCCTGACGGACGGGCTGATGCGCATCAACGGCAAGCCCGTCTCCCTCCGCGGCACCAACCGTCACGAGATGCACCCGGACCGCGGCACCGCGCTCAGCCGCGCGGACCTCGTGAAGGACATCACAATCATCAAGCGGCTGAACATCAACTCCGTCCGCACCTCGCACTACCCCAACAACCCGCTGTGGTACGAACTCGCCGACGAGTACGGCCTCTACCTGGTCGACGAGACCAACCTGGAGACCCACGGCATCCGCGACGAGTACCCCGGCAACCACCCCGACTGGAGCGCGGCCTGCGTGGCCCGCGCCCAGAACATGGTCCACCGCGACAAGAACCACGCCTCGGTGGTCATCTGGTCGCTGGGCAACGAGGCGGGCGGCGGCAGCACCTTCGTGAACATGCGCGACTGGATCAAGTCGTACGACACCACTCGGGTCGTCCAGTACGAGGGCGACGACCGGCCCACCATCAGCGACATCCGATCCGAGATGTACGAGAGCCCCGCACGCGTCGAGCAGCGGGCCAGGGACAGCGCGGACACCCGGCCGTACGTGATGATCGAGTACTGCCACGCGATGGGGAACTCCAACGGCAACTTCAAGAAGTACTGGGACATCGTCCGCCGCCATCCCGTCCTCCAGGGCGGCTGGATCTGGGACTTCGTGGACCAGTCCCTGACCGAGCGGGTCCCGGTACGCCAGTTGCTGACCGAGACCGGTCCCGGCGCGCTGACGGGCGAAGTCCTCCCGGCGAGCGCCAGGTTCGACCGCACCAAGGGGGTCGACGGCGCTACGGTCTTCGCCCGCGACCCCGGCCTCGACCTCCGCGGCTCGCTGACACTGGAGGCCTGGGTCACCCCGAAGGTGACGGGTGGTCACCAGCCCCTCATCGCCAAGGGCGACACCCAGTACGCCCTCAAACAGTCCGGCAGGACACTGGAGTTCTTCATCTACGGCGGCGGTCAGTGGGCCAGCGCCACCTGGGCGCTCCCGGACGACTGGACGGGCCGGGAACACCATGTCGCCGGTGTCTTCGACGCGGACGCGGGCACGCTGACCCTCCACGTGGACGGACAGGTCAGAGCGACTCGCACCACTACACAGCGTCCCAGCGGCAACACCGCGCCCCTCGCGCTGGCCGTCGATGTCGACAACCCCACCCGGGAGTTCAGCGGTTCCATCCGGAAGGCGCGTGTGTACGCCCGCGCCCTGAACGCCGCCGAACTGGCCTCCGACAGCAGGCAATCGGGTGACCGGGGAGTGCGGTTCTGGTTCGACGCGGCCACCGTCGGACTGAGCGAGAAGCGGTCCGCCGAGAAGACCTTCTTCGCGTTCGGCGGCGACTGGGGCGACAACCCCAACGACGGCGCCTTCGTCGCGGACGGCATCGTCACCGCCGACCGCGGGCACACCGGCAAGGCCGCCGAGGTCAAGCGGATCTACCAGGCGGTCAACGCGGCCTGGGGACAGGGCGGGGCGGTGACCCTGACCAACGAGTACCTGTTCACCAACCTCCGTGAGTTCGACGGGAGTTGGACACTCGTCGCCGATGGCAGGGTGGTGCAGCGCGGAAAGCTGACGCGGGACCAGCTGAATCTGGCGCCGCTGTCCGACAAGGAGATCACCGTCCCGTACAAGCTGCCGAGCGCCCCCGCGCCGGGCACGGAGTACTTCCTCCGGCTCTCCTTCACCACCAAGGAGTCCATGCCCTGGGCGAAGGCCGGCTTCGAGGTGGCCGCGCAGCAACTCGCCGTCGACGCGGGCAGCCCGGCCGTGACACCGGTGCCGCTGAAGAACGTCCCGGCGCTGACGTACGAGGACACCACGGACCACGTCGCCGTCACCGGCAAGGGGTTCTCCGTCACCGTCGACAAGGGCAGCGGGACCATCACGTCGTACGTGGCCCGTGGCACCCGGCTGATCAGCGGTGGGCCCGTGCCGAACTTCTGGCGGGCGCCCACCGACAACGACCACGGCAACGGGCAGCACACCCGCAACCAGACCTGGCGCGACGCAGGCGCGAACCGCCAGGTCACCGGCGTGAGCGTGCGGGCACTGGAGGACAGGGCCGTCGAGATCAAGGTCGCCGGCACCCTGCCCACGACGACCGTGTCGACGTACACCACCACCTACACGGTCTTCGGCAACGGCGAGGTCAGGGTCGACAACACCCTGCACCCGGGGGCGAGTTCACTGCCGTACATCCCGGAGGTCGGCGCGATGCTGTTCCTGCCGCGGCGCCTGGACCGGCTGCACTACTACGGCCGCGGACCCGAGGAGAACCACTGGGACCGCAACGACGGCACGGACGTGGGGCTCTGGTCCGGGACCGTCGCCGAGCAGTGGACCTCCTACATCCGCCCACAGGAGAACGGCAACAAGACGGACGTGCGCTGGGCCGCGCTGACCGACCGGCACGGCGTCGGACTGCTCGTCTCGGGTGAGCCCCTCCTGGAGGTCAACGCCTCGCACTTCACCCCGGAGGACCTGTCCAACGGGGTGCGCCACGACTACCAGCTCACCCCGCGCGACGCGGTCGTCCTGCGGGTGAACCACCGGCAGATGGGCGTCGGCGGCGACAACAGCTGGGGCGCGCACACGCATGACGAGTACAAGCTGTTCGCCGACAGGGACTACTCGTACACCTATCGGCTGCGCCCGCTCACGGACGTGAGCCGGGCCACGGCAGCCTCGCGACGGCCGACGGCGGGGGAGTAGACACAGGGGCGCTCGGGGGAGGTTCGCTCCGGGTGCCCTACTCCGCCGTGTCGCTGAGTCCCAGCCGCAGGTGCTCCACGTGGTACACGGCCTGGTCGAGGAGTTCGGCGACGTGGTGGTCGTGCAGCGCGTACACCACCGACCGGCCGCTGCGCTCGCCCACGACGAGGCCCAGGTTGCGCAGCAGCCTCAGCTGGTGCGAGCACGCGGACTGCTCCAGGCCGACCTCGGCGGCCAACTCCGTGGCCGGCAGCGGTCCTTCGCGCAGCCTCGCCAGGATCAGCAGACGGGACGGGGTGGAGAGGGCCTGGAGCGTGGTGGCCACCTTGGCGACATTGTCCGCGTCCAGGCGTACGCGCTCTTCGGCGGTGGTGGTGACGGCTCCATGACCCATGGGAGGCATCCTACCCGCCGTACATGAACAGATGAATGAGTCTTCATGTGTTCCTGTATGGTGCTCGGGTGTCCACGACTCTCACCCCTGTTCGCGTCCCCCCGACCGCTCACCCGGCGCCCCACCGCCGCACCCGGGTCCTGGCCCTGCCGGAAGCCCGCTGGGCGCTGGCGTCGACGGTCGCGTTCCTGCTCGGCCTCGCACTGGACCTCGGCGGCCTGCCGTGGTGGGCGTACGGCCCCCTGTACGCGGTCGCCTATGTCACCGGCGGCTGGGAACCGGCCCTCGAAGGGCTGCGGGCGCTGCGCGGGAGAACGCTGGACGTCGACCTGCTGATGATCGTCGCGGCGCTCGGCGCGGCCGCGATCGGACAGGTCCTGGACGGCGCCCTGCTGATCGTCATCTTCGCCACGTCCGGCGCCCTGGAGGCCCTGGCCACCGCCCGCACCGCCGACTCGGTGCGGGGGCTGCTGGATCTCGCACCGTCCGTCGCCACCCGGCTGACCGGCGACGGCATCGGCATCGGCTTCGGCTTCGGATTCGGCGAGGAGACCGTCCCGACCGATGAACTCGCCGTGGGAGACGTCCTGTTGGTCCGCCCGGGTGAGCGCATCGGCGCCGACGGCCGTGTCCTGGACGGGGCGAGCGAGGCCGACCAGGCCACCATCACCGGCGAACCCCTCCCGGTCGCCAAGGGCCCCGGAGACGAGGTCTTCGCCGGCACCCTCAACGGCACCGGCGCGCTGCGCGTACGCGTCGAGCGCGACCCCGCCGACTCCGTGATCGCCCGCATCGTGACGCTGGTCGAGGAGGCCTCGCGCACCAAGGCGCCGACGCAGCTGTTCATCGAGAAGGTCGAGCAGCGGTACGCGGTCGGGATGGTGGTGGCCACGCTCGCCGTGTTCGGCATCCCGCTGCTGTCCGGCGCCGACCTCACGGACGCGCTGTTGCGCGCGATGACCTTCATGATCGTCGCCTCGCCGTGCGCGGTCGTCCTCGCGACCATGCCGCCGTTGCTGTCCGCCATCGCCAACGCCGGTCGGCACGGCGTCCTGGTCAAGTCGGCGGTCGCGATGGAGCGGCTGGGCGAGGTGGACGCCGTGGCCCTCGACAAGACGGGGACGCTGACGGAGGGCATGCCCGAGGTGACAGCGGTACGGCCACTGCCGGGAGCGGGACTCGACGAGGACGGGCTGCTCGCGCTGGCGGCGGCGGCCGAGCACCCGAGCGAGCATCCGCTGGCAGGGGCGATCGTGCGGGCGGCCCGGGAGCGGGGGCTGCGCTGGGCGGACGCGCGGGACTTCGCCGCCGTGCCCGGACACGGGGTGACGGCGGTGGTCGCGGGACGGGTGATCGAGGTCGGCCGGGTGCCGAGTGACACGGTGGACGACGTCCTTCCGGGCACCGGAGTGGAGCCCGGGCAGGCCGAGGGCGGCGCCACGGTCGTGCTGGTGACCGGCGACGGCGTCCCCCTCGGCACCCTCGCGCTCACCGACCGGATCCGCCCCGGTGCCCCCGCCACCACCGCCGCGCTCACGGCGCTGACCGGCACCGCCCCCGTCCTGCTCACCGGCGACAACGCCCGGGCCGCCGCCCGCGTCGCCGACGCCACCGGCCTGGTGGACGTCCGCGCGGACCTGCTGCCCGAGGACAAGGTGAACGCCGTACGAGAGCTCCAGGACGCCGGACGCAAGGTGCTGTTCGTCGGGGACGGCGTCAACGACGCGCCCGCCCTCGCCGCCGCCCACTCCGGCATCGCGATGGGGCGCGCAGGCTCAGACCTGGCGCTGGAGACGGCCGACGCGGTCGTCGTACGGGACGAGCTCACGACCGTTCCGGCGGTCGTACGGCTGTCCCGGGCCGCCCGCCGGCTGGTCGTCCAGAACCTCGTGATCGCGGGCACCTTCATCACCGGACTCGTCCTGTGGGACCTCCTCGGCCACCTCCCGCTGCCGCTCGGTGTCGCGGGACACGAGGGCTCGACCGTCCTCGTGGGCCTGAACGGGCTGCGGCTGCTGAAGGAGTCCGCCTGGGTCCGGCACACGCGAGGCTGATGTCGGATTCCCGCCAGCCCGGGCCCGGCCGGTGGCCGATGCTGGACGTATGCAGACGGGGATGTACACCGAGACCGAGCGCTGCGTGCGCGCGGTGCGATCGAAGGACGCGCGATTCGACGGATGGTTCTTCACCGCCGTCCTGACGACCGGCATCTACTGCCGGCCCAGCTGCCCGGTCGTACCGCCCAAGCCCGAGAACATGACCTTCCACCCGAGCGCGGCGGCCTGCCAGCAGGCGGGTTTCCGGGCCTGCAAGCGGTGCCGGCCCGACACCAGCCCCGGCTCGCCGGAGTGGAACCGGCGCGCCGACCTCGTGGCCCGCGCGATGCGCCTGATCGCCGACGGCGTGGTCGACCGCGAGGGCGTGTCCGGCCTCGCAGCCCGGCTCGGCTACAGCACCCGCCAGATCGAACGCCAGCTGCTCGCCGAGCTCGGCGCGGGCCCGCTCGCCCTCGCCCGGGCCCAGCGGGCCCAGACGGCGAGGATCCTCATCGAGACGACCGCGCTCCCGATGGCGGACATCGCCTTCGCCGCAGGGTTCTCGGCGATCCGCACCTTCAACGACACCGTGCGCGAGGTCTTCGCGCTCGCGCCGAGCGACCTGCGGGCCCGGGCGCCGAGGAGGGCGCCGGGAGACACGCGGGGTGTGTTGAGTCTGCGCCTGCCGTTCCGCGCGCCCCTCAACCCCGACAACCTGTTCGGCCACCTCGCGGCGACCGCCGTCCCGGGTGTGGAGGAGTGGCGGGACGGGGCGTACCGGCGCACGCTGCGACTGCCGTACGGACACGGCATCGTGGCCCTCACGCCCCAACCGGACCACATCGCCTGCCGGTTGACACTCGGTGACCTGCGCGATCTGACCGTCGCCATCAGCCGCTGCCGCCGCATGCTCGACCTGGACGCCGATCCGGTCGCGGTCGACGACCAGCTGCGCACGGACCCGCTCCTGGCACCCCTGGTGGACAAGGCGCCCGGCCGCCGTGTCCCGCGCACGGTCGACGAGGCGGAGTTCGCGGTACGGGCCGTCCTGGGCCAGCAGGTCTCCACGGCGGCGGCCCGCACCCACGCCGGCCGGCTGGTGACCGCTCACGGCGAACCGGTGGACGATCCCGAGGGCGGCCTCACGCACCTCTTCCCGTCCCCCGAGGCACTGGCCGCGGTGGACCCCGCCTCGCTCGCGATGCCCCGCACCCGCCGCACCACCTTCACCACCCTGGTGCACCAACTGGCCGACGGCTCCCTTCAGTTGGGCGTGGAGAGCGACTGGTCACAGACCCGCGCCCGCCTCCTCGGCCTCCCCGGCTTCGGCCCCTGGACGGTCGACGTCATCGCCATGCGCGCCCTCGGCGACCCGGACGCCTTCCTCCCGACCGACCTCGGAATCCGCCGCGCGGCCCAGGAGTTGGGCCTGCCCGCCACCCCCGCCGCGCTGACGGCCCGAGCGGCGGCCTGGCGGCCCTGGCGGGCCTACGCGGTCCAGTACCTGTGGGCGACCGACAGCCACCCGATCAACTTCCTTCCCGCATAAGCCCGTTCAAGGACGTCCCATGACCAAGCAGCACACGGTGATCGACAGCCCCTACGGCCCCCTGACGCTCGTCGCCGACGACGGCGTCCTGTGCGGCCTCTACATGACCGACCAACGCCACCGCCCACCGCAGGAGACCTTCGGGGAGCCCGACGACGGCCCGTTCAAGGAGACCGGGGCCCAGCTGACGGCCTACTTCGCGGGTGAGGTGAAGGAGTTCTCACTCCGACTCCGCCTGCACGGAACGCCGTTCCAGCGCCTGGTCTGGGACCAGCTCCAGAAGATCCCCTACGGCGAGACCCGCACCTACGGCGAACTCGCCCACGCCCTCGGCAACCCCAAGGCCTCCCGCGCGGTCGGTCTCGCCAACGGAAGGAACCCGATCGGCATCATCGTCCCCTGCCACCGAGTGGTCGGCGCCGACGGCGGCCTCACGGGATACGGCGGCGGCCTGGAGCGCAAGCAGCGACTGCTGGACTTCGAGCGGGGAGCGGCCCTCTTCTGAGCCCACGGGGAGAAACCGGGGCCTGGGGCAGCACCCGCCCGCACAGTCGCACCGACCGCCCCCTCGCCGATGTCAGCCCTGGACGGCCAGCGTGCGAAGGAGCCCAGGCAGCGCCGTGCCGATCGGCAGCGCACCATCGACATCTCCAGCCACTTGACGATCTATAGGAGCTTCAGAGACCAAGCTGAGGGCCGCGGACAAACATTCGGCCCTGCATCTCGGTCTCTCGCGGTACTCGGTTGGCGGCGACTTGAACGGCCGATGATCGACAACGAGGGAGCGGAGCGCGACACATGAACCGGCCCGGGTTGCGCACGACAGGTGCGCGGCCCGGGCCGGTTCGCCGTCCGCCCGGGCCATGCCCGCGGCGGCGACCGCCACTCGTCAGCTGATCGGAGTCAGCTGCCAGAGTTCGGAATCGGCCCCGTTGTCGGTGTTCTGGAGCGCGCTCGCTCCGGGGTCGGTCGAGGCTCCGTCGACGTCCAACGCGAGCCCGCTGCGCACGTTGACCAGCTTGACGTAGCCGTGGTCGGCGTTGATCACCTTCCACAGGTGGTCGTCGTGGCCGTTGTCGTCCCATTGCACGGCGGGGGCGCCCGGGTTGCCGACGCCGCCGGCGATGCCGAGCAGCAGGCCGCTGTTGACGTTCTTGAGCTTGTACTGGCCGTCGCCGGCGGGGATCAGCCGCCACTGCTGGTTGGCGGTGGCGTCCGCGGTCTGCTGCTTGACCCCAGCGCTGTACGCGGTGGAGGCGCCGTCGATCCCCAGGTCGAGGTTGCTGTGCTTGTTGACGATCTGCATCGCCGGGGCCGTCTGGCTGTGGATGGTGACCTGGTCGGGGTAGGCGGCCACCAGTGGGTCGGTGACCGAGGAGGGGGCGTCGGTGTTCACCACGATCCGGTCGCTCATCCCGTCGTAGTGGGCGGCGGCGTAGTAGATCGTCGAGCCGACCGGCTCGATCTGGTCGACGGCGGCGGTGATGATCTTCTGGACCTGCGCGGCGGTGAACTTGACGCTGCGGGTGGTGGTCGGGGTGGGCCAACTGGTCGGGGTGTCGCCGTTGGAGTCGGTCCAGTGCTGCGGGATCTGCAGGTTGTTGATGTCACCGGCGTGGTCGGACGGGAAGGTGATCACCGGGCCGTTGTTCGGGTCCTGGTAGGCGGACAGGGCGCAGTTGTAGTCGGCCATGGCCTGCAACTGCTCGCTCGCCACGGTCGCGCCGTGGGTGTTGCCGGGGTTGGACGTGAGCGAGGTCTGCTGCGTGCACATGGCGGGCGGGGTGCTCGCGGGCGGGCCCTGGATGGCGACCTGGTCGGGGTACTTGGCGGCCAGCGGGTCGGTGACGGACGAGGGGGCGTTGGTCTGCACGATCACCCGGTCGCTCGCGCCGTCGTAGGCGGCAGCCAGGGAGTAGGTGGTGGTGTCGTCGCCGGGCTGGATGGCGTCGAGGACCGCGTTCTGCACGTTGTTGAGCTGGTCCTGCGTGAACATGAGGCTTGTGGCGGTCGTGGGGGTGGGCCAACTGGTCGGCGTGGCGCCTGTGGAGTCGGTCCAGTCGCTCGGGTGTTTCAGGTTGTGGATGTCACCGGTGTAGTCGGACGGGAAGATGATCGTCGGGCCGCTTTTCGGGTCGTCGAACGCGGTCAGGGCGCCGTTGTAGCCCGCGAGTTCCACAACCTCCTCCCAGTCGGAACCAGTGGCAGTGTCGGCGTGTGCGGCCGCGGCCGGCAGCAGCGACCCGCTCGCCAGCAGAAGCGACAGGAGGGCGAGCAGGGCGGAGCGCTGCCGCTCCCGCGGCGCGGAGCGCGTGCGGTGCGGCGCTGTCGATGCGTTTTTCGACATGGTCTTCCTTGGGTCCGAGGGGAGGGCGATCACGGCGGCGTCCGCGTGGCCGGTTGTGTCGGGAGTCGAGCCGGTTTCAGCCATGGTCATCACCTGCACCGGGTGATCGCTTCGCAGCCGCGGGTATACGGGTTCGCCGCGATCGCGGGCGTGCCGAGGTTGGTGTTCGTGCCGAACTGGGCGCTCGGGTCAGCGGCCGGGTTATAGGTGCTCCGCGCCTCGGCATGGGCGGGATTGCCGATGAAGCGGTCGAACGTGAACGTCTGACCCCGGTATTCGAGCTGGCCATTGTGGACCTGCGCCCTCATGCGGTAAACGCGCACGCCGACGATCGCGGTGTTCGGGATGTGGTGGATGTACGCCCACTCCTGCTGGCCCCCGAAGCGCGCCAGCGCGGGGTCTCCGCGCACCTGGTCGTCGGTGTAAAGAGCGTTTCGCGCCATGTGGGAATCGATTTGGTACACGTAGGTGTCCGCCTCCACCCAGCGGTTGGTGCACTGACCGGTCAGCGTCCAACCCATCCCCGGAAAGGGAGTCCACATCGCAACCGGGCGGCCGGTCCGGCAGTTGGGATTCGCCATCGCCGCACCCAGATTGCGGCCACCCTGGCTGCGGGCGAAGCGTTCCGACTGCGACAGATCCGCGCTCGTGGAGATGTAGCCGCTGCCGTCGCGGCCTTGTATGTGGCGCCGGAGATCGTAGTCGGTCCCGACCGCCGTGAAGCCGTGAGTGAAGATCTCGTACGGCGACCGCGAGTCCCCGCGGTACACCTGGGCCGGCAACTGCCGTTCGTTGACGGTGTCGTTGTTGACAATGTTGGAACACGAGGAGGAGTTGCCGAAGCCTCGCGGGCAGTCGAAGAACCCTGCCGCGTGCGCAGGGCTGGTCGAGACGATGGCCTGGGTCAGGATGATCGCGACGGCGGCGAGGAGCGCCGCGAGTGCTGATATCCGGTAGCGCATTCGCCACATAGGCAGAAGCGTTTCTGCTCGATTGAACATGAGCTCTCCGTGTCGGGGAGTGGTTGCGGCCGTGCTACTGCACGCGCCGGTTAAAGTGCGAGAGCGTCCTCACGCGTTATCGCGGCTTCCACCTGCGTGGATGGAATCGAAAATGCAGGTGAAGGACAGGCCGAAACAATGGGGGACGCATTGAATGGGTAGGCGGCCGTCCTAGGATGGGTAGGGCCGATGACGTCGGCCCCGGCGGCCACTGCGGGTAACCGGATCGGGGCTTCCCGTGAAAGACGGTGGTGGTGTGGCGACCCAGCAGGGATCTCAGGGGCTTGGCCGGGGCTTCGTGTTCGTCGGTCGCCGCCACGAACTCGACCTGGTGCTCGCCGCCATCCGACAGCCACCGGCCGTGGTGATGGTCGAGGGCGACGCCGGCATGGGTAAGTCCCGGCTGGTACGCGAAGCCACCACGATCCTGAAGTCGGAAGGGTGGCGGGTGATGACAGGCTTCTGCCACCCACTGCGTGAGCCCCTGCCGTACGGGCCGGTGATCGACGCGCTCGGCAAGATCGGTCCGTGGCTGCCGGACGCCGCCCTGCCGCCGACCACCGGCGCCCTGGCCCCGCTGCTCCCGGACCTGGCCGACCGCCTACCGCCGGCGCCGGCAAAGCCGCAGGGCCCGGGCGCAGCGCGCCACCAGATGATCCAGGCCGTCCGCTCCGTGCTCGACGCGGTCGGGCGGGTGGTCCTGGTCGTCGAGGACGTGCACTGGGTCGACGATGCCACCCGCGAACTGCTCCTGCTGCTCGCCCGCGACCTGCCCGACCAGTTCGCGCTGGTGGTCACCTACCGGGCCGAGGACTTGCCGCCCGGGGCCGCGGCCTTGGGCGCCGCCTACCGCCCGCCACCCTGCGCCGGCGGCACGGTGATCCGGCTGTCGCCGCTGACCAGGACCGACGTGGCCGAACTGGCCGGTGCCGCGCTCGGCGCCCAAGCCACGCCCGAGCTGTGCGCGGCGCTCCACCGCCGCAGCGAGGGCCTGCCGCTGGTCGCCGAGGAAGACCTGCTCACGCTCCGGGACCAGGATCGCCGCGACGTCGGGGAGCTGGAGCGGGCCGCTGTGCCCAGCGGTCTGCGGGAAGCGGTCACCGAGCGTCTGACATCGCTGTCACAGGCCGGGACGGCGGTCGTGGACGCGGCGGCCGTACTGGGAGTGCCCGCCACTGAGGCGCTGCTCGCCGAGGTCGCGGGACTGGACGGCGACATGGCCGCCGGAGCCCTGACCGAGGCGTTGCGGGCAGCGGTGCTGCGCGAGACCGACACCGGCCGGTACGCCTTCCGCCACGTGCTGGCCCAGCAGGTCGCCTACCGGCAGATCCTCGGGCCGCGCCGGGTCCGCCTGCACCGGCGTGCCATCGACGAACTCCAGACGCACGACCCGCTGCCGCTGGTGCAGATCGCGCACCACACGCTCGCCGCCGGCGACCAGAAGGGCTGGCTCGATCGCACCGAGCAGGCCGCTGAACAGGCCGTCGCGCTGGGTGACACCGGCACCGCGGGCACGCTTCTGCACCAGATCCTGGCCCAGTCCGGGGCGGACGCCGAGCGACGTTCCCGGGCCGCGCTCGCGCTCGCCCGTATCGTCAACTTCGGCGTCGACTACGCGGCGACCGTCCGCGAGCTGCGCGCCGTACTGGCCGATCCGCGGCTGCCTGCGGCCACCCGGGGCGAGATCCGCCTGGAACTCGGTCTGACCATGCTCAACATCGACCGCGACCCTGCCGGCTTCCGCGAGCTCGAACACGCCATCGACGAGCTGGCCACCCTCCCGCACAAGGCGGTGAAGGCGATGATCGCGCTGGCCCTGCACGACCTCGACGGCGCCGCCACGCAGGGGTGGAAATGGCTCGGCCGGGCCGAGCAGGCCGTGGCGGACGGTACCGACGAGGCGAGCCGGACGATGGTCAGGAACATCCGACTGCTGTTGATGGCCAGGGACGGTGATCCCGCCGTCTGGCCCTTGGTGGACCGGCTGCCGCGGCGCGGCGCTGACGGCGTGGTGCTGAGCCAGACCATTTTCGCCCTGTACAACCTCACCCTCGCGGCCATCCAGCTCGGCCACGACCGGCGGGCCCGCGCCCTGCTGCTCGAGGTGAGAGACCTGGCCGACGGCGTGGACGGTCGGCCGTTCGAGTGCCTCGTCCGCATCCAGGAGCTGCGCGTCGACCATTTGGTCTGCTGCTGGGCCGGCCTGGACGGCGAGTACGCCGCCCTGGAACGCGCCCACCCCGATATGAGACAGGTCGAGGTCGACCGACTGCTGTACCAGGGACACCGTGCCCTCGCCCAGGGCCGGCACTCCCGGGCCCTCGACCACTTCGTCGCCGCCGCGGAGCACGGGGGCACCTCGGCGGACAGCACCGTGGGGATCGCCGCCGCCCTCACGGCTGTCCGGCTCGCCCAGCACGACCCGCAGGCGGCCTGGGCAGCCGCCGAACCGGCGTTGTCGACGTTGCGTGGACTCGGTTCCTGGACGCGGACCTTCGGCCTGCTTCCCGTCGCGGTCGAGGCTGCGTTGGCCTGCGGGCACCGCGGGGCGGCCGAACGTCTCGTGACGGACGCCGAGTCGGGTGTCCGCGACCGGGACGCACCGGCTGCCCTGGCAGAACTGGACCTGGCCCAGGGGCTGCTGCTGCTCCGCGCCACCGGACCGACCGCAACCACCGAGCGGGTGAAAGCCGCCGAGCACTTCGCCGAGTCGCAGCGGAGGTGGCAGGAGATCGGCCGCCCCTACGAGGTGGCCAAGGCCGCGGAACACCGGGGCGACGCGCTGACGTGCGCCGAACCGGAGGACGCGGCCGGACACCTGGCCGAGGCCCTGCGTGCCTACACCGACCTGGGCGCGACCGGTGACGCCGCGCGCTGCCAGCACCGCCTGCGTGAACTCGGCGTGGCGGCGGTGGGGCGCCGTGGCCGGCGCGGCTACGGGAGCGATCTGTCGCCCCGGGAACTGGAGGTCGCCGAGCTGCTGGCGGGCGGCGCCACCAACCAGGACATCGCCGAGACCCTGTTCCTGTCCCCGCGCACCGTCGAGAAACACGTGGCCCGGGTGCTGACGAAGCTCGGCAGGTCGAGGAAGGACGTCCACACCGCCCCGCCGGACTCCCCCGCCTGACCTTGCCTGTCGAGTGTGAACGTCAGGAGACCGGGCGGCCGTTCTCCAGCTCCACCGTCCCCGAACCGTCCCTGAGAACGTCCAGGGCGGCCAGTACCCGGCGGCCGAGCGCGCCCGGCAGATGGTCCGCGAGTTCCTCGCGCGGCACCAGCCGCCACGACAGCAGCTCCTCCTCCTGGAGGCGGATCGACTTGAAGTCGTCCTCGGCGAGCACACCGCCGTCGTACAGGTAGGCGACCAGCGGTGGGCGGGCCGTCCCGGGCACCCAGTCCACCGCCAGCAGCCGCCCGAGTTCACGGTCCAGACCGATCTCCTCGGCGGTCTCGCGACGCGCGCCCTGGCGCGGGGTCTCGCCCTGGTCGGACTCGATCGTGCCGCCCGGAAGCGCCCAGCCCTCACGGTAGTTGGGCTCGACGAGCAGCACCCGGCCGGCGGCGTCACGGAAGAGAGCGGCGGCACCGGCGATGATCCGGGGGAGTCCGGCGATGTACGTGGCGAAGTCCTGGGAGGTGGTCACCTCCGAAGGGTAACCAGCCGGAGCGGACTGCGACGCCGCAGGACCGGATGGCCGGAACCGGGCACGGATGTCCCCGCTCACCCTCGTCCGCACCGGCTTCCGAAGGCCCCCGGGCGTTTCATTGACGCCACTTCGCGGACGATCGGCGGGGCACCGACCTGTCTACTCACCGACAACGAGAAGGCGATGACCATCGACCCGGTCGCCGGGATCGCGGTCTGTCATCCTCAAGTCGTGGCCGCAGGGCGCCACTACGGCCTGCAAGTGCCCGCCTGCTTCCTGTTCGATCCCGAGTCCAAATGGGGGGCAGGGAGGCAACCGTCCGTATCGCGAAGACGGACCTGATCCCGACCTCCGCGAACTCGCGGGAGAAGCACGCTAGCTTCGCCGAACTCCGCGGGGCGTGCGCGATCTTCTGCTGGCAGGTCAACACCCGCGTCCACCGCGAGACAAGCAGGGCGCCGGCCTCCGCGCTGTACGGTCGAACGCACCCGTCTGCCCCCGCTGCCCCTCACGCCCTCAACTTGGGTCGGGCGGCAACCTTTTCGGGAGCGGCGGCAACCAGTACTGCAACGGTGCCTGTCCAGGCCCGCGCCCGCACCGCTACCTGACTCTCGCGTCAAAGACCCTTGCAACCACGGGACTTGAAGCCGCCTGGTTTGAGCTTGCGAACGTTTCTGTCCCCGGATCTTGTGAGAAGTATTGACGTGATTCATGGGATGTCTAACATTCTCCCGATCGACACGTCGACCCTTGTTCGGTATATCGGACAGATCCGGGCAGCCTCTGACGGGGAAGACCGGGGTCGCTTGCTCAAGGATGACGAGGTCCTCATGCGCAGACGTAGTTCCAACCGCAGACGCCCGTCCGCGGTGCTCGCCGCCGTGGTCGCGGCCCTGGCCGCGTTGGCGGCGCTGCTCGTCGCCGGCCCGGCCCAGGCGGCCACCACCAGCGACGTGCGCGGTGTTGATTCCGGCAAGTGTCTCGATGTGTCGGGCTTCAGCCAGACCGACGGCGCGAACGTGCAGATCTGGGACTGCCACGGTGGAACCAACCAGCAGTGGACGCTGACGGACAGCGCCCAGCTGACCGTGTACGGCAACAAGTGCCTGGATGCCCGGAACGGCGGCACCACGGCCGGGACCCCGGTGCAGATCTGGACGTGCACCGGCACTGACAACCAGCAGTGGCGGGTGAACCCCGACGGCACGATCGTCGGCGTGCGGTCCGGGCTGTGCCTGGAAGCCTCGGGCTGGGGCAAGGCCAATGGCACTGAGGCGAGGCTCTGGTCGTGCACCGGCGGCGCCAACCAGAAGTGGACCGGCCTGTCCGGGGCGAGCAACGCGTGTGCTCTTCCGTCGGCCTACCGGTGGACCTCGTCGGCTCCGCTGGCGCAGCCGAAGTCGGGGTGGGCCTCGCTGAAGGACTTCACCACCACCATGTACAACGGCAAGCACCTGGTCTACGCGACCACCTCCGACGGAACGTCGTGGGGCTCGATGGGGTTCAGTCCGTTCACGAACTGGTCGGACATGGCGACGGCCGGCCAGACCGGGATGAACGAGACCGCGGTGGCGCCCCAACTGTTCTACTTCGCGCCCAAGAACGTCTGGGTGCTGGTGGACCAGTGGGGTCAGTGGCCGTTCTACTACCGCACGTCCAGCGACCCCACCAACCCCAACGGCTGGTCCGCCCGGCAGCCCCTGTTCACCGGCAGCCTCCCCGCCGGTGACGGCGGCGGCCCGATCGACCCGACCATGATCGGCGACGACCAGAACATGTACCTGTTCTTCGCCGGTGACAACGGCAAGATCTACCGGGCGAGCATGCCGCTCGGGAACTTCCCGGGCAACTTCGGCTCCTCGTACACCACGGTCATGAGCGACACAAACAAGGACCTTCTGTTCGAGGCACCGGAGGTCTACAAGGTCCAGGGCCGGAACCAGTACCTCATGATCGTTGAGGCGCAGGGTTCGAACCGCTACTTCCGCTCGTTCACCGCCTCCGGCCTGAACGGTCCGTGGACCGTCCAGGCCGGCAGCGAGAGCAGCCCCTTCGCGGGCCAGGCCAACAGCGGTTCCACCTGGGCCCAGGGCGTCAGCCACGGTGACCTGGTCCGCGTCAACCCCGACCAGAGCAAGGCCATCGATCCCTGCAACCTGCAGTTCCTCTACCAGGGCCTCCCCAAAGACATACCGGCGGGCACCGACTACCCGAGCCTGCCGTACCGGCCGGGCCTGCTCACCCTGCAGCGCTGACCCGCCTGAGCCGCGGTGATCGCGATGTGGTGCGGTCCGCCGACGCGTTGACGAGCTGTTCACCGCGTGGGCGGTACCACCGGCACTCCACAGTGGAGTCACCCTGACCATCGCAACCAAGCGGTGCCACGACTTCGGGCGCGTCCAGCGCTGAGCCCACTCGGGCCGACGAATGAGAAAGATGGTGAAATGGGCAGTCGAACAACGGTGATCGGCATGGTCACCGCCCTGATGGCCGGTTTACTGATCGTGTTCGGAGCGCCGGCGGCGCAAGCGGCCACTGTGGACACGAACGCCTGGTACGTACTGGTGAACCGCAACAGCGGCAAGGCCCTCGACGTCTACAACTCCTCCACCGCCGACGGTGCCGGCGTCGTCCAGTGGACCCGCACGAGCGCCAACAACCAGCAGTTCCAGTTCGTGGACTCCAGCGACGGCTACTACCGGATCAAGGCGCGGCACTCGGGCAAGATGATCGACGTGTCCAGCTGGTCGACAGCCGACGGTGCCGCCATCCACCAGTGGACCGACCACGGCGGCGCCAACCAGCAGTTCCGGTTGGCCGACTCCGACGGCGGCTACGTCCGGCTGATCAACCGCAACAGCAACAAGGCGGTCGAGGTCCAGAACGCGGCGACCGACGACGGCGCCAACGTCGTGCAGTACAGCGACTGGGGCGGCACCAACCAGCAGTGGCAACTCGTCCGGGTGGATGCGGGCACCGGCTCCGGTCCGTGCGACATCTACGGCGCAGGTGGTACGCCCTGCGTGGCGGCGCACAGCACAACGCGCGCCCTCTACAGCGCCTACAACGGCGACCTGTATCAGGTCAGACGCTCAGACAACACAACCCGCAACATCGGCGTACTGACCCCTGGCGGCGTCGCCGACGCGGCGGCCCAGGACTCCTTCTGCGCAAACACCACGTGTGTCATCACGGTCGTGTTCGATCAGTCCGGGCGCGGCAACGACCTGTGGTACCAGGGTTCCAGCGTGGTCCCGGGCTCACCACAGACCCGCCCGGCCGTAGCGACCACCGAATCGCTGACGGTCGGTGGCAGCAAGGCCTACTCGCTGTACATCAACCCCGGGACCAGCTACTGGCGTGACGGCCACCTGACGGGTATCCCGACGGGCAGCGCACCCGAGGGCATGTACATGGTCACCAGCGGTACGCATGTCAACAGCGGCTGCTGCTTCGACTACGGCAACAGCGAAACCACCCGCAAGGCCGACGGGCCAGGTGCCATGGACGCCATCTACTTCGGGACGAGCTGCTGGTTCGGCGGCTGCTCCGGAACCGGACCCTGGGTGCAGGCCGACCTCGAATGGGGCCTGTTCCCAGGTGGCAGCAGCACGTGGAACCCGAACCAGCAGGCGTTCAGCAGCAAGTTCGTCACAGCGACACTCAAGAACAACGGGACGTCGCGATTCGCGATCAAGGGCAGCGACGCCCAGGCCGCAAGCCTCAACACCCTCTGGGACGGCGCGCTTCCCAACGAGCCCAACGTCTACACCCCGATGAAGAAGCAAGGCGCCATCGTCCTGGGCAGTGGCGGCGACTGCTGCTCACCCGAGGTGGGCAACATCAACGACAGCGCGGGCACGTTCTACGAGGGTGCCATGGTCTCGGGCTACCCGTCGGATGCGACCGAAAATGCAGTCCAGGCGAACATCGCCGCCGCCGGCTACCGATGACCAGACCGGCCTGACGGGTACAAGCGGTGCCGCTGCCGCTCCAAGGCGGCGGCTCCGCGTCGCCAGATGTGCCGATAAACCCTGCGCAGGTTGAACCTCGTGGAAGGGGTCAGGCGCGGACGTGCCTGCCCCTTCCACGAGGAGGGTCTTGGGACAGCATCCTTCAGCACAGCGGCCATACCGGGCGCACCTGTGCGGAGGTGGCCCGACCATCACCGCCGCCGGCCGCACGGTCGCGAGCTGTTGCCCAGTGCCCACAGGGGCCATAGCTCCGCTCTACCCGATTCCGGGAGTCAGCACAGAGGGTTGGCAGGACCTTGTCAGGGTCCGGTCGGGGCATGACGGCGGGGGGCGTCTGCGGTTAGGGTCGCAGCGGCGCGACTGGCCTTGACGTGCGCGAGGCCCTAGAGCAAGGGGAAAACGTGATTCAGCGCGTGCTCATCGCCGCGGACAAGTTCAAGGGCTCGCTCACGGCCGTACAGGTCGCGGAGCGTGTGACGGCCGGGCTGCGCCGGGTCGTGCCGGGCGTGGAGGTCGAGTCGTTGCCCGTCGCCGACGGCGGTGACGGCACCGTCGCCGCGGCGGTCGCGGCCGGATTCGAGCGCCGGGAGGTGGCGGTCGCCGGTCCCCTCGGACAGGAGATCACCGCCGCCTTCGCGCTGCGCGGGGACACCGCGGTCGTGGAGATGGCCGAGGCCAGTGGCCTCCAGCGGCTGCCCGCGGGTGTCTTCGCCCCGCTCACGGCGTCCACGTACGGCTCCGGAGAGCTCCTGCGCGCCGCGCTGGACGCCGGTGCGCGCACGATCGTGTTCGGGGTCGGCGGCAGCGCCACCACCGACGGCGGTGCCGGGATGCTCTCCGCGCTCGGCGCCCGCTTCGTGGACGCCGACGGCGAGCCCGTGGCACCCGGCGGCGGAGGCCTCGCCGATCTCGCCTCGGCCGACCTGTCGGGCCTGGACCCGCGGCTCGCCGACGTCGACTTCGTCCTGGCCAGCGATGTCGACAACCCGCTGACCGGGCCCAAGGGCGCCCCCGCGGTCTACGGTCCGCAGAAGGGCGCCGCCCCGGACGACGTGGAGGCCCTCGACTCGGCGCTGGCCCACTACGCGAAGGTGCTGGAGGAGTCCGTCGGCGCGAAGGCCGCCGCGTACGCGTCCTCGCCGGGTGCGGGCGCGGCCGGCGGCATCGGCTACGGCGCCCTCCTCGTCGGCGCCCGGTTCCGACCCGGCATCGAGGTCATGCTCGACGTCCTCGGGTTCGCGCCCGCGCTGGAGCGGGCGGACCTGGTGATCACCGGCGAGGGCTCGCTGGACGAGCAGACCCTGCACGGCAAGGCCCCGGCGGGCGTCGCCGCGGCCGCCCGCGCGAAGAACAAGGAGGTCATCGCCGTGTGCGGCCGCCTCGCGCTGCCCCCGGAGGCTCTCGGCCGGGCGGGCATCCGCCGCGTCTACCCGCTCACCGACGCCGAGCCGGACATCCAGCGGTGCATCGCCGAGGCCGGACCGATCCTGGAGGACGTGGCCGAGCAGATCGGCCGGGACTTCCTGAGCTGACCCGTTGCCCTAAGGCTCCGCCGACACAGAGAAAGGGCCCGAACCGATGACGGTTCGGGCCCTTTCGGAGCGGTACGGCGGAGCCTTACGGCAGCTGGGCCGCGCGGGCCTCACGCCGGTTGCCGCGGAAGTTGTTCACTCGGCGGGCCGTGGCGAACAGGGGGATCACCGCGCCCATCACCAGCTGGAGGGCGCAGCCCGTCTGGAGGAGGAGCTGACCGCCAGGGGCGCCGAACGCCCAGGCTGCCAGGAGACCCATCCCCAGGACGATCCAGGAGAGCATCGCGACCGCGAGGCGGCCCCGCGGCTTCGGGTACTCCACCCGGCTCACCATCAGCCAGGCCGTACCCACGATCGCCAGGAGCGTCGCCACGAACGGCAGCTCCAGGAGCACGATCGAGACCACCGTCAGCGCGCCGAACGGCGAGGGCATGCCCTGGAAGGTGCCGTCCTTCACCGTCACACAGGAGAACCGCGCGAGTCTCAGCACCACTGCGAGAAGCACCACCACCGCCCCGACGGCGGCGACCTTCTGCGACGCGTCGTCCGCGACCATGCCGTAGACGAGCACGAAGTACGCCGGCGCGAGGCCGAAGCTGATCAGGTCGGAGAGGTTGTCCAGCTCCGCGCCCATCGGCGAGGAGCGCAGCTTGCGTGCCACCAGGCCGTCGAAGAGGTCGAAGACCGCCGCGCACAGCATCAGGATGACCGCCGTGGCCGCGCTGTTGCGGGCCATGCCGGATTCCTGGCTGTCGGTGAGGTGCGGGATCAGGATGCCGGTGGTGGTGAAGTACACCGCCATGAAGCCGCACGTGGCGTTGCCGAGGGTGAGGGTGTCCGCTATTGAGAGGCGGAGAGAAAGAGGCATCTCCTCCTCGTCGTCCACCTCGTCGGCCTCGGGCACCCAGCCCGCCTGGGTCTCAGGATCAATCACGGTCAATGCGAGTCACCCCAGCCACCGTCTTCTCGCCGACCTCGACCGCGACCTCCACGCCCTCCGGCAGGTAGATGTCGACGCGCGAGCCGAAGCGGATCAGACCGATGCGTTCGCCCTGCTCGACCTTCGTGCCCTGCGGGATGTAGGGGACGATACGGCGGGCCACCGCGCCGGCGATCTGGATCATCTCGATGTCACCGAGTTCGGTGTCGAAGTGCCAGACGACGCGCTCGTTGTTCTCGCTCTCCTTGTTGAACGCCGGAACGAACCCGCCGGGGATGTGCTCGACCGACGTCACCGTGCCGGAGAGCGGCGCGCGGTTGACGTGGACGTTGAGCGGGCTCATGAAGATCGCGACGCGGGTGCGACCGTCCTTCCACGGCATGATGCTCTGCACCACGCCGTCGGCGGGGGAGATGACCCGGCCCTGGGTGATCTCGCGCTCGGGGTCGCGGAAGAACCACAGCATGCCCGCCGCCAGCGCGGTGGTGGGCACGGCGACTGCCTTGGCGACGCCGGAGCGGCGTGCGCGCAGCAGGCTGACGGCTGCGGTGGCGACGGTCGGAAGGAGCCACGGCGATGCTCCGCGCGCGAGGCGTACGCCTGCCAGGCTGTCGCGAGGTGCAGAGGTTTGGCTGTGGGGCATGGATGACCTTCGTAGCGGATGATGCCGCGCACTAGACGGGGGACGGCGGCTTTCCGGGATCGTACCGGTCGAGGGCCACAACTGGGCAAGCCAGGAAGCCGAGTCGGGGTTTGAAGCACGTTGACGGGGTGTGATCTTCTTCTCCAAGAAAACACCCCGTATCCGGACTTCTAGCCCTGGAACCGATACTCTTCGAGCAGCCTGCGACCGATGATCATTTTCTGGATCTCGGCGGTACCTTCACCGATCAGCAGCATCGGGGCCTCACGGTAGAGGCGCTCGATCTCGTACTCCTTGGAGAAGCCGTAGCCGCCGTGGATCCGGAAGGCGTCCTCCACGACCTCTTTGCAGTACTCGGAGGCGAGGTACTTCGCCATCCCTGCCTCAAGGTCGTTTCGCTCCCCGGAGTCCTTTTTGCGTGCCGCGTTGACCATCATCGCATGCGCGGCCTCGACCTTGGTAGCCATCTCGGCCAGCTTGAACTGAATCGCCTGGTGCTGGGCGATCGCCTTGCCGAAGGTGTGGCGCTGCTGGGCGTACCGGACGCCCAGCTCGAAGGCACGCTGAGCGACGCCGCAGCCACGCGCCGCCACGTTGACGCGGCCCACCTCGACCCCGTCCATCATTTGGTAAAAACCTCGGCCGGTGACCCCGCCGAGCACCCGATCGGCCGGAAGTCGCAGGCCATCCATGATCATCTCGGTGGTGTCGACGCCCTTGTAGCCCATCTTGTCGATCTTCCCGGGGATGGTGAGGCCGGGGTGGACCTCTCCGAAACCGGGTTCCTTCTCGATCAGGAAGGTCGTCATCGACTTGTGGGGCGCGGTGCCCTCAGGGTGTCCTTCATCACTTCGGACGAGAACGGCCACCAGACTTGACGTTCCGCCGTTCGTCAGCCACATTTTCTGGCCGTTGAGGACGTATTCCTCGCCGTCCCTGACCGCCTTCGAGGTGATGGCGGACACGTCGGAACCCAGCGCCGGTTCCGACATCGAGAAGGCGCCGCGGATGTCGCCGGCCGCCATGCGGGGCAGGAAGTGGTCCTTCTGCTCCTGCGTGCCGTGCTGCTTGAGCATGTACGCCACGATGAAGTGGGTGTTGATGATGCCGGACACCGACATCCAGCCGCGGGCGATCTCCTCGACGCACAGCGCGTACGTCAGGAGCGACTCGCCCAGACCGCCGTACTCCTCGGGGATCATCAGCCCGAACAGGCCCAACTCCTTGAGCCCGTCGACGATCTGCTGCGGGTACTCGTCGCGGTGCTCAAGCTCGGTGGCGACCGGGATGATCTCCTTGTCCACGAAATCGCGGACCGTGGAGAGGATTTCCTGCTGGACGTCGGTCAGACCGGCGGTCTGGGCGAGTCGCGCCATGACTACTTCCCCTGTTCCTTGAGCTCGGGACGGCCCGGCTGCTCGCCGCCGCGCTCCTTGATGTACGTCTCGGTCGGCACCAGCACCTTGCGGCGGAACACGCAGACCAGCGTGCCGTCCTGCTTGTAGCCCTTGGTCTCTACGTACACGATCCCGCGGTCGTCCTTCGACTTGGACGGCCACTTGTCGAGCACGGTCGTCTCGCCGTAGAGCGTGTCGCCGTGGAAGGTCGGCGCCACGTGCTTGAGCGACTCGATCTCCAGGTTCGCGATCGCCTTGCCGGAGACGTCCGGCACCGACATGCCGAGCAGCAGGGAGTAGATGTAGTTCCCGACCACGACGTTCTTGCCGAAGTCCGTCGTCTTCTCGGCGTAGTTGACGTCCATGTGGAGCGGGTGGTGGTTCATGGTGAGGAGACAGAAGAGGTGGTCGTCGTACTCCGTGACCGTCTTCCCGGGCCAGTGCTTGTAGACAGCCCCGACCTCGAACTCCTCGTAGGTGCGCCCGAACTGCATGCTCACGCCTCCGGAATCTCGAACTTGGACGTGCGCTGCATGCCCGCCGCGCGGCCCTTGCCGGAGATGACCAGCGCCATCTTGCGGCTGGCCTCGTCGATCATCTCGTCGCCGATCATCGCGGAGCCCTTCTTGCCGCCGGCCTCGGACGTGTAGTACTCGTACGCGTCCAGGATCAGCTCGGCGTGGTCGAAGTCCTCCTGCGAGGGCGAGAAGATCTCGTTGGACGCCTCGACCTGGCCCGGGTGCAGCACCCACTTGCCGTCGAAGCCGAGGGCCGCGGCGCGCTGGGCGACCTCGCGGTAGCCGTCGACGTTGCGGATCTGCAGGTAGGGGCCGTCGATCGCCTGGAGGTTGTTGGCGCGGGCGGCCATCAGGATCTTCATCAGGATGTAGTGGTAGGCGTCCGCCGGGTAGCCGGGCGGCTGCTCGCCCACGACCAGCGACTTCATGTTGATCGACGCCATGAAGTCGGCCGGGCCGAAGATGATCGTCTCGACGCGCTGGGAGGCCGTCGCGATCTCGTTGACGTTGTTGAGGCCCTGGGCGTTCTCGATCTGCGCCTCGATGCCGATCTTGCCGACCTCGAAGCCCATCGTCTTCTCGATCTGCGTCAGCAGCAGGTCGAGGGCGACGACCTGCTGGGCCGTCTGCACCTTCGGCAGCATGATGCAGTCGAGGTTCTGGCCCGCACCCTCGACGACCGTGACGACATCGCGGTACGTCCACTCGGTCGTCCAGTCGTTGACGCGCACGACCCTCGTCTTGCCCGTCCAGTCACCCTCGTTGAGGAACTTGACGATGGTGTGCCGCGCCTCGGGCTTGGCGAGCGGGGCGCACGCGTCCTCCAGGTCGAGGAAGACCTGGTCCGCCGGGAGGCCCTGCGCCTTCTCCAGGAAGCGGGGGTTGCTTCCCGGTACCGCGAGACACGAGCGGCGGGGACGCAGACGGTTGACGGTCATGCGGGGACCTCCAGGGGGTCGAGCTTGTTCGCTTTCCGGATCTCGTCGACGATGCGGCCGATGATGCCGGTGATGTCGAAGTCCTTCGGGGTGAAGACAGCGGCCACTCCGGCTGCCCGCAATTGCTCGGCGTCTCCACTGGGGATGATCCCACCGGCGATGACGGGTACATCTGTGGCGCCTGCCACATGCAGCCTCTCCAGGACGTCCGGCACCAGCTGCGCGTGCGAGCCGGACAGGATGGACAGGCCGACCGCGTGCACGTCCTCGGCGAGCGCCGCGTCCACGATCTGCTCCGGGGTGAGCCGGATGCCCTGGTACACCACCTCGAAGCCGGCGTCCCGCGCGCGGACGGCGATCTGCTCGGCCCCGTTGGAGTGCCCGTCCAGACCGGGCTTGCCGACCAGGAAGCGCAGCTTGCCGACGCCGAGGTCCCTGGCGGTCACCTCGACCCTGCGGCGGACGTCGGCCATGGGCGAGCCCGCTTCCGCGGGGACCGCGACCGGCGCGGAGGAGACGCCCGTGGGCGCCCGGAACTCGCCGAACACCTCCCGCAGGGCCCCGGACCACTCGCCGGTCGTGACACCCGCGCGGGCGCACTCCAGGGTGGCCTCCATGAGGTTGCCGGTGCCCTTGGCGGCCTCCTTCAGCTTCTCCAGCGCCTTGCAGGGACGCGGGTGGTTGAAGGGCGGCTGGTACCGCGTGTCGCGCCAGTGCTGGAGTCCCGCGACCACCCGGGCCTCGACGGCCGGGTCGACCGTCTGGATCGCGGTGTCCAGGTCGGCCGTGAGCGGGTTCGGCTCGGTCGTCTCGAAGATGTTGACGCCGATGATCTTCTCCTGCCCGGACTCGATCCGGGCCCTGCGCTCGGCGTGCGAGGAGACGAGCTGCGACTTGAGGTAGCCCGACTCGACGGCGGCCATCGCGCCGCCCATCTCCTGGATCCGGTCGATCTCCGCGAACGAGTCCTCGACCAGCTTGGCCACCTTCGCCTCGATGACGTGCGAGCCCTCGAAGATGTCCTCGTACTCCAGCAGGTCGCTCTCGTAGGCCAGTACCTGCTGCATCCGCAGCGACCACTGCTGGTCCCAGGGCCGGGGCAGGCCCAGGGCCTCGTTCCAGGCCGGCAGCTGCACGGCACGCGCGCGTGCGTCCTTCGAGAGCGTCACCGCCAGCATCTCCAGCACGATCCGCTGGATGTTGTTCTCCGGCTGCGCCTCGGTCAGACCGAGGGAGTTGACCTGGACGCCGTACCGGAAGCGGCGCTGCTTGGCGTTCTCGATGCCGTAGCGCTCGCGCGTGATCCGGTCCCAGATCCGCCCGAACGCGCGCATCTTGCACATCTCCTCGACGAAGCGGACGCCCGCGTTCACGAAGAAGGAGATACGGGCCACGACCTCACCGAACTTCTCGGCGGGAACCTGCCCGGAGTCCCGGACGGCGTCCAGCACCGCGATCGCCGTCGACATCGCGTACGCGATCTCCTGGACCGGCGTGGCGCCCGCCTCCTGCAGGTGGTAGCTGCAGATGTTGATCGGGTTCCACTTCGGGATGTGGGAGACCGTGTACGCGATCATGTCGGTCGTCAGCCGGAGGGAGGGCACCGGCGGGAACACATGCGTGCCCCGCGACAGGTACTCCTTGACGATGTCGTTCTGGGTCGTGCCCTGGAGCTGGGTGATGTCCGCACCCTGCTCCTCGGCGACGACCTGGTAGAGCGCCAGCAGCCACATGGCGGTGGCGTTGATCGTCATCGAGGTGTTCATCTGCTCCAGGGGGATGTCCTGGAACAGTCGGCGCATGTCACCGAGGTGCGCGATCGGCACGCCGACCCGGCCCACCTCGCCGCGGGCGAGGATGTGGTCGGAGTCGTAGCCGGTCTGCGTCGGCAGGTCGAACGCCACCGACAGACCGGTCTGGCCCTTGGCGAGGTTGCGCCGGTACAACTCGTTGGACGCCTCGGCCGTGGAGTGGCCGGCATACGTGCGCATGAGCCACGGCCGGTCCCTTTCCTTGGGCGTCTGCGGCGCAGTGCGCTCTGTGCCGGTGTCGACGTTCCTCAGCCCGCGGTCGCTGCGCTCCCTTGGCTTCGTCTCTTTCGACACCGGCGCGCACTGCGCCGCAGACGCGGGCTCCCTTGCCCCGTCGGCGTTCTGACGCTCTGTCATCTATGACCCCGGGTGTCTCAGATGTTGCGGAAGCGGTTGATGCCGTCGATGTGCTTGGCGCGCATCTCCTCGTCGCGCACACCCAGGCCTTCCTCGGGGGCGAGGCACAGGACGCCGACCTTGCCCTGGTGGAGGTTGCGGTGCACGTCGTAGGCGGCCTGTCCGGTCTCCTCCAGGGAGTAGACCTTGGACAGAGTCGGGTGGATCTTGCCCTTCGCGATGAGCCGGTTGGCCTCCCAGGCCTCGCGGTAGTTGGCGAAGTGCGAGCCGATGATCCGCTTCAGGGACATCCACAGGTAGCGGTTGTCGTACTCGTGGTTGAAGCCCGAGGTGGAGGCGCAGGTGACGATGGTGCCGCCCTTGCGCGTGACGTAGACCGAGGCGCCGAAGGTCTCGCGGCCGGGGTGCTCGAAGACGATGTCCACGTCCTCGCCGCCGGTGAGCTCACGGATGCGCTTGCCGAAGCGCTTCCACTCCCGCGGGTCCTGCTCGTGCTCGTTCTTCCAGAACTTGTAGTCCTCGGCATTGCGGTCGATGATCGCCTCGGCGCCCATCGCCCGGCAGATGTCCGCCTTCTGGGGCGAGGAGACGACACAGATCGGGTTGGCGCCGCCGGCCAGCGCGAACTGGGTGGCGTACGAGCCGAGCCCGCCGCTCGCGCCCCAGATCAGGACGTTGTCGCCCTGCTTCATGCCGGCACCGTTGCGGGAGACCAGCTGCCGGTAGGCGGTGGAGTTCACGAGCCCGGGGGCGGCGGCCTCCTCCCAGCTCAGGTGATCCGGCTTCGGCATCAGCTGGTTGGACTTGACAAGTGCGATCTCTGCCAGGCCGCCGAAGTTGGTCTCGAAGCCCCAGATCCGCTGCTCGGGGTCGAGCATCGTGTCGTTGTGGCCGTCCGAGGACTCCAGCTCCACGCTCAGGCAGTGCGCGACGACCTCGTCACCGGGCCGCCAGGCGTTGACGCCCGGGCCGGTGCGCAGGACGACGCCCGCGAGGTCGGAGCCGATGATGTGGTACGGCAGGTCGTGGCGCTTGGTCAGCTCGGAGAGCTTGCCGTAGCGCTCCAGGAACCCGAACGTCGACAGGGGCTCGAAGATCGACGTCCACACGGAGTTGTAGTTGACGCTCGACGCCATGACGGCGACCAGGGCCTCGCCCGGGCCCAGCTCGGGCAGGGCGACCTCGTCGAGGTGGATCGACTTGCGCGGGTCCTTGTCGCGGGTCTCAAGGCCCGCGAACATCTCCGTCTCGTCCTTGTGCACGGTGATCGCGCGGTACGACTCGGGGAGCGGCAGAGCGGCGAAGTCGGCCGGAGTCGAGTCCGGCGACTGGATCGCGTCCAGGATGTCCTTCACGGTCACGGTGTTGCCTCCGGCGATACGCGTCCTGAGGGAGGGACGCTGAGGGTTACGTCGGTGCCGTCGGTTCGGCGGTGTTCTTGCTCGGCAGCGCTTTGTGGCGCGGGAGGTTGCCTGTGACGCAGGCGTCCGGGCGAGCAGCTCGATGAGTTGCTGGGACAGCCGACGTGCGAAAGGTCGCTGCACGCCGGCCGCCCGGACTCCTTCAAAGTAAGACACCGCGTGCCACCGTGCAAGGCACTGAGTGCCAGAGATTGCTCTCAGATGAAATCTTTACGTAACAAATGAGCGATGATCGATCAAAGCTACCGGTGAGTAGGCATCAATCGGGCGCTATCGGTCACCTGGCGGACGTCGCGGACGTGGCGGCCTGGGCCGCGCGGCACGGAGGTGCGCTTCCTGTTCGCCTGCGCGTCCTACGAGGCGCGCGGCACGGACTCGCGGGCTTCGGCAGGCTCGGCGCACCGCGCGGTGCTCTGCCGAGGGGGCCCGTCGTCGTCGCCGGGGCGGGGCCGACGCCGGGACCTGCCGCCCGGGGCGGGTTCCTTGTCGAGCGCCCATGGTCGCTGGCCCCGGCCGGTTCGTCGCCACGCTCACCGAGCGGCTGCGCCGGGACGGCTGATCACCGGGTCGGTGGCGCCGGAGGCGGGCCCGGAGCGGGCGGCCGGGTTCTCACCGGCAAGGCGCGAGAACCGTCACCGCTCCTTGAGGGCCTGCTCGATGGCCCGCATCACTTCGTCGAGCGGCGCATCCGTGCGGGCAACCGTCACCAGAACCTCGCCCTGAGAGGCCACCGAAGCCGGTGCCGGGCGCGGCGACGCGTCCCGGCCCGCCCCGATCCCCCTCCCGAACGTCTTCTGGACGATCGCGAAGGCGTGGTCCAACTGGCTTTCCACGTCCCCCTGCCCGCCGGCCCGGAGCCACCGCCGCAGCACATGGTTGTGGGCGGTGACCACGGCCGACGCGGCGACCTCCGCCAGCAGCGGATCGTCGTTCGCCTCGTCGTCGTGCGCGTGCTCGTCGAAATGCCCCAGCAGGTACCGCGTGAAGAGCCGCTCGTAGCGGGCCACCGACGCGATCTCGGCCTCCCGCAGTGTCGGCACCTCGCGCGTCAGCTTGTAGCGGGCGACCGAGATCTCCGGACGGCCCGCGTACATCTTCATGACTTCCTTGATGCCGCGGCACACCGTGTCGAGCGGATGCTCGTGCGCGGGGGCCGCGTTGAGCACCGCCTCGGCCCGGATCAGGGTGTCGTCGTGGTCGGGGAAGATCGCCTCTTCCTTGGAGCGGAAGTGGCGGAAGAAGGTGCGACGGGCGACCCCTGCAGCGGCCGCGATCTCGTCGACGGTGGTCGCCTCGTACCCCTTGGTGGAGAACAGCTCCATCGCGGCTGCCGCCAGTTCTCGGCGCATCTTGAGCCGCTGGGCGGCCGCGCGGCTGCCTGCCGCACTTTCCGGCGCGTCGGGCGTGGCTGGTGTACGGGAGGACCTGGCGGGCTGGGGCATGACCCGAACGTACTGCATGTGCGCAGGTTGGTGCGCGTGTCCGGGGGTTCCCCCGCGCGGGACCGGCGGGCATATGCCGGCTCCTGTCAGCGGGGGATGACTGCCCGGGTCGAGCAGTCCGCCCCAGTCCTCACCGTCGGTGAACCAGTCGCCGGGACGCTCAGCGCCGGGCATATTCGCGGAAGCCACGGCCGGTCTTGCGGCCGAGGCAGCCCGCGGCCACCAGGTGCTCCAGGAGCGGCGCCGGTGCCAGGCCCGGGTCGCGGAACTCCCGGTGCAGGACCTTCTCGATCGCGAGCGAGACATCGAGGCCGACCACGTCCAGGAGCTCGAAGGGGCCCATCGGGTAGCCGCCGCCCAGCTTCATCGCCGCGTCGATGTCGTCGAGGGACGCGTAGTGCTCCTGGACCATCTTGATCGCGTTGTTGAGGTACGGGAACAGCAGGGCGTTCACGATGAAGCCCGCCCGGTCCCCGCAGTCCACCGCGTGCTTCTTGATCCGGACGCAGACCTCGCGGACCGTCGCGTGGACGTCGTCGGCCGTCAGGACCGTACGGACGACCTCGACCAGCTTCATCGCGGGCGCCGGGTTGAAGAAGTGCATGCCGATCACGTCCTGCGGGCGCGAGGTGGCGCGGGCGCAGGCGACGACGGGCAGCGAGGAGGTCGTGGTGGCCAGGACGGCGCCCGGCTTGCAGACCTTGTCCAGCGCCTGGAAGAGCTGCTGCTTGACCTCCAGGTCCTCGGCGACGGCCTCGACCGCCAGGTCGACGTCGGCGAAGGCCTCGTAGGAGCCCGCCGCGGTGATGCGGTCCAGGGTCTGAGCGGCCGCCTCGGCGGTCATCCGGCCCTTGTCGACAGAGCGGGAAAGGGACTTGCCGATCCGGGCCTTCGCCGTCTGCGCCTTCTCCTCACTGCGGGCGGCGAGGACGACCTCGTACCCGGCCTTGGCGAACACCTCGGCGATGCCGGACGCCATGGTCCCGGAGCCCGCGACCCCGACGGAGCGGACCTCGCGGCCCGGGACCCGCGCGGCACTCTCCAGGGGCGTCAGCGCGTCCCGCACCACCGTCGCGCTGCCCGGAGCGTCGTAGGTGTAGAAGCCGCGTCCCGACTTACGGCCGGTCAGGCCCGCCTCGCTGAGCTGCTTGAGGATCGGGGCGGGGGCGTGCAGCCGGTCGTGGGACTCGGCGTACATGGCGTCGAGGACCGTGCGGGCGGTGTCGACGCCGATCAGGTCCAGCAGGGCGAGGGGGCCCATGGGCAGGCCGCAGCCGAGCCGCATCGCGGCGTCGATGTCCTCGCGGGAGGCGTACTTCGCCTCGTACATGGCGGCTGCCTGGTTGAGGTAGCCGAACAGCAGCCCGTCGGCGACGAAACCGGGCCGGTCGCCGACCGCGACGGGCTCCTTGCCGAGGTCGAGGGCGAGGTTGGTGACCGCGGTGACGGCCGTCGGCGCGGTGAGCACCGAGGAGACGACCTCGACGAGCTTCATCGCGGGCGCCGGGTTGAAGAAGTGCAGGCCGAGCACGCGCTCGGGGCGGGCCGAGTCGGCGGCCAGCCGGGTCACGGACAGGGCGTTGGTGCCGGTCGCGAGGATCGTCTCGGGGCGCACGATCCCGTCGAGCTCACGGAAGATCTGGTGCTTGATCTCGTACGACTCCGGGACCACCTCGATGACGAGGTCGGCGTCGGCCGCGGCCCGCAGGTCGGTGGAGGTGCGGAAGCGGGCGAGGACGTCGGCGCGCTCCTGCTCGGTGAGCCGGCCGCGCTCCACGGCACGGGCGGTCGCGGTCTCCAGGGCCTCGACGGCCCTGGCGGTCTGCGCCTCACCGACGTCGATGCCGACGACCTCGCGGCCGGCCTTGGCGAGGACCTCGGCGATGCCGGTGCCCATGGTGCCGAGGCCGACGACGGCGATCGTCTGGAGCGGGGACGAAGAGGGGTCGGACAGGGGAGTGGCCATCGCGGAACTCCAGGAATGAGGGTGACGACTGGGAACGCGACCCGGTACGCCGACAGGCGCACCGGGTGCGTGAGGAACTGCGGAATGCGGGTGGTGCCGGGCTGCTGGCGCACACGCCCGGGCCGTCGTCGCGGGCGTGCACACGCCCGGAGAACGGTGGAAGCCGACCGGCCCTGTCCCAAGCCGGGTCGCACTGAGTACTGCGGTACCTGAGGCACCGAACCGACAGCTCTCGCGGCGGCTGCGTCACCAGGCCACCGCAAGGAGTTCCACGAGTGGGTAACTCGCTCGTCTGAGCTTAACCGGTGGGTAACGAGCGCGCCAGCCCCCGGATTTGTGATGTACGTCCCGCGCCCCCGGCGAGCCCCCTAACCTCGGGTTCATGGACGAAGAGTTGCGATCGCTCACGGAGCGCTTACGGCAGGAGTCGGGAGCATCGGCCGCCTACGAGCGACTTGTGGACACCGAGGACCGCGATGAGCTGGCCGGAGTGCTCACCGAGCCCGGACAACCTTTGTGGGCCCGGGAGTTGGCCGCGTTCCGGCTCGGGCTCGCGGGGGACCGCCGGGCCTTCGAGGCACTCGTCCTGCTGCTGAACCACCGCGACCCGCCGCGCTGTGCCACCGCCGCCTACGCCCTCGCCCGGCTGGGAGACCCGCGCACGGCCCGCGCTGCCGCCACCCTGGCCACCAACGAACTCCGGGTCGCCTACGCCCTGCATCCGGTCCGGCTGCTGGCCGAACTGCGCGCCCCCGAGTCGGTGCCCGCCCTGATCACCACGCTGGAACGCCGGCTGCGCCCGCACGACCCGTACCGCCGCGTGGCACTCGCCTGCGTGGAGGGCCTCGGCGCCCTGGCCGACGCCCGGGCCCGGCCCGTACTGAACGAGGCACTCGCGCATCCCTCGCTCGCGGAGGAGGCGGTGCGGGCGCTGGCGAGGATCCCGCGGCCGCGGCGCGAGGTCAGGGAGTGAGCGCCTTGGTGTACCGCACCTCCGGCACCGGAACGCCGTCCACCTCGAAGGGCTCCTCGGCGCCGTCTGCCGCGAAGCCCTGGCGTTCGTAGAAGCGCCGGGCGCGCGTGTTGCCCTTGAGGACCCACAGGAGCATGCGGGGGTGCCCGGCGGCCGAGGTGCGGCGTACGGACTCCTGGAGCAGGGCGCGTCCGATGCCGGTCCCGAACCGCTGTGCGTCGACGTAGATCGCGTACAACTCGGCGTCCTCGGTGCGCAGTTCACCGTCCCGGTAGGGGCCGTGGCAGGCCCAGCCGAGAATCTCGCCGTCCCGTTCGGCGACCAGATCCACCACGCGGCCGCCGCCCTGTCCGAAACGGGCGCGGCGGCGCTCGGCGTCCGCCGGCACGCTCAGCGCGTCGAGGAACGGCTGGGGCATGAGGCCGCGGTACCCGCTCTGCCAGCCCCCGATCCGGATCTCCGAGACACGGTCGCAGTCGTCGAGGGTCATCTCGCGGATGAGGAGAGGGGCGTCCATGTCGGAACCCTAGGCAGCGTCCGCCCCAGGAGGCCTCCGAATTACCCGCCGATCACCGCGAACGCCTCGATCTCCATCAGGAACTCCGGCCGCACCAGCCCGGCGACCTGCACGGCGGAGGCCGCGGGCAAGCGGTCGTCGGGTATGTGCTCGGCGCGGGCCGCCCGGATCGCCGGCATGTGGGCCATGTCCGTGACGAAGAAGGTGAGTTTGACGACGTCGCCGAAGTCCGCTCCGGCGGCGGTCAGGCAGCGGCGGAGGTTCTCGAAGACCTGGCGGGCCTGGGCGGCGGCGTCGCCCTCGCCGACGAGCCTGCCGTCCTCGTCGAGGGCGACCTGGCCCGACACTGCGACGAAACGCCCGCGGCCCAGCACCACGTGGGAGTACTGGGCCGCGGGGGCGACCCCGGCGGGGGCGGGAATCCTGGTCAGCTCACTCATGCGTCCATGGTGGACCACGGCACTGACAACGCCCGTCCCCGACGGAGCCTCAGGCGCTCAGCTGCGGAAGCCGAGCAGCCCGTGCAGGGCCGAGCCGCGCGAGGACGTGGACGCGGCCTTGGAACTCAGCGGCTTGGGATCGGGCATCGCCTTGCACACCGCGTCGGCCTCGCCGTGGCCGCGGGGCACAGTGCCGTCGGTCAGATACGCGGCCAGGTACTTGTCCAGGCACGTGTTCCCGCTCAGCGTGATGCCGTGGTTCCCGCCGCCCTGCTCGACGACCAGGCTGGAGCCGGCCAGCAGGCGGTGGACCGTCGCGCCGCCCTGGTACGGGGTGGCCGCGTCGTTCGTCGCCTGGAAGAGCAGCGCCGGCGGCAGCTTGCCGTTGGCGATGTTCACCGGGTCGAGCGTGTCCGTGGGCCAGAACGCGCACGGCGCGTTGTACCAGGCGTTGCTCCAGGTCATGAACGGGGCCTCCTTGTACACGGCCCAGTTGTCCTTGTGCCACTGGTTCCAGTCGCGCGGCCAGGCGGCGTCACGGCACTGCACGGACGTGTAGACGCTGTAGCCGTTGTCCCCGGACGCGTCGACGGCGCCGAAGTTCTCGTACGCCTCGACGAGCGGGTCGGCGTTCTTGCCGTTCACGTACGCCGAGAACGCCTCGGCGAGATAGGGCCAGTAGCCGTTGTAGTAGCCGCCGGGGATGTAGGTGTCCTCCAGCTCCGAGGGGCCGACCTTGCCGCCCGCGGGCTTCTTGGCCAGGGCCGCCCGCATCGCGTACCACTTGGCCTCGATTTTCTCCGGATCGGTGCCGAGCTTGTACGTCGCGTCGTACTTGGCGATCCAGGCCATGAGCGCGCGGTGCCGGTCGTTGAAGGCGTAGTCCTGGGCGAGGTTGTCGTCGTACCAGACGCCGGTCGGGTCGACGATCGAGTCCAGGACCAGGCGGCGCACCTGGTGCGGGAAGAGCTTGGCGTAGACCGCGCCCAGATAGGTGCCGTACGAGTAGCCGAAGTAGTTGATCTTCTCGGCGCCGAGCGCCCGGCGGATCGAGTCCATGTCCCGCACGGCGCTGATGGTGTCGATGTACGGCAGCACGCTCGCGTACTTGCGGCCGCAGGCGGCGGCGAAGGACTGGGCGCGCTTGAGGTTGGCCTTCTCGATTGCGGGGGTGCTCGGCACGGAGTCCGGGCGCACCGGGTTGAAGTGGCCCGGCTTGCAGTCGAGGGCGGGCTTGCTCCTGCCCACACCGCGAGGGTCGAAGCCGATGACGTCGTACCGGGCCGCGACGGCCTTGGGCAGGCCGGAGGCGATGAACCCGGCGAAGGTCAGACCGCTGCCGCCGGGGCCGCCGGGGTTGACCAGCAGCGGGCCCTGGTACTTCTTCGCGGTGTGCGGGACGCGGGACAGCGCGAGGGTGATCTGTTTCCCGCGCGGGCTCGCGTGGTCGAGCGGCACTTCGAGGGACGCGCACTGAAGGGTCGGGTAGTTGGTGGTGCCGCACTTCTTCCAGGCGAGTCGCGCGGCTGAGGCGGAGTGGGCGGCCTGTGTGGTGCCGGCGTCGGCGGGGACGGCGGTGAGGGCTCCGGCCATGACGACCGCGGCACCGCACAGGACGGCTGCGCGTTTTCTCATGAAGTCCTCCCAGGACGGAGGGATTCGGGCCGCGAGGGTCACGGCCCACGCGGCATCGTCCCGGAAAGCACGTCCGGAAGAACCTGTTCTGACAATACTTGACCCGATTGGGCCGTCCGATGCGCTCGAACGCTCTCAGATCAACGTGAGTTGGGTCGGTTCGGACATCGGCTCGGCCTCCGGCTCCCGGATCCGCCGCGGCATCCCCGCGCCCGCGGGTCCGATGCCGTACTCCTGGGCCAGTTCGTGGACCTGACGGGTGATCCGGCGCTGGTACCACTTCGGGGCGTAGGTGCCCTCCGCGTACAGCCGCTCGTAGCGGCGCACCAGATGCGGGTGCGCCCGGTCCAGCCAGGCCATGAACCACTCCCGGGCGCCCGGCCGCAGATGCAGCACCAGCGGGGTCACGGAGGTGGCCCCCGCGGCGGCGATCGCGCGCACGGTGGCCCGCAGCTGTGCCGGGTTGTCGCTCAGGAACGGGATCACCGGCGCCATCAGGACCCCGCATCCGATGCCGTGCTCGGCCAGCGTCCGCACCGCTTCCAGACGCCGCTCCGGAGCGGGTGTGCCCGGCTCGACGGTGCGCCACAGCTCGGGGTCGGTGAAGCCGACCGAGACGGAGATGCCGACGTCCGTCACCTCGGCTGCCTGCTTCAGCAGGTCCAGGTCGCGCAGGATCAGCGTGCCCTTCGTCAGGATCGAGAAGGGGTTCGCGTGGTCGCGCAGGGCGGCGAGGATGCCCGGCATCAGCCGGTAGCGGCCCTCCGCGCGCTGGTAGCAGTCGACGTTGGTGCCCATCGCTATGTGCTCACCGGTCCAGCGGCGCGAACCCAGCTGGCGGCGCAGCAGCTCCGGCGCGTTCACCTTGACCACGATCTGCGAGTCGAAGTCGATCCCCGTGTCCAGGTCAAGGTAGCTGTGCGTCTTGCGGGCGAAGCAGTACACGCACGCGTGCGTGCAGCCCCGGTAGGGGTTCACGGTCCACTCGAAGGGCATGCGGGAGGCGCCCGGCACCCGGTTGATGATCGAACGGGCCCGGATCTCGTGGAACGTGATCCCGGCGAACTCGGGTGTGTCGAAGGTACGGCTGACCACCGCGTCGGCGCCGAACAGGGCGGCGTCGGCCCGTCCGTGTTCGGCGGAGCCGGTGAGGTTCTCCCAGCGCATGAGGCCTCCTCGGTAGCACTGCCCTTCGAGTGAAACACTTGTTCGAATTCTTGTGCAACCCCGATTTGGGGGCCTGCGGGCGGGGGTGGTTGGCTTGCCCCCAGCCGGAGAACCCGAGAACCCGAAGTCCTGGAGGAAGTCGATGGCGCAGGTCGAGGCCACTACGGAGCGGATCGTCGCGGCGGACGCGGAGAAGGTGTTCGACGCCGTCGCCGACTACAACGGCACGCGCGCGAAGGTGATGCCCGAGCAGTTCAGCGAGTACGAGGTGCGCGAGGGCGGCGACGGCGAGGGCACCCTCGTCCACTGGAAGCTCCAGGCCACCAGCAAGCGCGTGCGCGACTGCCTCCTGGAGGTCACCGAGCCCACCGACGGCGAGCTCGTCGAGAAGGACCGCAACTCCTCCATGGTCACCACCTGGCGGGTCACCCCGGCCGGCGAGGGCAAGTCCCGGGTCGTCGTGACCACCACCTGGGACGGTGCCGGCGGCATCGGCGGCTTCTTCGAGCGGACCTTCGCACCCAAGGGTCTCGGCCGGATCTACGACACCCTCCTCGACCGGCTCGCCACCGAGGTCGAGAAGTAAGTCCCCGCCGCCCGGCGGACGTTGCTCCCGGTCACCGGATCGAGTGGATCTCCGTACGACCCACCGGTGTGCCGTAACTCGTCGCGCTTGCTCGTAGTTGTCGCCTTATGCGGGAAATGCGTGGCAGGTGCGACGAGGGGAGCGGGACGTGGGCGTGACGGCTCCGGTGTACGAGGAACGGGCCGAAGCGCCCCCGGAGGCCCCCGCCCCCACCGTCGAACTCGGCCCACGCCGGGTGCGGTTGATCTTCTTCGGGCTGATGCTCGCGCTGCTTCTCGCCGCGCTGGAGCAGATGATCGTCGCCACCGCACTCCCCAGGATCGTCGGTGAACTGCACGGCCTGGACAGGATGTCCTGGGCGATCACCGCCTACCTCCTCACCGCCACGATCGGACTGCCGGTCTACGGCAAACTCGGCGACCTGCTCGGCCGCAAGGGCGTCTTCCAGTTCGCGATCGTCGTCTTCGTCATCGGCTCCGCGCTGGCCGGACGGGCCCGGACCATGGACCAGCTGATCGCCTTCCGCGCGGTCCAGGGCGTCGGCGCGGGCGGCCTCATGATCGGCGTGCAGGCGATCATCGCCGACATCGTGCCGCCCCGGCAGCGCGGTCGCTACATGGGCCTGATCGGCGCCGCCTTCGGACTCGCCTCCGTCGCCGGCCCGTTGCTGGGCGGCTACTTCACGGACCACCTCTCCTGGCGCTGGTGCTTCTACGTCAACGTGCCCTTCGGCCTGCTGACCCTGGCGGTCGTCACCGCCGTACTGAAACTCCCCAGGCCCACGGCCAAGCCCCGGTTCGACGTCCTCGGCGCGCTGCTGCTCGCCGCGGCCTCCACCTGCCTGGTCCTGCTGACCAGCTGGGGCGGCACCGAGTACGCCTGGGACTCCCGGGTCGTCCTCGGCCTGGGCGCCGGGGCGGCCGTATCCGCCGCACTCTTCCTGGTCGCCGAGCACTTCGCCGCCGAACCCCTCATCCCGCTCCGGCTGTTCAGGGACTCCGTCTTCGACGTCACCGCCCTGGTGGGCCTGGTGATCGGGGTCGCGCTCTTCGGGGCGGCCGGCTATCTGCCGACCTTCCTCCAGATGGTCGACGGCGCGAGCGCCACCGAGTCCGGGCTGCTGATGCTGCCCATGATGGCCGGGATCGTCGGCGCCTCCGTCGTCGCCGGACAGCTCATCAGCCACACCGGCCGCTACAAGATCTGGCCGGTCCTCGGCAGCGCCCTCGCCGTCGTCGGCATGTGGCTGCTGTCCCACCTCGACGCCGACACGCCCCGCCTGCACTACAGCGTCTGGATGGCCGTCCTCGGCGCCGGGATCGGCATGGTGATGCCGGTCCTCGTCCTCGCCGTGCAGAACTCCGTGCACCCCGCCGACCTCGGCACCGCCACCAGTGCCAACACCTACTTCCGGCAGATCGGCGGCAGCGTGGGAGCGGCGGTCTTCGGCACCCTGTTCGCCGACCGGCTCGCCCACGCGCTCACCGACCGACTGCCCGCCGCCGCCGGACTGCCCGACCCCGAGGCCATCACCCCGCAGCTCGTCCGCACCCTGCCCCCGGCGCTGCGCGACGGCTACGTCCGGGCCTACGCCGACGCCATGCCGGGGATCTTCCTCTACCTCGTCCCGGTGCTCGTCCTCGGCCTGTTCATCGCCTTCTTCCTCAAGGAGAAACCGCTGGTGGCCCACAACGCGCCCGAGACGGAGACCGCGCCGGTGAACACCCCGATCCCGCAGGCCCGGTCGTCGTACGCGGCCACGACGCCCGTCCGCGGCACCGTGCGGCACTTCGACGGGACCGTCGTACCCCGGGCCGCGCTCACCCTCATCGACGTGGCCGGAGTGCAGATCGGCCGCAGTGCCAGCGGCGAGGACGGGCGGTACACGCTGCCGGCGCCCGGCTCCGGGTCGTACGTGCTGATCGCGGCCGCCGGCGGACACCAGCCGCAGGCCGTGTCGGTGACGATCGGCGAGCACCCCGTCGAACTGGACGTCGTCCTCGGCGGCGCCGGACGGCTCGCGGGCAGGGTGCGGACCGCCGACGGCACCCCCGTGCCGGGCGCCACCGTCACCCTCACCGACGCGCACGGCGACGTCCTGGCCACCACCCGCAGCGGACCCGAGGGCGCCTTCGCCATCACCGAACTGGTCGCCGGGGAGTACACCCTCGCCGCGAGCGCGGCCGCCTTCCGCCCCACCGCGCTCCCCGTGACCGTCCGGGCCTCCCGGGAGACCCGCCAGGACGTCGAACTCACCGGCGGCGCGGTGCTGCGCGGCACCGTGCGGGCCGGCGGCGACCGTCCCGTCGAGGACGCGCGCGTGACGCTCCTGGACCCGGCCGGCAACGTCGTGCACACCCTCACCACCGGCCTCGACGGCACCTTCCGCTTCGCCGACCTGTCCTCGGGCGAGTACACCGTCATCGCCGCCGGCTACCCGCCCGTCGCCACCGTGCTCCAGCTGGCCGGAGGCGGCCGCACGGAGCGGGATCTGCGGCTCGGGCACGAGGACTGAAAGTCCGTCAGACGCCGCTCCACGCCCCTGACCGGGGCGTCCGCACGGCAGGCTGGAGCGGGGGCGCGCGCCGGTGCGAGCCGGTCCGGGCCAATTCACGCATTGCGGCACACCGTGACCGACCGGCGCCGTACGGTGGAACAGGCGGCACAGATCTTGCGGAGAGAGGGCCTGGGCCATGGACCATGGCACCGAGAGGGGCACGCCTCCCAGCCGCGGAGCTGGGAACGGCGCGGCGGACGGATCCGCCGCGTCCGGCCGTGTCCCACTGGCGGTGGTCGTGGTGGACCGCGACGGCCTGGTGTCCCACTGGAGCCGCGGCGCCCGCCGGCTGTTCGGCGTCGACCGGGACGAGGCCATCGGCCGCACGGCCGTCGACCTGCTGCCCGTCTCCGGAGCGCTGCCCGACGCCGAGGACACCGCGTCCTACGACGGGCACGCGGCCTACGACGGGCTCGGACCCGACCTGGAGTCGTCCCTCGACGGCGGACTCTCCTACCCGGCCGCGGGACGCGCCCGCCTGACCGTCCCCGGGGACGACCGCGTCGACGTCCTGTGGTGGGCCTACCCGCTGGTGGGCCCCGGCCGGGAGCGCCTGCTGGTCCTCGCCGCCGACGCGGCCGGGCTCCACCGGGACCCCGACCTGGACGAGGGCGCCACGGGCTTCGAGCGCATCGGGCCCGCCTTCGCCCTGCACACCGACTTCCCGGGCGCCGACGAACTCGCCCGCCGGCTCCCCGAGATCCTGCCCAGCATGAGCGTCGGCGAAAGCGCCCGCATCGTCGCGCAGATCCTCGAACTGGGCTATCCCGTCCTGGAGTTCAGCCAGAACGACCGGGTGCCCGTCACCCCCGACTGGGGCGTTCCCCGCCGTGCCGAGCGCAAGGCCCGCCGTGAGCGGGCGGCCAGGGCGGTCGCCCAGGGAGCGCCCGTACCGAAGGACGACCTGGACGAGGGCGAGGACCTCGAGTACGTCGCCGTGCGCGAGCGACTGGAGTTCCTCAACGAGGTCAGCGGAAAGATCGGCACCTCCCTCGACCTGTCCCGGACCATCGTCGAGGTCAGCAGGGCCGTCGTGCCCCGCTTCACCGACGTCGCAGGCACCTATCTGCGCGAACAGGTCGTCGCCGGCGAGGGGTTCCCCGACGGCGTGCCGGACACCACCACCATGTGGCACCGGGTCGCCCTAGAACACACCGACGAACCCGGCCGCTGGGACGACGTCGTGCCGGTCGGGGAGGCCATGCCGTTCCCCGCGCACACGCCGTTCTTCCAGTGCATGACGACCGGCGAACCCGTCCTCGTGCCGCGCATCAGCGAGCAGATGGGGCACGCGATCGCCTCGCAGTTCGAGAAGCGCGACATCCGGCCGTTGATCACCGGCCGCTCCATGCTGGTCGTACCGCTCAAGGCCCGTAACGTCGTCCTCGGCTTCATGATCCTGCTGCGCCACCCCGAGCGCGTCGAGTTCAACGACATGGACCGGGTCACCGGCGCCGAACTCGCCGCCCGAGCAGGCCTCGTGCTCGACAACGCGCGCATGTACACCTTCCAGGAGTCCGTCGCCGAGACCCTCCAGGACAGCATGCTGCCGCACATCCCGCCGCGCGTGGCGGGCTGCGACATCGCCACCCGCTATCTGCCGGGCACGCTCCTGGGACGCGTCGGCGGCGACTGGTTCGACGCGGTCAAACTGCCCGGTGCGCGGACCGCCCTGGTGGTCGGCGACGTCATGGGGCACGGGCTCAACTCGGCCGCCATGATGGGGCAGTTGCGTACGGCCGTGCAGACCATGGCCGCGCTTGACCTGCCGCCCGCGCAGCTGCTGCGCAACCTCGACGACCTCGCCCAGCGTCTCGGCGACACCTACCTCGCGACCTGTCTCTACGCCGTCTACGACCCGATCGCGAGCGAACTCCACCTCGCCAACGCGGGCCACATCCCGCCGGTGATCGTGCGGGCCCGTGACGGGCGCAGCGAGCTGCTCGACCTGCCCACCGGTGCGCCCATCGGCGTCGGTGGGGTGCCCTTCGAGGCGGTACGCGTACGAGTGGAGCCCGGTGACCGGCTCTTGATGTGCACCGACGGGCTGGTGGAGGTGCGGGGCGAGGACATCGGGGTGGGGCTCGCGACCCTCACCGAGTCGGCCGCGCACCCGGCCGTGTCGATGGACGACGCCTGCGACGCGATCATCCGTGCGCTCAACCCCGAGGGCGGCCGCAAGGACGACGTGGCCCTTCTGATGGCCCGGCTCAACGGCATCGAGCCGGACGACGTGGCCGAGTGGCGGATCTCGCTCGATCCGGCCGAGGTGGGACGTGCCCGCGCGGTGGTGCGGGAGCAGCTGCACGACTGGGGGCTGGCGAAACCGGCCGGGACCGCGGAACTCCTGGTGAGCGAGCTGGTGACCAACGCGGTGCGGCACTCGCACAGTCGGCCCGTGGAACTGCGGCTGGTGCGGGGCGACACCTTGCTGTGCGAGGTGGACGACGACGACCACGACCTGCCCACCCTGCTCAGCGCGGGCCCCGGCGACGAGCAGGGGCGGGGGCTGCGTGTGGTGAGCACCCTGGCACGTGAGTGGGGTGCGAGCCGTACGAAGGCCGGGAAGACCGTCTGGTTCGAACTGACCCTGCCCCGCCGCTGATCGGCGCCCCCGCCGGGGTGCGTGTTTCTCGAACTGGGCGTGAAGGATTGCGCCACGCGCTTGTCCGTGTGACCCCGGCGCGATACACCGTACTGGCCTGTCACTTTGGCGGGTTGTGTTCGTATCCTGGGGAGTTGGGCATGAGCGTGACAAGTCGTTACCGGGAGTCCTGGGAGGGGTTCTGGCGGGATGCTCCGGGGCGGCAGGGGGCCGTGTTCTGGGATGCGGAGCCGGTGTTGACCTCTGGTGTCCACCTCGCCCACTTCGAGCCCCTGCTGGTCGATCCCGGGCTGCCGCTGGTGGACCTGGGCTGCGGGAACGGCACCCAGGCCCGTTTCCTCGCCGCCCACTTCACCCAGGTGATCGGGGTAGACCTGTCCGCCGCGGCCCTCGACCACGCGCGTGACGCCGACCCCGACGCGCAGGTGACGTACCGCCTGCTGGACGCCTCGGACAAGGGCGAGCCGGAGAACCTGCACGCCGAACTCGGCGACGCCAACGTCTATATGCGGGGCGTACTGCACCAGGCCGCGCCCGAGGACCGGCAGCAGATGGTCGACGGGGTCGCCACCCTCGTCGGAGAGCGCGGCCGGGCCTTCCTCGTCGAGCTCTCCGAGGCCGCCAAGCCCATCCTGATGGGCCTCGCGCAGAGCCCGGACGGGCCGCCCGCGAAGCTGGCACCCGTCTTCCAGCACGGCATCGCCCCCGGTGAGGTGGCCGACGACGCGGTGCCGGTGTACCTCGGAGCGGCCGGGCTCACCGTCGTGGCGAGCGGTGAACTGCCGCTCGTCACCACCGAGTACCGGGCCGACGGCACTCGGATCGAACTGCCGTCGAAGTGGTGGGTGGTGGGCCGCTCCGCCTGACGCCCGGGCGGGGCCGGGGGAGCACCTGTGACGGCCACCCCCTGCTCCGCCGCGGCCACCTGACCCACCAGCTTCGGCCCGCGCGCCCTATCGGCTATCGGCGCACCTGTGCGGGCACCCCGCCGGTGGCGGACGACGTCCTTCGGAACGCCCACTCCATCCTCGGCTCCATCACACACCGGAAGACCCGCCGGACGGGCGCGGTGCACAGGGCGGTCACGACGACGCCGGCGACGACAGTGACGGCGATCGCGCCGAGCGGGGTGCGCGCCCACGCGTGACCCGCCCAGTCCCAGTGCTTGCCGGCCTGGACGACGAAACCGTGCAGCAGATAGCCGTAGAGCGTGCCCGCGCCCAGCGTCGTGAACCACATCCGGCGCCCCGGCACCCAGGAGAGGAAGCAGCCGACCAGCACCAGCGAGCAGCCGAAGAGGGCCAGTGTCATGAGCGGCCCGTACCAGTCCGGCACGCCGAAGTGCTCGGCGGCGTCGCGGTGGAAGAACCACGCGTAGTCCATGCGCGGCACCGCCCAGTACGAGAACACCAGCGCCGCCGCGAACACCGGCACCGCCGCCAGCCGCACCCGCCACTGCCGCACCAGCGAGAAGTGCTCGGGGCGCAGACACAGACCGAGCACGAAGTACGGCAGGAACTGCAGGGTGCGCTGGAGGTCGAGGTCATGGCCGATGGACGGGCTGAGGGTGGCGAGCGCGGCGATCGCGAGGGCGATCGGCAGCGGCCACCGCACGCTCCGCCAGATCGGCGTGGTCAGCCGCCAGATGAACAGCGCGGCCAGGAACCACGTCAGATACAGCGGGTCCAGCAGGCTGACCGCCCGATCCGGGACACCGTCGGACCACCGGGTGAAAAAGGTGTACGCCGTCTCGAAGACGACGTAAGGGACGACGACCCCGGTGATCAGACGCTTGATCTTCGCCGGGCTCGCGTCGAAGGAGCGCGAGAAGTAGCCCGAGACGATGATGAACGCCGGCATGTGGAAGGCGTAGACGACCGTGTACAGCGCGGTGACCGCACGGCTGTCGGAGCGCAGGGGTTCCCAGGCGTGCCCCATCGCGACCAGCACGATCGCGAGGTACTTGGCGTTGTCGAAGAACGCGTCGCGTTGCTTCGGACGTCCGGGCGGGGGCCCCGGCGTGGTGGCCGCGGTCGTCCGTTGTGCCGCCTCTGCGGGCCGTGCGGTGTCGCTCACGCTTCTCCCTGTCCGTCTCCTGTGGAACCCGCGAGGGAGGATACGCGTCTTCCATGAGTTGGCTGTGAGGCGGGGGTGGGCGGCATTCTGCTCGCCTCACCATGTGCGGGCGACGTAAACCTCTCCGACGCGTAACGTGGCGGACCATGAAGATCCTCATCAGCGCCGACATGGAGGGCGCCACCGGCGTGACCTGGCCGGCCGACGTGCTGCCGGGGACGCCGCAGTGGGAGCGGTGCCGGTCGATGTTCACCTCGGACGTGAACGCCGCCGTGCTGGGCTTCTTCGACGGGGGCGCCGACGAGGTACTCGTCAACGAGGCCCACTGGACCATGCGCAACCTGCTCCTGGAGCGGCTCGACGAGCGCGCGCAGATGCTCACCGGGCGGCACAAGTCGCTGTCCATGGTCGAGGGTGTCCAACACGGCGACGTCGACGGCATCGCGTTCCTCGGCTACCACGCGGGCGCGGGCCAGGAGGGCGTCCTCGCCCACACCTACCTCGCCAACTCCATCACCGGGGTGTGGCTGAACGACGTACCCGCGAGCGAGGGGTACCTCAACGCGCACGTGGTCGCCGAGTACGGCATCCCCGTCGTCCTGGTCACCGGGGACGACGTGGCCTGCGAGGACGCCCTCGGCTACGCCCCCGAGGCGCTGAAGGTCGCCGTGAAGGACCATGTCTCGCGTTATGCCGCCGTGTGCCGTACACCGGCCCGCACGGCCGCCGACATCCGGGCCGCGGCCAAGGAGGCGGCCCGGCTGGCGGTCCGTCAGGAGCCGGTCCAGGCGGGGCCGTTCACGATCGCCGTCGAGTTCGACGCCGAGCACCTCGCCATGGCGGCGACCGTCGTGCCGGGCGTGGAGCGGATCGGGGCGCGCAGGGTGGCGTACACCCACGAGACCATGTACGAGGGAATTCGTACCTTCAAGGCGGTCACGACGATCGTCTCGGCCGCCGTGGAGGAGCAGTATGGCTGACCAGCAGGCACTGGACGAGGTCGTCCGGTTCACCTCCGACCTCATCCGTATCGACACCACCAACCGGGGCGGCGGCGACTGCCGGGAACGCCCCGCGGCCGAGTACGCGGCCGAGCAGCTGGCCGGAGCCGGCCTGGAGCCCCTGATGCTGGAGCGCACCAAGGGCCGTACGAACGTCGTCGCCCGCATCGAGGGCACCGATCCGTCGGCGGACGCGCTGCTCGTCCACGGTCACCTGGACGTCGTGCCCGCCGAGGCCGCGGACTGGAGCGTGCACCCCTTCTCCGGGGAGATCCGCGACGGGGTCGTCTGGGGGCGCGGCGCGGTCGACATGAAGAACATGGACGCGATGATCCTGGCCGTCGTGCGGAGCTGGGCCCGGCGGGGCGTACGGCCCCGGCGGGACCTCGTGATCGCGTTCACCGCGGACGAGGAGGCCAGCGCCGTGGACGGCTCGGGCTTCCTCGCCGACGGGCATCCCGAGCTGTTCGAGGGCTGCACGGAGGGGATCAGCGAGTCGGGGGCGTTCACCTTCCACGACGGCGCGGGCCGGCAGATCTACCCCATCGCGGCGGGGGAGCGCGGTACGGCCTGGCTGAAGCTCACCGCACGCGGTCGCGCCGGACACGGCTCCAAGGTCAACAAGGAGAACGCCGTCACGCGGCTCGCCGCCGCCGTGACCCGCATCGGCGAGCACGAATGGCCGCTGCGGCTGACCCCGACCGTCCGCGCCGCCCTCACCGAACTCGCCGCCCTCTACGGCATCGAGACCGACCTCGCCGACGTGGACGGTCTGCTGGAGAAACTGGGCCCCGCCGCCAAGCTGGTCGAGGCGACCGTGCGCAACAGCGCCAACCCGACCATGCTGGACGCCGGTTACAAGGTCAACGTCATCCCGGGGGAGGCCGTTGCGTACGTGGACGGCCGCTGTCTGCCCGGCGGCGACGACGAGTTCCGCGAGACCCTCGACAAGCTCACAGGGCCTGACGTGGACTGGGAGTTCAGCCATCGCGAGGTCGCCCTCCAGGCTCCGGTCGACTCACCGACGTACGCCGGTATGCGAGCCGCCGTGGAGGAGTTCGCGCCCGAGGGGCACGTCGTGCCGTACTGCATGTCCGGTGGCACGGACGCCAAGCAGTTCTCCCGTCTCGGCATCACCGGGTACGGGTTCGCGCCCCTGAAGCTCCCGGTGGGCTTCGACTACCAGGCCCTGTTCCACGGGGTCGACGAGCGCGTCCCGGTGGAGGCACTGCACTTCGGCGTACGGGTACTCGACCGGTTCCTGCGGACAGCCTGAACACCATGGGGGAGAACGTGCAGACGTCGCCATACGGTTCCTGGCCCTCGCCCGTCGATGCGGCGCTCGCGGCCGCGCACGACGGACACCCCGAATGGCTGGGCTTCGTGGGGGACGAGGTGTGGTGGACCGAACCACGGCCCGCCGAGGGCGGCCGCCGCACCCTGGTCCGCAGACGCGCCGACGGCCGGGAGGAGTCGGTGCTGCCCGCGCCGTGGAACGTGCGCAGCCGGGTCATCGAGTACGGCGGTCACCCCTGGGCCGGTGCGGTGATGGCCGGCGCACCCCTCGTGGTGTTCGTGCACTTCGCCGACCAGCGGCTGTACCGGTACGAGCCCGGGGCCGAGCCGCGCCCCCTCACCCCCGTGTCCCCGGTGGGCGGCGGACTCCGGTGGGCGGAACCGCAGGTGAGGCTCGACCTCGGCGAAGTGTGGTGCGTCCTGGAGGAGTTCACCGGCGACGGGCCCACCGACGTACGCCGGGTGCTCGCCGCGGTGCCGTTGGACGGCTCGGCCGCACAGGACCGGGACGCGGTGCGTGAACTCAGCGACGACCGCCACCGGTTCGTCACCGGACCCCGGCTCTCACCCGACGGTTCACGCGCCGCCTGGCTCGCCTGGGACCACCCGCGCATGCCCTGGGACGGCACGGAGCTGATCGTCGCCGAGGTCCACCAGGGCACGCTCCGGGAGCCCCGCACGGTGGCCGGCGGACCGGAGGAGTCCATTGCCCAGGCCGACTGGTCGCCCGACGGCCGTCTCCTGTACGCGAGCGACCGCACCGGCTGGTGGAATCTCTACCGCGACGGCGAGCAACTCTGCCCGCGCGAGGAGGAGTTCGGCGGAGCCCTGTGGAAGCTCGGCCACCGCTGGTTCGCCCCGCTGGACAGCGGTCTGATCGCCGTCGTGCACGGCAGCGGCTCGACCGCGCTCGGCATCCTCGACCCCGAGACCGGTGAACTCGTCGACGCGGCGGGCCCCTGGACCGAGTTCGCGCCCACCCTCGCGGTGCACGGCGAGCGGGTTGTCGGCGTCGGCGCCAGCCCGCGCACCGCCTACGAGGTCGTCGAGCTGGACACGCGCACGGGCCGGGCCCGGGTGATCGGTGCCGGGCACGACGACCCGGTCGACCCCGTCCACTACCCCGAACCGCAGATCCGCACCTTCACCGGACCGGACGGCCGGGACATCCACGCCCACGTCTACCCGCCCCACCACCCCGGGTACGTGGCGCCGGGCGGCGAGCTGCCGCCCTACGTCGTGTGGGCGCACGGCGGCCCGACCGGACACGCCCCGCTCGTGCTCGACCTCTCGATCGCCTACTTCACCTCCCGCGGCATCGGCGTCGCCGAGGTCAACTACGGCGGCTCGACCGGCTACGGCAGGGAGTACCGTAACCGGCTGCGCGAGCAGTGGGGCGTGGTCGACGTCGAGGACTGCGCGGCCGTCGCGCTCGCCCTCGCCGACGAGGGCACCGCCGACCGGGACCGGCTGGCCGTCCGCGGCGGCAGTGCCGGTGGCTGGACCGCGGCCGTCTCGCTCACCGTGACCGACGTCTACGCCTGCGGGACGATCGTCTACCCGATCCTCGACCTGGCGGGCTGGGGCACCGGGGAGACCCACGACTTCGAGTCGCAGTACCTGGAGAGCCTGGTCGGACCGCTCGCCGAGGTCCCCGGACGATACGCCGAACGCTCACCCGTCGAGCACGCCGACCGGGTCACCGTGCCCTTCCTGCTGCTCCAGGGCCTGGACGACGTGATCTGCCCGCCCGCACAGTGCGAGCGGTTCCTCTCCCGGATCTCGGGGCGCCAGGTACCGCACGCGTACATCGCGTTCGAGGGGGAGGGGCACGGGTTCCGGCGGGCCGAGACGATGACCCGGGCACTGGAGTCCGAACTCTCCCTGTACGCCCAGGTGTTCGGGCTGAACCCGCCCGGCGTCCCGACCTTGGAGCTCACCAAGTGACAGCACTGCTGAGGCCGTCCAGACTCGCACCCGGCGCCCGCGTGGCCGTGGTCGCGACCAGCGGGCCCGTACCGGAGGAGCGGCTCCAGGCCGGACTCGACGTACTGCGCGGCTGGGACCTCGACCCCGTGGCGGGGCCCCATGTCCTGGACCGGCACGGCGAGTTCGGCTACCTCGCGGGCACCGACGCCGACCGGGCGGCCGATCTCCAGAACGCCTGGTGCGACCCGTCCGTGGACGCGGTGCTGTGCGCCCGCGGCGGTTACGGCGTGATGCGGATGGTCGAACTGCTCGACTGGGAGGCGATGCGCGCGGCCGGGCCGAAGGTGCTGGTCGGGTTCAGCGACGTCACCGCGCTGCACGAGGCGTTCGCCGCCAGGCTCGGCCTGGTCACGTTGTACGGGCCGATGGCCGCGGGCGCCGACTTCATCAAGAACGCACGGGCCCAGGAGCACCTGAAGGCGACCCTGTTCGCGCCGGAGACGGTCCGCACGATCGCTTCCGGCGGCACGGCCCTGGTCCCCGGCCGGGCGCGCGGTGTCACCCTCGGCGGCTGTCTGTGCCTGCTCGCCTCCGAACTGGGCTCGGCGCACGCCAGGACGGGTGCGCGCGGCGGGCTGCTCTGTCTGGAGGACGTCGGTGAGGAGACGTACCGCCTCGACCGCTATCTGACCCAACTCCTGCGCGCCGGCTGGCTCGACGGGGTGCGTGGGGTGCTCCTCGGGTCGTGGGAGAGGTGCGATCCGTACGAGAGGGTGCGTGCGCTGCTGCTCGACCGGCTCGGTGGTCTCGGAGTGCCCGTCGTCGAGGAGTTCGGATTCGGCCACTGCGAGGGGGCGTTGACCGTGCCCTTCGGGGTGGCGGCCGAACTCGACGCCGACGCGGGCACGTTGACACTCGACGAACCGGCCCTGCGATGAGCACCGCTCGCTGAACTTCTGTCAGAAACACCCGTCACGGCGATTGACCCTGTCTGACACGTGTCACACCATGACAACCGACCGGTACGTACCGGTCGGTAGGTCGGGTTGTCCTCAGCGTGGAGGTCCTGTGTCCCGTCGTGTGCTCGGATCCTGTGTTCCGCTCGCTCTCCTGCTCGGCGCCACACTCACCGCTCCCGCCACCGCGGACGGCCAATACACCGTCACGGCACTGAAGTTCACCGTCCAGGCCGACGGCCGCTCCTGCACCGTCGACGCCGACCTGTACCGCCCTTCCGGCGTGGGCAGGGCACCCGCCGTGCTCACCACCAACGGCTTCGGCGGCAGCAAGTCCGACGGTTCCACCGCCGCCACCGCCAGGGCCTTCGCCCAGCGCGGCTATGTCTCGCTCGCCTACTCCGGGCTCGGCTTCGGCGGGTCGGGCTGTCTCATCTCCCTCGACGACCCCCGCATCGACGCCAGGGCCGCCTCGGCGCTCATCGACTTCCTGGCCGGCAAGCGCGCCGCCGATGACGGGACCAGGGCCGACTTCGTCACCCTCGACGGCCCCGGGGACCCGCGCGTCGGCATGATCGGCGGCTCCTACGGCGGCGCCGTCCAGCTGGCGACCGCCGCCGTGGACCACCGGGTGGACGCGCTGGTGCCGATGATCACCTGGAACGACCTGGCGTACTCCCTGGACCCGAACAACACGACGGGCCGCACAGGCGTCCCGGGTGCCTTCAAGTGGCAGTGGGCCAACGGCTTCTACCTCGTCGGCGAGCGACTGCCGCTGACCGCGGCGAACCTCGACCCGACCCGGATCAACTCCCTCGGCTGTCTGCACTTCGTCACCAAGGCCTGCGACACCGTCCGCACCCTCAACTCCGGGACCTATCCGGCCGACCGCACGGCCGAGCTCCTCGACTACTCCCACAGCGTCTCGCCGGTGTCGTACCTGAGCCGCGTCACGGCACCCACCCTGCTGGTCCAGGGGCAGGCCGACAGCCTCTTCAACCTCAACGAGGCGACGGCGACGTACAAGACGCTCAGGGCGCAGGGCACGACCGCCAAGATGATCTGGCAGTCCTGGGGGCACAGCGGAGGGGTCACCGACCCGGCGGCCGGTGAGCTCAACTTCGCCCAGGGCAACCTGGAGACCAGCTATGTCGGCCGGCGGATCCTCGCCTGGTTCGACCGCTACCTGCACCGGCAGAAGAAGACCGACACCGGCCCGGCCTTCGCCTACTACCGCGACTGGATCACCGACCCGAACGGCACCTACGCCACCGCCGGCCGCCTGCCCGCCCTCAGCCACAGGCTCTACCTCTCCGGCGACGGCAAGCTCGTCGACAACAGCCGCAAGGTCGCGCGCGGGAGCCGGTCGTACAGCAACCAGCTTGCCCCCACGAGCCATTCGGAGAGTTCACTGGCCGGCATCGTCGGCCTCCCGGACCCGGCGCCGTACGACACCGCCGGCACCTACGCCGACTGGACCAGCGCGCCACTGACCCGGACCCTCGACGTCGTCGGCGCCCCCAAGGTCACCCTCAAGGTCAGGTCCCCCGAGGCCGAGCGCACCCAGGACTCCGGCGACGCGGCCGACAAGCTGGTCCTGTTCGCCAAGATCTACGACCTCGCGCCCGACGGCACCAGGACGCTCGCCCACCGGCTCGTGGCCCCGGTCCGGGTGCCCGACGTGACGAAGCCGTTCACGGTGACCCTCCCGGGCGTCGTCCACCGGTACGAGAAGGGACACCGGCTCCAGCTCGTGATCGCGGCGAGCGACGACGCGTACTTCGGGAACCGGGGGATCAAGTCCGTGACCGTGGTGAGCGCGCCCCGTAGGGCCGGGGTGCTGGAGCTGCCCGTGGCGACGCGGTGAGTCACCCGGAGGGCAGCCCTCACCGTGCGTGACCAGGTCTTCGGGCTCACCCTGGGCGCATGAGCCCGAAGACCTCCGAGCGCGGCACAGGCACAGGCAAAGGCAGGAGCGGGGCGGTGACACCGGCCAGGGCGATCGTCCTGCTGCTCGCCGTCCTCGCCCTGATCTTCATCTTCGAGAACACCCGGGAGACGAAGATCAGGCTGCTGATCCCCGACGTGACGATGCCGTTGTGGACGGCGCTGCTCGCCACCGGATTGATCGGTGCTCTGTGCGGGGCGTATTTCATGAAGCGGCGCACCTAGCGGACCGTAGGGTTGCGGGATGTCGCACACCGCTTCCCGCTGGCTCGCCGAAGGCCCCCGCGTTGGCATACGCCATTTCACCCACCAGGACGGCGCCGAGTTCGCCGCGCTGGCCCGCGAGAGCAAGGACCTGCACCGGCCCTGGCTGTTCCCGCCGGACAGCGTCCCCGCCTACAGCGCCTACGCGGGCCGGCTGATCGAGGACCGGACCAAGGCGGGATTCCTCGTCTGCGAGAAGGACGGCGAGCGGGGCGACGGGGCCATCGCCGGGTTCATCAACATCAACAACATCGTCGAGGGCGGCTTCCAGTGCGGGGCCCTCGGCTACGGCGCCTTCGCGCACGCCGCCGGGCGCGGGCTGATGCGTGAGGGACTCGACCTCGTGGTCGGCCACGCCTTCGGCCCGATGCGGCTGCACCGCCTGGAGATCAACGCCCAGCCCCGGAACACCGCCTCCATCGCCCTCGCCCGCAGCTGCGGCTTCCGGCTGGAGGGGTTCTCCCCGAAGATGATCTACGTCGACGGGGAGTGGCGGGACCACGAGCGGTGGGCGATCACCGCCGAGATGCGGACTTCCGGTTGACCTTCATGGTGTCGAGGTCCGTGACCGTCGATTTCAGATCGCGGAAACCGTACCCGCACTCCCGCAGCACGCTCTCGGCGCGGTCCTCCGCGATCGCGCCCGCCATCTCCTCGCCGTCCGCCGCGTCCGAGACGACGACGTACCGCATGGAGAAGTGCTTCAGCGGTGCCGGTTCGTACGACAGCGAGCCCTCCTCGGTGAACCGCATGCTCGTCAGGCCGTGCTCCGGCGCCTCGGCGAGCAGCCGCGCGCGGGCCTCCTCGGTGAGCCCGTCCCAGGTGCCCCGGACGATCACCCGGTAGGTGTGCTGCTCACTCACTGTCGCTCCCTCGCGTATCTCCGTGGACGGTCGACTGTACGTCGGCGAGGATGCCTCGCATGCGGAATATCGTCGTGCTGGACGCCCCCTCCAACCTCGGCCTGCGCCCGCCCGCCCCCGGCACCGTGCCCGGCTGTCACAAACTCGCCGGCGCCCTGCGCGAGCAGCGGATCGTGCAGAGACTGCACGCGCTGGAGGGCGGGGTGGTCGTGCCGCCGCGCTACGACCGCGGGGACTGGAAGGAGGGCGACGGGGTCTTCAACGCCGCCGCCATCGCCTCGTACACGCGCAGGCTCGCCGATCGCATCGAACGCCATGTGCGGGCCGGGGACTTCACCGTCGTCCTCGGCGGCGACTGCTCCATCCAGCTCGGCGCCTCGCTCGCCCTGCGCCGCGTCGGGCGGTACGGGCTCGCCGCGATCGACGCCTCGCCGGACTTCCGGCACGCCGGCAACTCCGACCGGATCGGCGCTGCGGGCGGCGAGGAGGTCGCGCTGGGCACCGGGCGAGGTCAGGAGGACCTGACGGACCTGGAGGGACTGAGGCCCTATCTGCGCGACGAGGACGTGCGGTTCTTCGGGATCCGCGACGCCTTCGAGGAGGACCGGGCCGAACTCGCCGCCCTGAAGATCCCCGTCGTGACCGTCGACGACATCCGGGAGTGGGGCGCGGACGCCCTCGCCCGGGCCACCGCCCAGGCCTTCGAGATCCCGGAGATCGACGGGTTCTGGGTGCACCTGGACGCCGACTCCCTCGACCCGTCGGTCATGCCTGCCGTCGACAGCCCCGACCCGGACGGGCTGCTTCCCGGCCAACTCGTCGCACTGCTCAGGCCGTTGCTCGCCTCACCCGCGTGCGTCGGCCTCAACATCACCATCTACGACCCCGACCTCGACCCCGAGGGCACCGCGGGCGCCCTGCTCGCCGACATCGTCGTGGACGCCTTCGCGCAGGCCTAGGAGACGTTGCGGTCCACGTACTCGTACACCACCCCGTCCGGATGCATCACGATCAGATTGCGGCCCGCCGGCGTCGGTACCGGGCCCGCGATGATGCGGGCACCCAGCTCGCCGAGCACCTGACACGCCTCGTCGACGTCCTTCACGGCGATGGTCGCCGCGACCTTGCGCAGCACCTCCAGCTCCGCCTCGGGCCCGCTCATCAGCAGGAAGCAGCCCACCGCGGCCACCTGGACGCCGGCCCGCTCGAAACGGAGGGCCTTCGCGCCCGCCAGCCGTTCGTAGAAGACGACCGCGCTCTCCAGGTCGTCGACGCAGACGCGCAGCGTGGTTCCCAGAATCTCCATACCGACGAGCCTAGTTCGGGCGGCCGGGCCGAGGAGATCGTTTCACGCGATCCTCCCGACCCGGCCACGGGTGTGCGTACGCGCACGGCACGGAGCGGTTGAGGACGGCGTTATGCGCACAGGCGTGCGGGTACCCGGCGGCCATGGAGCGCTTGGATCACCTGGAGCATCTGGACAAGCATCTGGTCGACGAGCTGGCGCAGGTGGCGCGCGAGACCGTGCGGGAGGAGCTGCGCGAGCAGACGCGCAAGCAGCGCCGTACGGCCGTGCTGTACGCCGCGTCCGGCGCCGTCGCCCTGTACGCGGGCGCGGCCGTGGCACTCGCCGTGGGCCTCGGGCTGCCCGACTGGGCCGCCGCGCTGATCACCGGCGCGATCCTGGGCGCCGTGGCCTATGTGCTGCGCGGCGCGGCCAGGCCCTCCGCGCACCGGCCGACGGCCGGCCCGGAGGCGGACGCCGCGGCAGGCCGAGTCGCCGACGGCACGGCACCGGCGAACCCGCCGTATCCGCCCATGCCGCCGGTCGCCCCCGGCGCACCGGCGCCCGGTACGACGCCCACGCAGGCCGGGAACGACCCCGAGCAGCCGCACCACCGGGCGTGACCCGAGGTGCCCGACGCAAAGAAGGAACCAGGATTGAGGCACGGCAAGGTCGTGGTGGTGACCGGAGCCACCGGCGGCGTGGGACGGGCCACGGCCCGGGCCTTCGCCGAGAAGGGCGCCCGCGTCGCCCTGCTGGCCCGGGGCCGCGAAGGCCTGGAGGCCGGCGCCGACGATGTACGGCAGGCGGGCGGCGAAGCCCTCGTCGTGAGCGTCGACATGGCCGACGCCAAGGCGGTCGACGACGCGGCCCAGCAGGTCGTCGACGCCTTCGGGCACATCGACGTCTGGGTCAACAACGCCTTCACCGGCGTCTTCGCGCCGTTCACCGAGATCACCGCGGACGAGTACCGCCGGGTGACCGAAGTGACGTACCTGGGCTATGTGTCCGGCACCCGGGCGGCGCTGCGGCACATGCTGCCGCGGGACCGGGGCACCATCGTGCAGGTGGGATCCGCGCTGGCCTACCGGGGCATCCCCCTGCAGTCGGCGTACTGCGGGGCCAAGCACGCCATCCAGGGGTTCAACGAGTCCCTGCGGTGCGAGCTGCTGCACTCGGGCACCGGTGTCCGTACGACAATGGTGCAGATGCCAGGCCTCAACACCCCGCAGTTCGACTGGGTGTTGAACCGGATGCCGGGCCGGGCCCGCCCGGTGGCGCCGGTGTACCAGCCGGAGATCGCCGCCCGCGCGGTCGTCCACGCGGCCTCTCACGCGCGGCGGCGGGAGTACTGGGTCGGCGGATCGACGGCGGCCACCCTCATCGCCAACGCGGTCGTGCCGGGGCTGCTGGACCGCTACCTCGCCCGCACCAACGTCGAGGCACAGCAGGACGAGGGCCGGCACGACGGTCCCGGGAACCTGTGGGCTCCCGTGGACGGACCGCACGGGCGGTTCGACGAGGAAGCCATTTCGTCCAGCCCGCAGGAGTGGATGTCCCGGAACCGCAATCGCGTGCTCACGGCGGTCGCCGCCGGGGGGCTCGCCGCGGTGACGGCCCGGCTGCGCCGACGGGGCTGAGCAGGCTCATGATGTGAAGTGGAGGAGCACCGGTGCTCCTCCACCGAGTCCCACCGTTCACGCCTGCTGGAGCTGGGGCAGCACCTTCGTCCGGTAGAAGTCGAAGAACCCGCGCTGGTCCGGGCCGATCTGGTTGACGTAGACACGGTCGAAGCCCGCGTCGGCGAAGGCGCTCAGCGCGGAGACGTGCTCGTCGACGTCGTCCCCGCACACCGACTTCTCGGTCACCATCTCCTCGGTGACCAGCGGCTCCAACTGCTCGAAGTGGCTGGGCGAGGGCAGGATCTGGGCCATCTCACCGGGCAGGAACTGGTTGAACCACAGCTTGCGGACCGTACGGACGCATTCCTCGCGGTCCGTGCCGTAGCAGACCTTCGTCCCACCGCTCACCGGCTTCCCGGCGCCGCCGCCCTTGCGGAACTGCTCGACCATCGACTCCTCCGGCATCATCGTGATGTAGCCGTCGCCGACCCGGGACGCGAGCGCCGTGGCCGCCGGCCCGAAGCCGGAGATGTCGATGGGGACGGGCTCGTCGGGAACCGTGTAGAGGCGGGCGTTCTCCACCGTGTAGTGCGTGCCGTGATGGTTGACCTCCTCGCCCGTGAAGAGGCGGCGCATCACCTGGATCGACTCCTCCAGCATCTCCAGCCGGATGTGCGCGGGCGGCCAGACATGACCGAGGACGTGCTCGTTGAGGGCCTCGCCGGAGCCGACGCCCAGCCGGAAGCGGCCGTTCGTCATCACCGCCGAGGTCGCCGCGGCCTGAGCCACCACCGCCGGGTGCATCCGCACGGTCGGGCAGGTCACGGCCGTCTCGATGGGCAGGGAGACCGCCTCCGACAGCGCGCCGATCACCGACCACACGAAGGGGCTCTGGCCCTGCGCGTCGTTCCACGGGTGGTAGTGGTCGGAGATCCACAACGAGCGGAATCCGGCCTGTTCGGCCATCCGGGCCTGTTCGACCAGCTCCGCGGGACCGAACTCCTCGCACGACAGGAAATAGCCGTATTCGGGCATGGGGGCACCTCCGGCGGGTCCATGAGCAGTGGGCCCGGTCCGAGTACCCGACGACCCATGCGGAAACCGGCGTTTGGGCTCCCCGGCCAGGGGGACGCGGAAGGCTCCCGAGGTACGCGACAGCCCCGGAGGCGAACCGTGAGTCGACCCCGCATCGTGATCGTCGGTGCCGGCTTCGCCGGGTACCGGACGGCCAAGGAACTGTCCCGAAAGGCCCGCGGCAAGGCCGACATCACCCTGCTCAACCCGACCGACTACTTCCTGTACCTGCCCCTGCTGCCCCAGGTCGCCGCCGGGATCCTGGAACCCCGCCGCGTGACCGTCTCCCTCTCCGGCACCCTGCCCCGGGTCCGGCTGGTGCTCGGCGAGGCCGACGGCATCGACATGGACGCGCGAACCGTCCACTACACCGGCCCCGAGGGCGAGGGCGGCACCCTCCCCTACGACCGGCTCGTGCTGGCCGTCGGCAGCGTCAACAAACTGCTCCCCGTTCCCGGGGTCGCCGAGCACGCCCACGGCTTCCGCGGACTCCCCGAGGCCCTGTACCTGCGTGACCACGTCACCCGGCAGGTGGAACTCGCGGCCGCGACCGACGATGAGGACGAGTGCCGGGCCCGCTGCACGTTCGTGGTGGTCGGCGCCGGATACACCGGCACCGAGGTCGCCGCGCACGGGCAGCTCCACACCGACGCGCAGGTCCGCGGCCGGCCCCTGAAGGAGGGCGTACGGCCGCGGTGGCTGCTCCTCGACGTCGCCGACCGGGTGCTGCCCGAACTCGGCGGACACCTCTCCACCACCGCCGACCGCACCCTGCGGGAGCGGGGTGTCGAGGTGCGGACGGGGACCTCCGTCAAGGAGGCCACGTCGGACGGCGTCCTGCTGAGCGACGGCGAGTTCGTCGCGACCCGGACCCTCGTGTGGTGTGTCGGGGTACGGCCGGATCCGCTGGTCGAGTCCACCGGCCAGCCCGTGGAGCGCGGGCGGCTCGTCGTCGACCCGTATCTCCAACTCCCGGGCCGTCCTGAGGTGTTCGCCTGCGGTGACGCGGCCGCGGTGCCCGACCTGGACAATCCGGGAGACGTCACGCCGATGACCGCGCAGCACGCCTGGCGGCACGGGAGGACGGTGGCGCACAACATCGCCGCCTCGTTCGGGGACGGTGAGCGGCAGCCGTACCGGCACAGGGACCTGGGCTTCGTCGTGGACCTCGGTGGCGCCAAGGCCGCCGCCAACCCGCTGCACATCCCCCTGTCCGGGCCCCTCGCCGGTGCCGTCACCCGCGGCTACCACCTCGCCGTGATGCCCGGCAACCGCGTCCGGGTCGCCGCCGACTGGCTGCTGGACGCCGTACTCCCGCGCCAGGCGGTCCGGTTGGGCCTCGGACGGTTCTGGTCGGTGCCGCTGGAATCGGAGTCCCCGGAGCCGGCCCGCGTCCCGGGACGACCGGGGGCGCGCGAGGAGGCCGCCGCACGCTCCGGGCCGGGCGCGGCGACAGAGGAGGACACGAGGCCGGAACCGCCCGAGCCGGCCAAACCCGCAACCGAGCAGGCCGGTCCACCGGAGCTGACGGTCGCCGGGGCGAGCGCCGGCGAGGCCGTGATCGCGGAAGCGAAGGCACGTGAGGCGGCCCGCCCCGCCGAGAACCAACCCGGCGGTGAGCCGAGGAAATCCCTCGGCGCCGCCAAGAACACTGACGCGGACTCCGCGGAAGGAGACTCATGAACACCGGTGAACTCGTCGAACTCGCCCAGCAGTTGCGCGTGGACAGCGTGCGCGCCTCCGCGGCTGCGGGATCCGGGCACCCGACCTCCTCGATGTCCGCCGCGGACCTGATGGCCGTACTCGTCGCGAACCACTTCCGTTACGACTTCGACCGCCCCGAACACCCTGGCAACGACCGCTTCGTGCTGTCCAAGGGCCACGCCTCGCCGCTGCTGTACGCCGCCTACAAGGCGGCCGGTGCCGTCGACGACGAGGAGCTGCTGACGTTCCGCCGGATCGGCAGCCGACTCGAAGGACACCCGACCCCGCGCAAGCTGCCGTGGGTCGAGACGGCGACCGGCTCTCTCGGCCAGGGGCTGCCGGTGGGCGTCGGGATCGCGCTGTCCGGGAAGCACCTGGACCGTACCGGCTACCGGGTGTGGGTGCTCACCGGTGACAGCGAGCTCGCCGAGGGTTCCATCTGGGAGGCCGCCGAACACGCGGGTCACGAGCACCTGGACAACCTCACCGCGATCGTCGACGTGAACCGGCTCGGCCAGCGCGGCGCCACCCGGCACGGCCACGACCTCGACGCCTACGCCCGCCGCTTCCAGGCCTTCGGCTGGCACACCGTCGAGGTCGACGGACACGACGTGGACGCGATCGACCGCGCGTACGGCGAGGCCGCGTCCACCAAGGGCCAGCCCACCGTGATCATCGCCCGCACCCTCAAGGGCAAGGGCGTCGCCGACATCGAGGACCGCGAGGGGCTGCACGGCAAGCCGCTGAAGAACGCGGACGAGGCGATCGAGGAGCTCGGCGGCGTCCGGGACCTCCACGTCCGGGTGCATGAACCGCAGGCGGCCCGCCTGCTGCACTCCGTGCACGCCGGACACCTCGAACTGCCCAGGTGGGACAAGGGCTCAGAGGAGGAGGGCGTCGCCACCCGCGACGCCTACGGACAGGCGCTCGCCGCCCTCGGCAACGGGCGGGCCGACGTCGTCGCCCTCGACGGCGAGGTCGGTGACTCCACGCGCACCGAGTTCTTCGCCAAGGAGCACCCCGACCGCTACTTCGAGTGCTACATCGCCGAGCAGCAGATGGTCGCGGCCGCCGTCGGACTCGCCGCGCGCGGCTGGGTGCCGTACGCCACCACCTTCGCGGCCTTCCTCACCCGCGCCTACGACTTCGTGCGCATGGCCTCCATCAGCGGCGCCGGCATCAACCTCGTCGGCTCGCACGCGGGTGTCGCCATCGGGCAGGACGGCCCCAGCCAGATGGGTCTGGAGGACCTGGCGATGATGCGGGCGGTGTACGGCTCGACCGTGCTGTACCCGTGCGACGCCAACCAGACCGCCCACCTGGTGGCCGCCATGGCGGACCTGGACGGCGTCCGCTATCTGCGCACCAACCGCGGCGAGAGCCCGGTGATCTACGGGCCCGAGGAGGAGTTCCCGATCGGCGGCAGCAAGGTGCTGCGGTCCTCCGCCCGCGACCGGATGACGGTCGTCGCGGCGGGCGTCACCGTGCCCGAGGCGCTGAAGGCCGCCGACGCCCTCGACGGGGAGGGCATCCAGGTGCGGGTGATCGACCTGTACTCGGTCAAGCCCGTGGACCGCGACACCCTGCGGCAGGCCGCCGAGGACACCGGCTGCCTCATGACGGTGGAGGACCACCACGAGGAGGGCGGCCTCGGTGACGCCGTCCTCGACGCGTTCTCCGACGGCCGGCCCGTGCCCCGTCTGGTGCGCCTGGCCGTCCGTACGATGCCGGGCTCGGCCTCGCCCGACGAGCAGCTGCATGCCGCGGGCATCGACGCCGAGTCGATCGCCACCGCCGCCCGACTGCTGGTGGAACAGTCGGTCACCCCGTGAGCAGCGACGACGTACGCACCGTACGGGCGGGACGGCGCACCGTTGAGGTGCACCGGCCGGACAAGGTGCTCTTCCCCGGCGCCGACGGCGCGAAGGAGTACACCAAGGGCGATCTCGTCGACTACCACCGGTCCGTCGCGCCGTTCATGGTGCCGCAGCTGCGGGGCCGTCCGCTGATGCTGGAGCGGTATCCGGACGGCCTCGACGGCCCCCGGTTCATGCAGAAGAACACCCCGGACGGCTACCCGGAGTGGATCAGCCGGGTCGAGGTGTCGAAGGAGGGCGGCACCGTCTGCCACACCGTCTGTGACGACACCGCGACCCTGCTGTACCTCGCCGACCAGGCCGCCCTCACCCTGCATCGCTGGCTGTCCCGGGCGGGGAGCGAGAACCACCCCGACCGGATGGTCTTCGACCTCGACCCGGCCGGGGACGACGACTTCGCGGCGGTCCGGGAGGCGGCTCAGCTGCTCGGGGAACTGCTGGACGAGCTGAAGCTGCCCTCGGCACTGATGACCACCGGCTCCCGCGGACTGCATGTGATCGTGCCCCTCGACGGCCGGCACGACTTCGACGAGGTCCGCGCGTTCGCCAAGGACGCCGCCGACACCCTGGTCGCCGGTCACCCCGACCGGCTCACCACCGCCGCCCGCAAGAAGGACCGCGGCGACCGTCTCTACCTCGACGTACAGCGCAACGCCTACGCGCAGACCGCGGTCGCCCCCTTCACCGTCCGTGCGATCCCAGGCGCCCCGGTGGCCACCCCGATGGCCTGGTCCCAGCTGGACGATCCGGGCCTGGACGCGCGCCGCTGGACCATCGCCGACGCCGTCGAGCAGGCCCGCACCCGTCCCTGGGCCGGAGTGCTGTCCAAGGGCCGGGCGCTGGGCCCGGCCCGGCGCAGGCTGAACGCGTTGATGCCCTCCTGAAGGTTTGGCCGACGGACGAGCGGCCACCCGCAGGGAGAGGTGCCATGTCGAACACAAAGAACTCACCGGAATCACAGACTTCACAGGATTCCCCCAGAGGGAAAGAAAAGGACACGGAAGAGAACGTGGCGGACGAACGGCGGCCCAAGCCGATGGAGGTGCTGCGCGAGGCGCGCGCCCAGCTCACCGAGCTCACCGGCATGACCGCCGAGAACGTCTCCTCCTTCGAACAGACCGAAGACGGCTGGTCGTTGGAGGTGGAGGTCCTCGAACTCTCGCGGGTGCCGGACACGATGAGCCTGATGGCGAGTTACCAGGTCGAACTCGACCACGAGGGGCAGCTCACCGGCTACCGGCGCGTCCGTCGTTACGAACGCGGGCGGGCCGACGCACACCGACGCTAGGCCGTCGTGCCGTTCACACGTCCGTTGACCGGTCCATCACAGACAACTCACCAGTGCACAGACAAGGAGGTGCGGTCGACATGACCGTTGTCCCGGCCCAGCAGAGCGGTGGCGGAGGCGGTAGCAGTGGCCTCTACGACGTTCTGGAACTAGTCCTCGACAGGGGTCTCGTCATCGACGCGTTCGTACGGGTCTCCCTGGTCGGCATCGAGATCCTGAAGATAGACATCCGTGTCGTCGTCGCGAGCGTCGACACCTATCTGCGCTTTGCCGAGGCCTGCAACCGACTCGACCTGGAGGCCGGCCCGCACCGTGACCCCGGTCTGCCCGACCTCGTCGGCGAGATGACCGAGTCCGGCGCGCGCGGCAAGTCCAAGGGAGCGCTGTCCGGCGCCGCGGAGACCATCTCCGACGCCTTCAAGCAGTCGCGTGAGGAGTCCGAGAGCTCCGAGAGGCAGTCCAGGCCGCGGGCCCGCAAGGCCACGGCCACGCGCAGGAAGGAGGAGCAGGAGTGAGCACCTACGTCTACGGCATCACCGCCGCTTCCCACCCCTCGCTGCCGGACGGCATCGCGGGCGTCGGCGCGCCGTCGCTCCCGGTGCGCGTGCTGAAGACGGGTGACCTGGCGGCCGTCGTCAGCGACGCCCCCGAGGGACTGCGGCCCAAGCGGCGGGACCTGCTCGCCCACCAGAACGTCCTGGCCGAGACGGGCGCCGGCGGTGTCGTGCTGCCCATGCGCTTCGGCAGCGTCGCCACGGACGACAGTGCCGTCACCGGAGTGCTGGAGGAACGCGCCGAGCACTACAAGGAGCGGCTCCGGGCCCTGGACGGCAGGGTCGAGTACAACATCAAGGCCACGCACGACGAAGAGGCCGTGCTGCACCGGGTGATGTCCGACAGCCCGGAGATCCGGTCCGTCACCGAGGCCAACCGGCAGGCGGGCGGCGGCACGTACGAGCAGCGGCTCAGCCTCGGCGAGATGGTCGTGGCCGCGGTCAAGGCCCGCGAGGCCGAGGACGCCACCGATGTGCGCACCACCCTGGAATCCGTCGCCGACGCGGTGAGCGTGGGCCCCGAGTCCAGCGGCTGGCTCGCCAACGTGTCCTTCCTGGTGCCCCGCGACTCGGCGGAGACCTTCCTGGCCACCGCGGAGCAGCTGCGCAAGAGCCATGCGCACCTCGAACTGCGGATCAACGGCCCGTTGCCGCCGTACAGCTTCGTGGAGCCGGGCCCGGAGCCGGCGGGTGCCGGGATCCGCTCCGACATGGGAGCCGAGGAGTGAGGCGACGGTGGGACTCATAGGAGAGGTGCTGCTGCTGCCCTTCGCACCGGTACGCGGCAGCGCCTGGGTCATCAGACAGGTGCTGAGCGAGGCAGAGCGCCTCTACTACGACCCGGCGGCCGTCCGGGCCGAACTCGCGAAGCTGGAGGAGCGGCTGGAGGCGGGCGAGATCGACGAGGACGAGTTCGACCGACAGGAGGACGAGCTTCTCGACCGGCTGGAGATCGGCCTGCGCGGTGGCGCGGGGACTGGCGACGGGACGACACGATGAACCGAGTGGGAATGGGCCTCGCGATAGGGGCCGGATACGTCCTCGGACGTACGAAGAAACTGAAACTGGCATTCGCCGTCGGCACCCTGGTCGCCGGCAAGAAGATGAATCTGACCCCTCGGGCGCTCGCGGACCTGGTGAGCCAGCAACTGCTGAAGAACCCGCAGTTCAAGGAGATCGGGGACACGCTGCGCCAGGACCTGCGCGGCGTCGGCAAGGCGGCCTCCGGCGCGATGGTGGAGCGGCAGATCAACGCCGTCGCCGATCGTCTGCACGGCCGTACCGCCGAGGTCCGCGACCAGCTCTCAGGCGTGACGCCGGACCTCGGCTTCGAGGACGAGGACGAAGAGACCGAGGACGAAGAGACCGAGCGCGACGGCGGCCGGGCGCACGACGACTCGGAGGCGGAGGCCGACGAGACGGCCGAGGCCGACGACGGCGAAGAGGACGACGAGGAACCCGAGCCGCGCCGCCGGACGCGCGAGGACAGGGCCCCGGCCGCGGTGAAGAAGACCGCGAAGAAGGCGCCGGCGAAGAAGTCGGCCGACAACAAGCCGCCCGCCAAGCGTGCGCCGGCCAAGAAGACGACGACGGCGAAGAAGACCGCGGCCAAGAAGACGGCCGCCAAGAAGTCGACCGCGGCCGGGGGCGGCGCCCGCGGTGCCCGGACCCGACTGCCGAAGGGAGGCGGTGAGTGATGACCGAGACCCTCGGAGCAGCGAAGAACGTCACCGACAAGGCGAAGAAGAACCCGGTCACGGACGTGGTCCACAGTGAGGCCGCCGACCGGCTCAAGGGCGAGGTGCAGGACTACCTCTCCGCGCAGGTCCAGCGGATGCTGGTCGGGGTCGGCCACAAGCTGGGCGAGACCACCGGCAAGCTGAACGACATCGCCGAGGGCAACAGCCCCGGCTTCGCCAAGCTCGCCCTGGACGGCGGCCGCAAGATCGCCGAGGGCAAGGGCCCGGTGCGCAGCGCGGTCGAGCTCGGTGTCTCGCACGCCAAGGACAAGGTGGTCGGCGCCTTCAAGAACCTCGGCGGCGGCAAGGGCAAGCGCAAGGGCGGCGCGGGCCAGAAGCCCACGGTGATCATCGAGTTCATCGATGTCGGTGTGGACCTGCGCACGGCCTACGACCAGTGGACGCAGTACCAGGACTTCTCCACCTTCGCGAAGGGTGTCAAGAGCGCGAACCGCGCCGACGACACCCACACCGACTGGCAGATGAAGATCTTCTGGTCCAACCGCAGCTGGAAGGCCACCACCACCGACCAGGTCCCCGACGACCGGATCCAGTGGACGTCGGAGGGCGCCAAGGGCACCAGCAAGGGCGTCGTCTCCTTCCACCGCCTGGCCGACAACCTCACCCGGGTCCTGCTGGTCATCGAGTACTACCCCAAGGGCCTGTTCGAGAAGACCGGCAACATCTGGCGCGCCCAGGGCCGCCGGGCCCGGCTCGACCTCAAGCACTTCGCCCGCTTCATCACGCTCAAGGGCGTGGCGGAGGACGGCTGGCGCGGCGAGATCCGTGACGGCGAGGTCGTCAAGAGCCACGAGGACGCGGTGGCGGAGGAAGAGGAACAGGGCGCCGAGGAGACGGCGGAAGACGAGGAAGAGGAGCAGGAAGGCCCGTACGCCGAGGACGAGACCGAGGACGAGCCTGAGGAAGAGGGCGAGCCCGAGGACGAGTACGAGGAGTACGAGGAGGAGCCCGAGGACGAGTACGAGGTCGAGGGCGAGGGCGAGGCGACCGCGGAGGACGAAGAGGTCCCCGAGGGAGAGCCTGAGGAAGAGGAGGACTACGAGTACGCCGAGGGTGGGAGCCGACGATGAGCATGCCCAGCCGGCTCCCGGATCCCTACGGCCAGGGAAGCGGAGCCAACCTGGCCGACATCCTGGAGCGCGTGCTGGACAAGGGCATCGTGATCGCGGGTGACATCCGCATCAACCTGCTCGACATCGAGCTGCTCACCATCAAGCTGCGGCTGATCGTCGCCTCGGTCGACAAGGCCAAGGAGATGGGGATCGACTGGTGGGAGGACGACCCGGCGTTGTCCACCCGGGCCCGCCGTGACGAACTCACCCGGGAGAACACCGAGTTGCGCGAGCGGCTGGCGCGCCTCGAACAGCTGGAGCCTGCCCGTGGCGAGGAGGAGACTTCATGACCGGACTGCGGTACGTCTACGCCGTCTGCCGTCCCTTCGGCACCCCGTTGCAGGCCCAGCTGGCCGGAGTGGCCGGTGACCCGCCCCGACTGCTGCACCACCGCGGTCTGGTCGCCGTGGTCAGCCATGTGCCGGAGCGGGACTTCGCCGAGGAGCCGCTCCGCAGGCATCTGGAGGACCTGGACTGGCTGACCACGACGGTGCGCGCCCACCAGAGCGTGATCGACGCGCTCACCGTCGTCACCACCCCGCTGCCGCTGCGCCTCGGCACCGTCTTCCGCGACGACAGCGGGGTCCGCGTGATGCTCGAAGAACGCGAGGACGGTTTCCTGCGCACACTCGACCGGCTCAAGGACCGGGTGGAGTGGGGCGTCAAGGTGTACGCCGAATCGGCGGCGACGGCTCCCGCCGAGCCCGAGGAGACACCGGCCAAGCCGGTGTCGGGCCGGGACTATCTGCGCCGCCGGCGCTCGCAGATGCGCTCGCACGAGGATCTGTGGCAGCAGGCGGAGGCCTTCGCGACCGGGCTGCACCATACGCTTTCCGCGTATTCCGAGGACGCGCGACTGCACGCTCCGCAGAACCCCACGCTTTCCGGGGCGTCCGGGCGGAACGTGTTGAACGCCGCCTATCTCGTGCCGCGCGGTGATTCCGAGGAATTCGTGGAAATGGTGGACCGGACGAAGGACGAGGTTCCGGGAATGCGGGTGGAACTCACCGGCCCCTGGGCGGCGTATTCCTTCGCGGGGGAGGAACAGGCGTGACCGTGATAGAACGCCGTGAGGTGGCCCTGGTCGACCTGCTCGACCGGCTGCTGGCCGGCGGGGTCGTCATCACGGGGGACATCACCCTGCGCATCGCCGACGTCGACCTCGTGCGCATCGACCTGAACGCACTGATCAGCTCGGTCAACGCTCAAGTGCCCTCACCGTGGGAGGAGTTGCTGTGACGGACCGACGCAACAAACTGGACCTCGAACCCGACACCGTCGAGCGCGACCTGGTCAAGCTCGTGCTGACCGTCGTGGAGCTGCTGCGCCAGCTCATGGAGCGGCAGGCGCTGCGCCGCTTCGACGTGGGTGACCTGAGCGAGGAGCAGGAGGAGCGCATCGGGCTCACCCTGATGCTGCTCGACGACCGCATGGCCGAGCTGCGCGATCGCTACGGGCTGCGGCCCGAGGACCTCAATCTGGACCTCGGGCCGCTGGGACCGCTGCTTCCCCGGGAATGAGCGGTCCGGTGTCAGGACCGGTTCCCGGGAGTCGTCACCACCTGTACCAGCGGCCCCTGCCTCCGCCCGCCGTCGTGCCGCGCATCAGGAACCCCAAGAGCCACAGCACCAGCACGGCCAGTGCGATCCACCAGAGAATCTTCACCGCGAATCCGGCACCGAAAAGAACCAGCACCAGAAGCAGTACCAGGAGAATGGCAATCATGATGTGAACCTCCTGCTGCCCGGGTATCCCGGAAAAGGGGATTCAGCCGTTTTTACGGCACAGAATCTCTCCGTGCAGCACACAGAACCAGCCGTCCTCCCGCTTTCCCCATTCCCGCCAGGCCTCCGATACGGCCGTCAGCTGCGCCGCGGTGGCGTGGCCGCCCTCGGTGGCCCGCTCCGCGTACGCCGACTCCACGGTGCGGTCCGCCCACAGCCCGCTCCACCACTCACGTTCCGCTGCTGTGGAGTAGGTCCAGGTGCCGGAACTCGCCGTGATGTCGGTGAGGCCCGCCCGCAGCGCCCAGGACTTCAGCCGGCGCCCGGCGTCGGGCTCGCCCCCGTTGGCCCGCGCCACCCTGCGGTACAGGTCCAGCCAGCCGTCCAGCCCCTCGGACGCCGGATACCAGGTCATGGCCGCGTAGTCCGAGTCGCGTACGGCGATGTACCCGCCCGGCCTGGTGACCCGCTTCATCTCGCGCAGCGCCTGCACCGGGTCACCGACGTGCTGGAGCACCTGATGGGCGTGGACCACGCAGAACGTGTCGTCGGGGAAGTCCAGGGCGTGCACGTCCGCGACCGCGAAGTCGACGTTCGTCAGACCGCGCCCGGCGGCCGTGGCCCGCGCCTGCTCCAGGATGCCCGGCGCCCGGTCGACCGCGGTGACGTGTCCCTGTGGGACCAGTGCGGCGAGGTCGGCGGTGATGGTGCCCGGACCGCAGCCGATGTCCAGGATCTTCATGTGGGGCTTCAGCGAACCGAGCAGGTAGGCCGCCGAGTTGGCGGCGGTACGCCAGGTGTGCGAACGCAGCACGGACTCGTGGTGCCCGTGCGTGTAGACGGCGGTCTCCTGCGGCTTCTCCTGCGATGTCGGCATGGCCGGCCTCCCCTTCTCGACATGTCCGTCGGTACGCAGAACCGTACGCCCGCATGTCGAATGGTGAGACCCCCGTATTGCGATGTGGACTGACGGATAATCAGTTACCGGGCGGCGGGCGGTACACGGTGAGCGCCTCGGGCAGTTTCTCCAGCGTCACCTCGCCCTCCACATCGGTCACCTCGCCGTCGTGGGCGAGGAGCGTGCCCGGTGCGACCCCCGCCAGGCGGAGGCGTCCCACCTGGACCGCGGCGTGGGCGGGGGACCGGGTCAGCGGGCTCGCGAGCGCGGCGGCGAGCAGACGCAGGGTGGGCCGACGGCCGCCGTGCACGACCCGTACGTCGAACCGGCCGTCCGCGAGGTCCAGGGCCGGCAGGCGGTCGCGCAGAAAGCGGGGGCCGGGCTTCGGGACGGTGAGGTCGACGTCTGGGCTCATACGGCCCCGGGTACCCGCGCGGTGGCTTCCTGTCCCTGATAAGGGTTTGCCCATCGCCACAGGTGACCCGCACAATGCGGCCTCATGGGACATCTGGAAGCCGCGCACCTCGAGTACTACCTCCCCGACGGGAGGGCGCTGCTCGGCGATGTGTCCTTCCGGGTGGGCGAAGGGGCCGTCATGGCCCTCGTCGGACCCAACGGCGCAGGCAAGACGACCCTGCTGCGGCTGATCTCCGGAGAGCTGAAACCGCACGGCGGAACGGTCAAGGTGAGCGGCGGCCTGGGCGTGATGCGCCAGTTCGTGGGGTCCGTACGGGACGAGACGACCGTAAGGGATCTGCTCGTGTCGGTCGCGCCGCCCCGGATCCAGGACGCCGCGCACGCCGTGGACCGGGCCGAGCACCTGATCATGACCGTCGACGACGAGGCCGCCCAGCTGGCGTACGCGCAGGCCCTCTCCGACTGGGCCGAGGTACGCGGATACGAGTCCGAGACGCTGTGGGACATGTGCACCACGGCCGCGCTCGGGGTGCCGTACGACAAGGCGCAGTTCCGGCAGGTGCGGACGCTGTCCGGCGGTGAGCAGAAGAGGCTCGTGCTGGAGGCGCTGCTGCGCGGCACGGACGAGGTGCTGCTGCTCGACGAGCCGGACAACTACCTCGACGTGCCCGGCAAGCGCTGGCTGGAGGAGCGGCTCAAGGAGACCCGCAAGACGGTCCTGTTCGTCTCCCACGACCGGGAACTCCTCTCGCGTGCCGCCGAGCGGATCGTCTCGGTGGAGCCCTCCCCGGCCGGGGCGGACGCGTGGGTGCACGGCGGTGGCTTCGCGACCTATCACGATGCCCGGCGCGAACGCTTCGCCCGTTTCGAGGAGTTGCGCCGGCGCTGGGACGAGAAGCACGCGCAGTTGAAGAAGCTGGTGCTGAACCTCCGTCAGGCGGCCAGCATCAGCCACGAGTTGTCCTCCCGCTACCAGGCCGCGCAGACGCGCCTGCGTAAGTTCGAGGAGGCCGGACCGCCGCCCGAGCCGCCGCGCGAGCAGGACATCACGATGCGGCTCAAGGGCGGCCGCACCGGCGTAAGAGCGGTCACCTGCAAGAGACTTGAGCTGACCGGTCTGATGAAACCCTTCGACCTGGAGGTCTTCTACGGCGAACGCGTCGCCGTCCTCGGCTCCAACGGCTCGGGCAAGTCGCACTTCCTGCGGCTGCTGGCCGGCGGCGACGTGGCGCACACGGGGGAGTGGAAGCTCGGGGCGCGGGTGGTGCCCGGGCACTTCGCCCAGACCCACGCCCACCCCGAGCTGGAGGGGCGCACGCTCCTGGACATCCTCTGGAAGGAGCACGCCCAGGACCGGGGCGCGGCGAGTTCCCGGCTGCGCCGCTACGAACTGACCGGCCAGGCCGAGCAGAGCTTCGACCGTCTCTCCGGCGGCCAGCAGGCCCGCTTCCAGATCCTCCTGCTGGAGCTCCAGGGCGTCACCGCGCTGCTCCTGGACGAGCCCACGGACAACCTCGACCTGGAGTCCGCGGAGGCCCTGCAGGAGGGTCTGGAGGCCTTCGACGGCACGGTCCTCGCGGTCACGCACGACCGGTGGTTCGCGCGTTCGTTCGACCGTTATCTCGTCTTCGGTTCGGACGGGCGGGTGCGGGAGACCGACGAGCCGGTGTGGGACGAGCGGCGCGTGGAACGGGCCCGGTAGGTCACCGGGCCCGTCCAGGGGCCCGGATGTTCGTGGAGGGGGTGCAGAAGAGCGAGATCCATTGCTTCCCTCCCGGATACCGCTCGGGGGCAGTGCGGTAATGCGTGCCGGGCGGGTACCCGGAGCGCATGAACGAACACGACGAGCGGGACACCACGACGACCGGAGTCGACCCCGGCCGGTTGGACGACGCGCAGCTGATGAAAGAGCTGGAGACGATCCACCGCACCCGGCACGAGACACTGCTCCATGGCTCGAACGACGCGCTCAGTGCCCACAACGAGCGCATGGCACGGCTGGAGGGCGAGTACCTGCGCCGCAACCCGCGCCGTACGGTGGCCGCGGGCCGCACCCGGGAGGGCGCGCGGGAGCGGAGGCCGGGGGAGTCGGCCACACCGACGTGCTGACCGGGACCGGCCACCGATCCCCGGCGAAAGCGAAAGGTGACCTGCCGATCGCGTGATCAGCAGGTCACCGAGTGGTTCTCGCGGGGCCTGATCCCGTCAGGCGGCCGCCTCCTGGGCGAACACGTCGAGGAAGGTCCGGCAGAACGCCTTGAGGTCGTCCGGCTTGCGGCTGGTGACCAGCTTGTTGTTCCCGTGGTCGCAGACCTTCACCTGTTCGTCCACCCAGGTGCCGCCGGCGTTGCGGATGTCCGTCTCAAGACTCGGCCAGGACGTGAGCACCCGGTCCCGTACGACGTCCGCCTCGACGAGCGTCCACGGCGCGTGACAGATCGCCGCCACCGGACGGCCCTGGGCGAAGAAGTCCCGGACGAACGCCACGGCCTTCTCGTCCATCCGCAGGAAGTCCGGGTTGGCGACCCCGCCGGGCAGCACCAGCGCGCCGAAGGAGTCCGCGGACGTCTCGGCCACGACCTCCTGCACCGGGAACGTGTCCGCCTTGTCGAGATGGTTGAAGGCCTGGATCTTCCCCGGCTCGGTCGACACGAGCACGGGCTCGTGCCCCGCGTCCACCGCCGCCTGCCACGGATCGGTGAGCTCGATCTGCTCGACGCCCTCGGGTGCGGTCAGAAACGCGATACGCATGATGGATCAAGACCTTTCCTGGAAAGCTTTTTCCTTCCACGGCCGGCACGGGCCGTTGCCCGTTCCGCCGGGCCCGGCTCATACCGCGGCCCCGCCCTCCGGACCTGCGCGGCTGATGTCGGCGAGTGCGGAACCCGGGTCCCGCGCCTCAGCGATGTCCCCGAGGCTCACCATGCCGACCGGCATGCCGTCCTCGATCACCGGCAGCCGCCGTACGGCGTGCGCCCGCATCAGCGCGGCCGCCTGGGTCACCGGGTCGCCGGGGGCCACCGTCACCGGATCCGGCGTGCACACCGACTGGGCGCTCACCGTCAACGGGTCGACGCCGTCGGCCACGGCCCGGACCGTGATGTCCCGGTCGGTGAGCACCCCCACCACCCGCTGACCGTCGGCGACCACCACGTCGCCGATGTCCTGCGTGCGCATCAGCCGCGCCGCCTCGACCAGCGAGGCGTCCGGCCGGACGGCCACCACACCGGGTGTCATCACGTCCCGTACGAGCTCGGCCGTCACGGCGCGCCCTCCGTACGGGTCAGCGCCCGCGCGAGTTCCTGCACGGTGGCGTAGTTCTCCTTGCGCGGCAACGCCTCCACCGCCTCCACGAGGGGGTCGGGGGCGTGCTTGCGGCGCAGTGTCCGCCCCAGCTCCACGGAAGTGGCGGGGAAGGAGCTGCGGCCCAGGATCCGGGCCAGTTCCAGCCGGACACCCTCCAGTGACGCCCCGGGCCGGTCGGGCGTCACGGGGCCGCCCCAGACCTGCGGATCGTCGTCGGCGGTCGGCTCCGGGTCGTTCCACTCCTCGCTCCGGGTGGGGTGCCCGGAGCGGAGCAGACCCTGGAGTTCGTGCTTCATCTCGTCGTCGCGGTGGCGGCTCAGCCGGTCGCTGCCTCGCTGCATGTTTCCCCTCCAGATCTTCGGGTCAGCACCGCGTACCCGAGCACCGCGGGCCGACACGGGGTTTGTGTCACCGAAGCCGGGAGACCCGGCCCGGACCCCCCGCGCACCTCCCTCGGGAAGGACAGGCGATGGTGTTCCTCGTCGCGCTCATACCCCTGCTCATGCTCGGCGTGGTCCTCGCGCTCGGCCGGTACGAGGAGCTGATGCTTCCGACGCGTCAGGACGACCGGTCCGAACCGGCCGTCCTCCCGGCGGCAGCGGTCATTTCCTCTCCCGCCCCGGCAGGAACTCCTGCACCTTCGCCTTGAAGCCCTGCCTGACCATGGACGCCGCGTCCGCGTCGCCCTTGAGGATCGAGGAGACCGTGGCCTCCAGCTGGTCCCAGGTGGCGTGCGGCGGGATCGGCGGCACGGCAGGGTCGGTGAGGAACTCCAGGACCGCGGGTCCGTCCGCGGCCAGCCCGGCCCGCCAGGCCGCCTCGACGTCCTCCGGCTTCTCCACCCGGATCCCGGTCAGACCGAGGGAGCGCGCGAACGCGGCGTACTGCACGTCCGGGAGCTGCTGCGAGGGCAGGAACGACGGGGCGCCCTCCATGGCCCGCATCTCCCAGGTGACCTGGTTGAGGTCGTGGTTGTTCCAGACGGCGACGATCAGCCGCGGATCCTCCCAAAGGTCCCGGTACTTGGCCGCCGTGATCAGCTCGGCCATGCCGTTCATCTGCATCGCCCCGTCCCCGACCAGCGCGATGGCGGGCCGGTCCGGGTGCGCGAACTTCGCGCCGATCGCGTAGGGCACCCCGGGACCCATCGTCGCCAGCGTGCCGGACAGCGAGGAGCGCATGCCGGGCCGCATGGTCAGGTGCCGGGCGTACCAGTTGGCGGTGGAACCGGAGTCCGAGGTGACGATCGCGTTGTCCGGCAGCAGCGGATCCAGGGCGCGGGCCACGTACTCCGGGTTGATCGGGTCAGCGGACTGCTGCGCCCGCCGGTCCATCACGTCACGCCAGCGGGAGACGTTGTCGCACACCGTGTCGTACCACTCGCGCCCGCCGCGCTCCACGTCCAGCATCGGGATCAGCCGCTGAAGCGTCGCCTTCGCGTCGCCGACGAGATTGACCTCGTACGGATACCGCATCCCGATCATGTGCGGGTCGATGTCGATCTGCACACCCCGCGCCTTGCCGAACTCCGGCAGGAACTGGGTGTACGGGAACGACGAGCCGATGGTCAGCAGGGTGTCGCAGTCCCGCATGAGTTCGTACGACGGCCGCGTGCCGAGAAGCCCGATCGAGCCGGTGACATACGGGAGTTCGTCGCTCAGGGCGTCCTTGCCGAGCAGCGCCTTGGCCACCCCCGCGCCCAGGAGTTCGGCGACCCGCTCCACCTCGGGCCGGGCGCCGGCCGCGCCCTGACCGATCAGGATCGCGGGCTTGTCGCCGGAGTTGAGGATCTCCGCGGCCCGCTCCAGGGACTCCTGCGACGGGGCCGACGTCCAGTCGCTGTGGTCCAGGCTGGACGGCACCATCTTGAACTCGTGCGTGGGCGGCGCGTAGTCGAGCTCCTGTACGTCCCCGGGAACGATGATCGCCGTGGGACACCGGCGCGCGTACGCGGTGCGGATCGCCCGGTCCAGGACGTTCGGCAGCTGCTCGGGGACCGTCACCGTCTCCACGAACTCCGAGGCGACGTCCTTGAACAGCGTGTGCAGGTCCACCTCCTGCTGATACGACCCGCCCATCGCGGTGCGGTGCGTCTGGCCGACGATCGCCAGCACCGGCACATGGTCCAGCTTGGCGTCGTACAGGCCGTTGAGCAGGTGGATCGCACCGGGCCCCGAGGTCGCCACGCACACTCCGATGCGGCCGCTGAACTTGGCGTATCCGACCGCCTCGAACGCGGACATCTCCTCGTGCCGCGACTGCACGAACCGTGGCTGGTTGTCCGCCCGGCCCCAGGCCGCGAGCAGGCCGTTGATGCCGTCGCCCGGATAGCCGAAGACATGGTCCACCCCCCATTCGCGCAAACGTTCGAGAATGTGGTCGGACACCTTGGTGCTCATGGGCTGACCTCCGGACATGGGGGGCACAGACAGCAGCCCTACGAGTCACCCTGCGCGCGCCCGGAAAACCTTCCCCGGTGTTTGCCCCCGGAGCGCCGGGGCAGGCGCACTCCCAGTGCTTCGGACCGGAGGCACGCCCGTGGGAGCGGCCCCGCGCCGCCACGGTCGCGCCTGCCCGGTCCCCCTCGCAGACGCACTCCCACCCCGATCGTCCAACCCAGAGCACGATCTAGGGAGTTGCGACGCACATGCCCACTCCAGTGAGCGCGAAGCACCACCCGCACGACGACGCCCCCGACACCGTCGAGGCCTTCCGCAGGCTCGCCGCACTCCCGCCGGGACCCGAGCGCGACACCCTGCGCGGACGGATCGTCGAGGCGTGGCTGCCCATGGCCGGCAGGCTCGCCGGCCGCTTCCGCAACCGGGGCGAGAGCTTCGACGACCTGCGCCAGGTCGCGGCCCTCGGCCTGGTCAAGGCCGTGGACCGCTACGACCCCGCACTCGGCAACGCCTTCGAGAGCTACGCCGTGCCCACCATCACCGGCGAGATCAAGCGGCACTTCCGCGACCACATGTGGACCCTGCACGTGCCGCGCCGGGTCCAGGAGCTGCGCAACCGCGTCCGCTCCGCCATCCAGGACCTCGCCCAGACCATCCCGGGCCGCAGGCCCACCGTCGCCGAGATCGCCGCACACGCCACCATGAGCGAAGCGGACGTCCTGGTCGGCCTGGAGGCACTGGAGAGCTTCACCGCTCTGTCCCTCGACGCCGAACTGCCCGGCAGCAAGGACGGCTACTCGCTCGCCGACTCTCTCGGCTCGCTCGACCCCGCACTGGCCACGGTCGTCGACCGCGAGTCCGTCAGGCCCCGGCTGGCCGCGCTGCCCGAACGCGAGCGGGCCATCCTCTACATGCGGTTCTTCGGCGACATGACCCAGAGCCGGATCGCCGAGCAGCTGGGCATCTCCCAGATGCACGTGTCCCGGCTGATCAACCGCTGCTGCGGACGACTGCGCGAACAGATCATGCGCGACGCCACCGCGTGACGTAACGGTTCGGCCGCCGTGTGACGGAACGGCTCTGACGGTCCGGTCCGACCGGGCGCCCGGGATCACCCACTCGGCCCCCACCGTCCCGCCAATGGCCTTCGGCCGCGCGCGGACCAGGGCCCCTGGGGCTGTGATGACCGTGGGTGCGACCGTCGCGCCCACGGTCCAGTCGTCGCATCCCCGACGCCCGACGACGGGCCCCGCAGCCGTCGGCCGAAGGAGTCCACCCCATGCGCCGCACCGCCCGTCTCCGGGCCCTGTCCGTCGTCCTCTTCGCACTCGGCGTCACCCTGGGTCTCGCCGCTCCGAGCGCCTTCGCCGACCCGGCCGCCGAAGTCAGCCCGAGCAGTGTCACGCCGGGCGCGAACGTCACCGTGTCCGTCTCCTGCGACCCCGGCGGCGGTACGCCACCCGCCACCCTCGACGCCACCTCGAAGGCCTTCGAGACGGCCACCGTCAGACTGCAACTGGTGCCCGGCAACGACGACGCCGTCTCCGGCCCCGCCTACAGCGGCACCGCGCGCGTCGCCGCCGACCAGGCGCTCCAGGACGGTGCCGGCGGTGTCGGCCCGGACTCCGCGTGGACCGTCGACGGCACCTGTCCCACCGCGGACCGCGCGGCAGGCAAGGCGTGGAGCGCCACCTTCACCGTCACCCGCGACAGCGCCACCGACAGCGGCGAACGCCGCCCGTGCACCGAGACGCGCACCGCGACGCGGACCGAACCGAGCACCGACACCTGCGGTGCCGCGGTCATCCAGCGCCCCGTCAGGGCCGGCCAGGGCGGCACCTTCCGCGACAGCGTCCCCGCCCTGGTCACCGGCGGCCTGCTGATCGCGGGTGCCGCGGCAGGGGCGGTGTACCGGCTGCGCCGCAAGGCCCCCGAGGCGGAGGTCTGAGGCGAAACCCGGGAACCGTGTGACGGGTGCAACCCGCACGGGCGCCCATGGGCCGGTGGCACCGTGGGTACTCAGAGCGCGAGGAGTGCACGAAGCGCCTCACCAGGCGTCGCCTCACCGAGGGTGAGCGGACGAGACGGCGGACCGGGCGGCGGGCCACCTGAGAGCGGCTGACGGAGGTGACCATGCGGACCGAACCGGAGGGCCACGGCCCCGTCCGCTACGGCCCCCCACCGCCCGACGACGCGCTGCCGGTGCTGCCGGACCTCACCGCCGTGCTGGCCGCCGCGGCCACCCGCCCCCGCGCCGAACCCGTCGGCGGCGGCGCCCCGCTCCTGGAGGCCGCCTGCGGCTACGGCGCCCGGCGCGGCCTGCCCGCCGGGCCCGACCACGTGGCCGCCGCCCCCGGCGCCCCCTCCCTGCTGGTCGCCCTGACCGCCGCCCTCGGCGGTGACGTCCTGGTGCCCCGCCCCTGCGCCGCCTGGTGGGCACCGTACGCACGCCTGCTGGGAAGGCCCGTCTTCCACGTGGCGACACCCGCCGAGTGCGGTGGTGTCCCGGATCCGTACGCCCTGCTGGAGACCGTGCGCCGGGTGCGGGCCGAAGGCGGTGACCCACGGCTGCTGGTGCTGTCCGTCGCCGACGACCCCACCGCCACCGTCGCCCCGCCCGAGGCGCTGCACGAGGCCGTCGAGGCCGCCGCGGGCGAGGGCCTGCACATGGTCAGCGACGAGACCTGGCGCGACACCGTGCACGCCCCGCACGAGACCGTTCTGCTCAGCCCCGCCGAGATGCTGCCCGACCGGGTCACCGTCGTCACCGACCTGGCCGGCGGACTGCTGCCGGCCGGCTGGCCCGCCGCCATCGCCCGCTTCCCGGCGAACGGCAGCGGCGACGGCCTGCGCGCCCGCGTGCTGGACGTACTGACCGCCCTGGACGCCCGCGTCGCCGCCCCGGTGGCCGCGGCCGCCGCCCACGCGCTCACCGAGCCCGAACCGGTCGCCGCCCACCGTGCCGCCGTGGTGGCCCTCCACGCGCGGGTGGCCGCCGCCGCGCACGCCGTCGTCGCCGGCGCGGGCGCCCTGTGCCGGCCCCCGCAGGCCGGCCGCCACCTCTACGTCGACCTCGGTCCCCTGCGCCCCGCGCTCACCGCGCGGGGCGTCGGCGACGCCCAGGACCTGGAGGACTTCCTCACCACCCGGCTCGGCATGCCCGCGCCCGGCGGCCACCGCTTCGGCGACGACCTCGGCGCGCTGCGCGTCAGGCTGTCCACCGGCCCGCTGCTCGGCACCTCGGACGCGGAACGCGCGGAATGCCTCACCTCACCCGCGCCGTTGGAACTGCCACACGTGCAACGCGCGTTGATCACCTTGAAGTCGGTCTTCGACGACCTTTGCGACGACGCTCAGCGATGGGAGCCTCCTCGATGACGCAGCAGTCCGAGTCGACCACCAGCACCACCACCCGGGTGGCCGACGGCCCGGCGGCCCCGTCCCCCTTCGCGCCGCCGCAGCCTCCCCTCGCCGAACCACGGCCGCTGGGGGAGCGGAGAGTGTGGCCGAGGTCCTTCCACGACCGTCTGACCGCGCCCCTGCCCGGTCTGAAGGCCATGGCCCGCTTCGCCCGCGAGGGCGCGGTACGCCCCGGCCCCGAAGGCCTCGCCGACATCCCGAAACTGCCGTACGAACCCGGCCCGCTGCCCGCCGTCGACAGCCGCACGATCGCCGTTTCCTGGGCAGGGCACGCCAGTTGGGTCGTGCGGATCGGCGGCCTGACCGTCCTCACCGACCCGGTCTGGTCCCGCCGCATCCTCGGCACCCCGGCCCGCATCACCCCGGTGGGCATCGACTGGAGCACCCTGCCGCGCATCGACGCGGTGGTCATCAGCCACAACCACTACGACCACCTGGACGCCCCGACCCTGCGCCGACTCCCGCGCGACACCCCGGTGTTCGTCCCGGCCGGCCTGGCCCGCTGGTTCCACCGCCGCCGCTTCACCGCGGTCACCGAACTGGACTGGTGGGAGGCGGCCGAACTGAGCGGCGTCCGCTTCGACTTCGTCCCCGCCCACCACTGGTCCAAGCGCTCCCTCACGGACACCTGTCGCACCCTGTGGGGCGGCTGGGTCCTGACGGCGCGGGACGGCCAACGCGTCTACTTCGCGGGCGACACGGGCTACGGCCACTGGTTCTCCCGCATCGGCGACCGCTACCCCGGCATCGACCTGGCCCTGCTCCCCATCGGCGCCTACGACCCCCGCTGGTGGCTCAGCGACGTCCACTGCGACCCGGAGGAGGCGGTGCGAGCCTCCCAGGACCTGGGCGCCCGCAAGATGGCCCCCATGCACTGGGCGACGTTCGTGCTGTCGGCGGAACCGGTCCTGGAACCGCTCACCAGGGTGCGAGAGGCATGGGCGAAGGCGGGCCTGGCACGCGAGGACCTGTGGGACCTTCCCATCGGAGGCTCACGGGTCCTGGAGGGCCCGTAAGGACCTAGGAGCGCACCCGCTTCCACACCGTCGGCGCCGCGCTGATCGCGACGGTCAGCGCGACCGCCGCCAACACACCCTCCCAGGGCTCCCGGAACAACGACCCGCCCAGAATCCCGATCAGCTGATACGTCACGGCCCAGGCCAGACAGGCCGGCAGGTTCCCCCGGACGAACCGCCGCAACGGCCACTCGGCCATCAGACAGGCCAGCATCACCGGAATCCGCCCCGCCGGCACCAGCCGGGACAGCACGAGAACGGCCACGCCGTGGTCGGTCAGCTTCCCCTGCGCCTGGGAGAGCCGCTCCTCCGGCGCCCGGGACCGGATGGCCTCAAGCCACCGCGATCCGTTCTTCGACTTCATTCCGCGCCGCCCCAGCCAGTACAGGGCGATGTCCCCGAGGAACGCGGCGATCGACGCCGTGCCGAAGACGAACAGCAGAGCGAGGGGCGCCGTCTGATGGAAAGCCACGACGGCGGCCGAACTCACCAGCGCCCCCGTGGGGATCACCGGCACCAGCGCGCCCAGGAACACCAGCAGGAACAACGTCGGATACCCGATCGCCTGTCCGGCGGCGCCCGGCGTCGCCCCCGTGGTGGCCGCCGCGAGCCAGCTCACCCCGCGACCTCCAGCCGCACGCTCTCCCCGTGCTCCAGCCGGTGCACATCCACCCCGGGCGCGATCCGGCCCGCCAGCCGCACGAACTCCGCACCCGGCGCGTGGAACTCGTGCGGCCGCACCGCGTCCATCCCGATCGGCCAGTACGTCCCGTAGTGCACCGGCACCGCACTGCGCGGCGCGAGCTGCGCCAGCGCCTGGGCCGCGCGCCCCGCGTCCAGGTGCCCCTCGCCGAGATGCGGCCCCCATCCGCCGACCGGCAGCAGCGCCACGTCGACCGGCCCGACCTCCTTGGCCATGTCGTCGAACAGCCCGGTGTCCCCGGCGAAGTACGTGCGCGCCGAGCCCTCGACGACGAAACCGAGCGCGGGGGAGCGGTGCGGCCCGACCGGCAGGCGCCGTCCGTCGTGCCGGGCGGCCACCGCACGGATCAGCAGGTCGCCGACGCGCCGCTCGTCGCCGGGCGCCACCTCCTCCACCCGCAGGTGAGTGAGCCGGCGCAGCCCCGGCACCTGGCGTGGTGCGCCCCGGGGCACGAGCAGGCGCGTGCCCGGATCGAGCCGCGCCAGCGAGGGAACGTGCAGGTGGTCGGCGTGCAGATGGGAGACGAGCGCGATGTCCGCACGCCAGGCTCCGGGCGGTGGCACCGCCCCGCGGCGCCGGCGCAGATGCGCGAGCCGGCGGGCGAACAGGGGGTCGGTGAGCACACGTACGTCCGAATCGGTGACCGTGCAGGTCGCGTGACCCCACCAGGTGATCTCCACCGGCACCTCTTTGCCTCCTTCGCGCGACTCCCCGAAGCCTACGGGCTGGAGTAGGGTCGGCGGCGAAACCCGGAGGTGAGGGGGACACCATGGGACCGGTCCGTGTCACGGCGATCGCGAGTCTGACGCCACTTGAGGAACTGGACGCCGACCCCTTCCTGGTGGACTCGCGCAGCCAGCACGCGATGTGCGCGCGCTGGGCCGCCGAGCGGGGGTACACCGTGCGACGGGAACTGCTGGTGCGGGGGCTGCGGGCCGACCACTGTGTGCTGTGGGACGGGGTGCGGGCGGGCACCGACCTCTTCGTGGCCCCGAGCCGCCGGGTCCTGGAGAGCGCCCTGTCCTCGGTCGAGGAGTTCGCCGCCGAGTGCGCCCGGCGAGGGGTGCGGGTGGAGACGGTCGGCTTCGCGGAGCCCCTGTACGACGCCCAGATGAAGGCCCGGGTGCACCGCAGACTCTCGATGCCGACGGCGGGGTACGACGGGCGCTGAGCCCCGCGCTCCTTCACCGGGAGCTGCCTGTCCGACCCGTGTGACACGCTGGGCCCAGCGCCCGCACCGACGACGGGCCGGGACGTGAGGTGTGCGGCGCGTGCTTGCAGGGCATTGGCGGCGGGTGGCCAGTCAGGTCGGGCGCAGCGTCACGGTGTGGGCCGTCTCGACGCTCACGATGCTCGTCCTGGCCGGGATCCTGCCGGACTTCCGCCTCCAGTCCCCGACCGGTGACAGCGCGACCCGGATCGCCGTGACCGCCGCGTTCGGCGCCGGTGCCTTCGGCGTGCTGTCGGCGGTGGTCTGGCCGCTGCTCGTGCGGCTGTTCCTGCTGGTGCCGACCCTGGTGCTCGGCCTCCTCGTCTTCTTCCTCAACGGGGCGCTGCTGCTGCTCGCCCTGCGGCTGAACCCCGCCGAGCGCGGTGACGCCGCCCCCGAGACCGCGGTCGTGGTCGCCGCCGTGATGTCCGCCGTCGCCTCCGCGACCGGCGGTGCCCTCGCCGTGCGCGACGACGACGCCTACCGGCGCCGCCTCTACCGCCTCGCCGACCGCCGCCGCAGGCGCCGCCCGGTGGGTCCGGCCACCCCCGGCACGGTCTTCATCCAGCTCGACGGCGTCGGCCACGACGTCCTGCTGGCCGCCGTCGCCGGGGGACTGATGCCCACCGTCGCCCGCTGGACGGGCCGCGCCGACGCCCCCGGCCGGCGCGCGCGCCCCACCCACCGGCTCACCTCCTGGCGCACCGACTGGTCCAGCCAGACCGGCGCCAGCCAGCTCGGCATCCTGCACGGCAGCAACCACGACGTCCCCGCCTTCCGCTGGTACGAGAAGGACCGCGGCGAGGTGATGGTCTGCAACCGCCCGACCAGTGCCGTCGAGCTCCAGCGCCGGGCCGTGGAGCAGGCGGGACACGGCGGACTGCTCACCGTCGACGGCGCCAGCCGCGGCAACCTCTTCTCCGGCGGCGCCGAGGAGCAGGCACTCGTCCTGTCCATCGCCGCCCGCCGCCGCAGCCGCGAGACCCGCTCCAGGGCGGGTTACTTCGCCTACTTCTCCGACCCCGCCAACGCCGTCCGCACCGCCCTGTCCTTCTTCGCCGAGGTCGGCCGGGAGATCGGCCAGTCGACCCGCGCCCGGGCCCGCAAGGAGCGCCCGCGGGTGGGCCGCGGCGGCCTGTACCCGCTCGTCCGCGCCTTCGCGACCGTCGTGGAGCGGGACGTCGTGGTCACCGCCGTGATGGGCGACATGCTCGCCGGGCGTACGGCGGTCTACGCCGACCTCGTGGCCTACGACGAGGTCGCCCACCACTCCGGGCCGACCGGCCGTGACGCCGCGAAGGTCCTGGAGAGCCTGGACCGTTCCCTCGCGCTGATCGAGAACGTCGCCGAGCACGCCCCGCGTCCGTACCGGATCGTCGTCCTCTCCGACCACGGCCAGAGCCCGGGCGAGACCTTCCGCACCCGCTACGGACTCACCCTCGGCGACCTGGTCCGGGCCGGCTGCGGGCTGCCCGTGCCGCGCAGGGCCGAGCGCACCCACAGCGGCGCCGAGGCCCGCGCCGCGGTGCGGGCGGCGCTGCGCCGGCCGGGCAAGGAGAGCCGCGAGGAGTTCCGGCCCGCCCGTGGCTCCGAGCCGATCGTGCTCGCCTCCGGCAACCTCGGGCTGGTCTCCTTCCCCGACGTGCATCACCGGATGACCAAGGAGGAGATCGACGCGCGGCACCCGGCCCTGCTGACCACCCTCGCCAACCACCCCGGCATCGGGTTCCTGCTCGTGCGCAGCGAGAAGCACGGCGGGGTGGTCCTCGGACCGTTCGGCACGGAGATCCCGCTGGATCAACTGGACGAGAATCCGGGACCGTTGGCCGACTTCGGGCCCGGCGCGGCCGAGGCCGTGCGCCGCACGCACTCCTTCCCGCACACCGCCGACATCATGGTCAACTCGTGGTATGACCCGGCCGAGGGCGAAGTGCTCGCGTTCGAGGAGCAGATCGGGTCGCACGGCGGGCTGGGGGGAGCGCAGGGGAAACCTTTCCTGCTGTCGCCGCTCGGCCTGTCCGAGCCGCCTGAGGACATCGCCGGAGCCGAGCAGGTGCACCAGGTGCTGCGGGGGTGGCTCGACGAGGCCGGGGGGCCTCAAGTGCCGGTGGAGAAGGCCGAGGAGAAGGCTGCGTAGTTGTTTGGCTGCGGGGCGGTGGGGGCTTGTCGCGCCCCGCGGCGGAGCCGCACATCGATACAGCCCCGCGCCCCCAAAAGCGGGTACCCGGGCCTGAATAAATCAGCTGCGGTTACTCGCAGCCACGCACACACTGTTCGAGTTGCCCCTTCTCGAACAGTCCCTGGAGTCTCCGCTTTGCAGGCTGCCGTCACCGTCACGCCCTCCCGGATCCCCGACCTCCTCCTCGGCCTCGCGACCGTGCGGCCCGTCTTCGTGTGGGGCGCCCCCGGTATCGGGAAGTCGTCCCTCGTCAGGGAGTTCGCCGCCTCGCTGGGCCTGGAGTGCGTGAGCCTGATCGGTACCCAGCTGGCCCCCGAGGACCTCATCGGGGTGCCGCAGATCCGGGACGGACGGTCGGTGTTCTGCCCGCCGGAGTCGATTGCCCGCGACGAGCCGTACTGCCTGTTCCTGGACGAGCTGAACGCGGCCACGCCGGATGTGCAGAAGGCGTTCTACTCGCTCATCCTGGACCGCCGTATCGGGGACTACGAACTCCCCAAGGGCTCCATCGTCATCGGCGCAGGCAACCGCGCCACCGACAACGCGCTGGCCCGGCCCATCGCCTCCGCCCTCGTCAACCGGCTCACCCATGTCCACCTGGAGGCATCCGCCAAGGACTGGCTGATCTGGGCCGGCGAGAACGGCATCCACCCGTGGATCCTCGACCACCTCACCGACCGGCCCGACCACCTGTGGTCCAAGCCGCCGAAGACCGAGGAGCCCTTCTCCACGCCCCGCTCCTGGCACATGCTCTCCGACGCGCTGCACTCCTTCGGCCGGGACCTCGACGAGGACACCCTGAAGGTCCTCGCGCACGGCACGCTGACGCCGGCACACGCGACCGCCTTCTGCGGATACGTCAAGATCGTGCGCGGGCAGTTCGGCATCGAGGCCATCATCAAGGGCGACACCCGCTGGCCGGGACGCCTGGAGGACCGCGACCTGCTCTACTACCTCGCCGAGTCCTTCCGCGGCCGTCTGATCAAGGAACTCCCGGTCAGCAAGGAGCACATGTCGGCGAACGGCAGGCAGACCGCGTACCGCGCCAAGTCGCTGCTCGTCCAACTCGCCGAGATCTCCGTCGAGGTGGCCCAGACCGTCATCGCCTCCGACGCCGAGGGCAACCCCGTCCTGCCCTCGTGGTTCCTCGTCGAGGCGGCCCGTGACATGCCCCGGCTGGTGGAGGCGCGGCGGTGAGCCGAAGCCCCGAAAAGAAGAAGAAGCGGGACCTCGCGGGCGAGGCGTTCGCCGAGGGCATGAAGCTGATGCGGGCCAACCCCGCCCTCGCGGCCGTCGAGTTCGACGTCTGCCGCCGGGAGGAGTGCCGGTTCGCGCCCCGCGACGGACTCGTGGTCGTCGACTCCGACGGCGACCTGCACGTCCACCCCGACCGGCTGGCCGAGCCCGCCGCCTGGGCCTGGGCGCTCGCCCACGCCGTCCTCCACCTGGGCTTCGGACATGTCCCGGCGGTGAAGGGCGAACGCGTCCAGCCCGACCGCTTCGACCTCGCCGCCCGCTGTCTGGTCGTCAACCGCTTCCTGCTCGGCTTCCCCGTCGGCAGGGCCCCCGAGCACCTGCCCGCCTCCTACCCCGACGGCGACGAGGAGCAACTCGCCGCCCGCTGGCGGCGCGACGGCATCCCGCCCGTCCACGAACACTGCGGTACGGCCGGCGGCGAACCGGACCAGCTGCTGCTGAGCTGGGTCAGCTGGTCCCAACCCCCCGACTGGCAGCTGGCGTTCGCCACCGCACTGACCCGGACCGTGTCCGCGGCGATGGACATGGCGGGCGGCCGACGGGACTCCCTCGACGGCGAGGCGCCGCAGCGGCGTCCCTGGCAGAAGGCCCTGAGCTGGTTCGTCTCCTCCTACCCGCTGCTCGGGGGCATCGCGGCCGGCATCAAGGTGGTCGCCGACGCCGAACTCGCCCGCGCCCACGGCATCGCGATCGCCGCCGTCAACGCCGAGGCCGCGGAGATCTACATCAACCCGCTGCGCCGCTTCGACGACGAGGAATGGCGGTTCATCCTCGCCCACGAGATGCTGCACGCCGCCCTGCGCCACGGCGACCGCTGCGGCACCCGCGACCCCTACCTCTTCAACATCGCCTGCGACTACGTCATCAACGGCTGGCTGAACGAGATGCAGATCGGCCTCATGCCCGAGGGCCTGCTGTACGACCCCGAGCTCGCCGGACTCTCCTCCGAGGAGGTGTACGACCGTATCGCCGGCGACCTGCGCCGGGGGCGCCGCCTGGCCACCCTGCGCGGCAAGGGTGTCGGCGACATCCTCGGCGGCCCGCTCGGCTCGCCCCGCGACTACGTCGACCTCGACGAGTTCTACCGCAGGGGCCTCGCCCAGGGCCTCGACCTGCACCGGCAGCAGGAGCGCGGCTTCCTGCCCGGCGGCCTGGTCGAGGAGATCCGCGCGCTCAGCCATCCGCCCCTGCCCTGGGACGCCCGACTGGCCCGCTGGTTCGACGAGTTCGTGCCCAGCCCGCAGCCCGTCAGGACCTACGCCCGTCCCTCGCGCCGTCAGTCCTCCACCCCCGGCATCCCGCGCGCGGGCCGGTACTTCCCGCCCGAGGAGATCGCCCGCTGCACGTTCGGCGTGGTCCTGGACACCTCCGGCTCGATGAACCGCACCCTGCTGGGCAAGGCACTCGGCGCGATCGCCTCGTACGCCGGGGCCCGGGACGTACCGGCCGCCCGGGTCGTGTTCTGCGACGCGGCCCCGCACGACGCCGGCTATCTGCCCGTCACCGAGATCGCCGAGCGGGTCCGGGTGCACGGCCGCGGCGGCACCGTCCTGCAGCCCGGCATCGACCTGCTGCACCGCGCCGACGACTTCCCCGCGAGCGCGCCCGTACTGGTGATCACCGACGGCTGGTGCGACGTGCTGAGGGTGCGACGCGAGCACGCCTATCTGATCCCGCAGGGCGCCAGGCTGCCGTTCACCGCACGCGGGCCGGTCTTCAGGGTCAGCTGAGCCGTAGTGTGATCGGATGGATCCCGTAACCCCCGTCAGCGGGACCACAGGAAAGGACTGATCGTGGCCACCACGCGCTCCGCACACACCGTCTGGGAAGGCAACCTCCTCGAGGGGAGCGGTGTCGTCAACTTCGACTCCTCCGGTGCCATCGAGGCACAGCCGGTCACCTGGGCCTCGCGTTCCCAGGACGCCAACGGCAAGACCAGCCCCGAGGAGCTGATCGCCGCCGCGCACTCCAGCTGCTTCTCCATGGCGCTCTCGCACGCCCTGAACGGCGCCGGCACCCCGCCCACCAAGCTCGTCACGTCGGCCGACGTCTCCTTCCAGCCGGGTGAGGGCATCACCGGCATCCACCTCACCGTCGAGGGCACCGTGCCGGGCCTGGACGAGGAGGGCTTCGCCGCCGCCGCGGACGACGCCAAGGCCAACTGCCCGGTCAGCCAGGCCCTGAAGTCCGTACCGATCACCCTGGACGCGAAGCTCGCCTGAGGCGGCCCGTCCCGGACGGTGCGCAGCTCCCTTGCGAAGGGGGCTGCGCACCGCCGGTCCCGGGTGTGAAGTCGTCGGTGTGGGAGGCAACACGATGAGTGCGGGAACATCCAGCGGTACGGCGGTACTCGACACCGGCACCCGCGAACTCACCCGTGTCCTGGTGCTGTTCAGCCTCACCGGCAGCCTGGAGGCGGACCGCCCCTCGCTGGGCAGCCTCGTGGACCGGTTCGACTTCGGCCGCTTCGCCCTGCACCTCACATCCAGCGAGGCGGTGCTGCCGGTACCGGTGCTGGTCGAGACGGTGCGGCCCGGGGAACTGCGGTTGCCGCACGGCTACCGGGGTCTGGAACCGGCGTCGGTCGAGATCGCCGTCCTCGCCACCCCGCGCGGCGACATCACCCTCGCCCTGGACTGCGAATTCGCCGGACCGACCCCGGCCGCCGCCCTCGCCGAGTGGCTCGCGGCCACCTGCTTCGACCGGGACCGGATCATGCTCGGGGACCGTCCGCTGCTCACCGCGCTCGGGCTGCGGCCCGTCCCGTCCGACCCCCTCGCCTTCGGCCAGAACGTGCACCAACTCGTCTTCCCGGGCGGTGAGTTGCGCGACGACCTGCTGAACTCCGACGCCGTGCAGCGCTCCCTCATGCTGAACGAGATCCTGCACCGCGGCCGGACGGCCACGACCGAACCGCCCCATCTGCGCGACCACGGCAGCACGCTCTCCGCGCACGACCGCGGGGTCTCCGTGCACGCCGGGTGGGCCGAACACGTGGAGAACGGTCTGATTCTGGTGGCCGTCGGCATGATCTCCGCGCTGGCCGTCCTGCAGCGCACCCGGCTGGCCGCCTTCGAGACGATGCGGGCGAACGAACAGGCGTCCACCAGCTCGCCGTACGAGATCCGGTCGCTGATCTCACAGCTGTCCACCGGGGTCAACGAACTCCAGCTCGACCTGGCCTTCGGCGTGGAGGCGTACGTGGACGGCCTGCTGATCCCGGAGACGGTCATGGAGGCCTTCCAGTCCTCCCTGCGCGACGCGCTCGGCATCCGGGACAGCCTGGCCAACTCGGCCCGCATGGTGCAGCGGCTCACCTCGGTGATCAGCGCCCGCTCGGCGGCCCTGGACGCCGAACTCTCCGAGCGCGACGACCGCAGGGACCGCACGGTGTCCGTGCTGGTCGCGATCGCCACCCTGATCGCCCTGCCGCCGACCCTGCTGCTGGCGTTCTTCGGCGTCAACGCCACGACCGTGAACGACCACCGCTCCATCTTCGACCCGCGGTACCTCCCGGCGTACCTCCTGGCCTGGGTTCCCTTCCTCGTGCTCGCCGCGATCGGCTACGTCCGGATCATCCGGACCGGCAGACGCTCCGGGCCCCTGCTGACCCCGCCCGCGCCGATCCCCGCCCAGCGCCCACCGGCCGGAAGCTGACCTCCGCAGGAGGGACCGTGCCCCGCCGTATGCGCCCACCGGTGGACGGCGTGTGTGGGAAACCGCACGAGGAGCGCCCGTGGGGGTACTCGTCCCCCTGAGCGGGGCCACTCGCACCATTGACAAGAGCGCACTCAAGTTTTGTGCTGGAGTGCGGGAAGGCTCCCTGGCGGACCCGCCTTGCGGAAGGGGACAGTGATGGGACGTGCGGTCGGGATAGATCTGGGGACCACGAACTCGGTGGTGGCCGTGCTGGAGGGCGGTGAGGCCACCGTCGTAGCCAACGCGGAGGGGGCCAGGACCACACCGTCGGTCGTGGCCTTCGCCAAGAACGGCGAGGTGCTGGTGGGCGAGGTCGCCAAGCGGCAGGCCGTGACGAACGTCGAGCGCACCGCGCGCTCCGTGAAGCGGTACATGGGCGACGGGACCTGGCGCTTCCCGGACCAGGGCGACATCGACGGCACCCGCTACCGGGCGCAGGAACTGTCCGCGCGGGTCCTGCAGAAGCTGAAGCGGGACGCCGAGTCATACCTCGGCGAGGACGTCACCGACGCCGTGATCACCGTCCCCGCCTACTTCGACGACTCCCAGCGGCAGGCCACCAAGGAGGCCGGGGAGATCGCGGGCCTGAAGGTGCTGCGGATCATCAACGAGCCCACGGCGGCGGCGCTGGCGTACGGCCTGGACCGGGGCGAGGAGCAGACCGTTCTGGTCTTCGACCTCGGCGGTGGCACCTTCGACGTGTCACTGCTGGAGATCGGCGACGGGGTCATCGAGGTCAAGGCGACCAACGGCGACACGCATCTGGGCGGCGACGACTGGGACCAGCGGGTCGTCGAGCACCTCGTGAAGACGTTCCAGGGGCAGTACGGCATCGACCTCGGCAAGGACAAGATGGCGCTGCAGCGGCTGCGCGAGGGGGCCGAGAAGGCGAAGATCGAGCTGTCGTCGTCCTCGGAGACCACGATCAACCTGCCCTACATCACCGCCTCCGCCGAGGGGCCCCTGCATCTCGACGAGAAGCTGACCCGCGCGCAGTTCCAGGAACTCACCGCCGACCTCCTCGACCGCTGCAAGACCCCCTTCCACCAGGCGGTCAAGGACGCCGGCATCAAGCTCGCCGCGATCGACCACGTGATCCTCGTCGGCGGCTCGACGCGGATGCCCGCGGTCACGGATCTCGTCAAGGACCTCACCGGCAAGGACCCGCACAAGGGGGTCAACCCGGACGAGGTCGTGGCGGTCGGCGCGGCACTCCAGGCGGGCGTCATCCGCGGCGACGTGAAGGACGTACTCCTCCTCGACGTCACCCCGCTGTCCCTGGGCATCGAGACCAAGGGCGGCATCATGACCAAGCTCATCGAGCGCAACACCACGATTCCCACCCGCCGTTCGGAGATCTTCACGACCGCCACCGACAACCAGCCCTCCGTCGGCATCCAGGTCTACCAGGGCGAACGGGAGATCGCCGCGTACAACAAGAAGCTCGGCGTCTTCGACCTCACGGGCCTGCCGCCCGCGCCCCGGGGCGTGCCGCAGATCGAGGTCGCCTTCGACATCGACGCGAACGGGATCATGCACGTCTCGGCGAAGGACCTCGCGACCGGGCGCGAGCAGAAGATGACGGTGACGGGCGGCTCGGCGCTCCCGAAGGACGACATCGACCGCATGATGCGCGAGGCCGAGCAGTACGCCGAGGAGGACCGCGACCGCCGTGAGGCCGCCGAGACCCGCAACCAGGCCGAGCAACTCGTCTACCAGACCGAGAAGTTCGTCCGCGAGAACGCCGACAAGGTCCCGGCCGACACGAAGACGGAGGTCGAGTCGGCGGTGACGGACCTGAAGCGGCTCCTGGAGGAGAACGCCGAGACGAGCACCCTGCGCGACGGCGTCGAGAAGCTCGCCTCCGTCAGCCAGAAGATGGGCCAGGCGATGTACGCCCAGGCGCAGCAGTCGCCGCCGGACAGCGAACAGGCCTCACCCCCGCAGGAGGAGGAGGGCGTGGTCGACGCGGAGATCGTGGACGACGAGCGGGACCACAAGGGCGGGGCGGCCTGAGACCCGGCCACGCCACCCCCGGTCAGGGGCGGACCCCGGCCGGCAGCGTGGCGCACACCGCGTCCAGGACGGATGCGTACGGTGTGCCCAGGTCGCCGAGCCGGGAGCCCAGGTGCCGCAGACCGTAACGGTGCTCGGTGAGCGGGCCGACGTCCCCGGTGCGGGCCGTGAACTCCAGTACCGAGGGCAGGAAGTCCGGCAGCTCCACACCGGCGAACTCCAGCCCGGCAGCCTGGTAGACCTCCTTGAACCGTGCGGGTGACATCCCGTGCCGCCACCGGCTGAGATACAGGCCGCACCCGTTCTCGGCGTCGAAGACCCGGACGTAGTGCGCCGCCAGGTCCGGCGCGGGTGTCACCGCCGCGTGGTCGACGAACTCCCGCAGCTGCGGGGCCGCTTCGCGCAGCAACGGCAGCCGGGCGCGGAAGCCGTCGTCGGGATACGTCAGACAGAGCGCCGCCGCCTGGTACAGCACCGCATCCGAGGGCATCCGGACCTCCTGAGCGTCGTCGGTTCTCTGCCGTCCGCACAGCTGTCGGCGATATCCGGGTTCCGGTCACCTGCGCTCCCTCGGGCTTGCCCGCGGCTCCTTCGAACCTAGGGCGGGGCGGGGGAGCGCACCCGTTCACGGCACCCGTACGGGTCAGGCCTTGCGGGCGACCCCCGCGTACACCGGCACGATGCCCTCCGCCTGGACCGCCACGTCCTCCGGTTCGGGCCGCCACCCGGAGGCCGGGATCACACCGGGGCCCAGCAGCTCAAGACCCTCGAAGAAACGCCGGAACCCGTCCAGCGGACGGGGGTGGAAGGGCAGGCCGCTTCGGTGGAAGTGGGCGGCCGCCTTCTCGACGTCCGCCGGGCTGAGGTCGGCGGTGACCTGGGACAGGATCAGGTAGCTGCCGGGGGCGAGCGCGTCGACGTACTTCGCCACCAGACCGTGCACGTCGTCCCCGTCGGGATCGTCGTCGAGGTAGTGCGTCAGTGCCACCAGCGACAGCGCGACCGGCTCGGCGAGGTCCAGCGACTCGGCCGCCCTGGCCAGCAGGGTGTCGATGTCGCGGACGTCGCACTGGACGTAGGAGGTGCTGCCCTCGGGGGTGCCGCCCAGCAGTGCCTCCGCGTGCCGGAGCACGATCGGGTCGTTGTCCGCGTACACCACGCGCGCGTGCGGGGCGACGCCCTGGGCGACCTGGTGCAGGTTGGGTTCGGTGGGGATGCCCGTGCCGATGTCCAGGAACTGGCGTATCCCGGCCTCGGCCGCGGTGCGCACGGCCCTCGTCATGAAACGGCGGTTGGCGCGCGCCCCGCGCAGCACGGTGCCGTCCACTTCGAGGATCCTGCGGGCCAGGGCCTCGTCCACCGGGTAGTTGTCCTTGCCGCCCAGCCACCAGTCGTACACCCGCGCCGGATGCGGGCGGCTGGTGTCGATTGAGGGCACGTCGGATCCGGTCATGCGCTGTCTGCTCCCCTGTGCGGTCGTGGTGCCGTTGTGTTGCCTGCTCAGAAGTCCTCGCGGCGCTCCCGCAGCAGCTTCTTCGTGCGCTCGGCCGACGCGGCCCGCGCCGACATGTGGTCCAGGACCTCCAGGTGCGTGGCGACCTCCTGGCGGGAGTCCAGATACAGCGCACCGGTCAGGTACTCGGTGAACACCATGTCGGGCAGCTCCGGCTCGGCGAAGCGGAACAGCGAGAAGGGCGCGTACGTCCCCGGGTGCGGGCCGTCCTCGAACTCGCAGACCTGGAGCGTCACCCGGTCGCGCTCGGCGAACTCCAGGAGCTTGTCCAGCTGTTCGCGCATCACCTCGGCGCGGATGCTCACCGGGCGGCGCAGCACCGTCTCGTCCATGATCGCCCACAGGTGGGGCGGATTCGGGCGCTCCAGCAGCCGCTGCCGTTCGATACGCAGCGACACGTGCCGCTCCAGCGACTCCGGACCCGACTGCCCGATCGTCCCGGCCTCCATGACGGCCCGCGCGTAGCCCTCGGTCTGGAGCAGACCGGGCACGAAGTGCGGTTCGTAGGAGCGGATGATGCGGGCCGCGCCCTCCAGGCTCACGTACAGGCTGAACCATTCGGGCAGCACGTCGTGGAACCGCTGCCACCAGCCCGGCTTGTTCGCCTCCTCGGCGAGCTGCACGAAGCCCTCGGTCTGGTCCGTGGGGACGCCGTACGTCTCCAGGAGCACCTGGACGTACGGGATCTTCAGGGCGACCTCGGCCATCTCCATCCGCCGCACGGTCGCGGGGGCCACCCGCAGTACCAGCGCGGCCTCCTCGCGTTTGAGGCCCGCCGCTTCCCGCAGTTCCTGGAGCCGTCTGCCGAGGACCACCTGACCCACGGTCGGCGCAGGCCGCCGCTCACTCACGCCACGCCTCCCCTACGCGTCGAAGTTCGCGTGCAGTGTGTCATGTTCCGGTGCCGGTCTCACCGGTCCCGGACGCTTCGTTCCTTACCTTCGGCGTAATCGACGGGGGAACGGGTGGGCGGGATGCTGAGGACAGGGACCCCGGGCCGGCGCACTCCGGCCCGGGGTCCGCCGTTCGGGTACGCCGTCCTGAGGGATCGTCAGGACAGCAGTGTGTGCAGGTACTTGGCCGTTGCCGGGTCGGCCGGGAGGAACGTCTCGATGGCCAGCTCGGCGACGGTCACGTCCATCGGCGTGTTGAAGGTGGACGTGGACGAGATGAACGACAGGGTCCTGCCCTCGTGCTCGATGCGCATCGGCAGCGCGAAGTACGGGACGGGCTCGCTGTCCTCGGGGCCGTCGCCCTCGGGTTCCGGCATCGGGTACGCCGCCACCTCCTCGTACAGCTCGCGCAGCGACGCGGAGCGGCTCAGGGCGAGCTGCCGGCGCATCTGGTCCAGCAGATGCCCGCGCCACTCCCGCAGGTTGAGGATGCGCGGGGCGAGACCCCGCGGGTGCAGGGTGAGCCGCATCGTGTTCAGCGGGGGCCGGAGCAGGGACTCGGGGATGCCGTCGAGGAGCATCATGATGCCCCGGTTCGCGGCCACCACGTCGTACGAGGCGTCGAACACCAGGGCGGGGTAGGGCTCGTAGCCCTGGATGAGCCGCTCGATGCCCTCCCGTACGGCGTCCAGCGCCGGGTCGTCCAGGGGTGTCCTGGAGAACCGCGGGGCGTAACCGGCCGCCAGCAGCAGGTCGTTGCGCTCCCGCACGGGCACGTCCAGGTGTTCCGCGAGCCGCAGCACCATCTCCTCGCTCGGCCGGGAGCGCCCCGTCTCGACGAAGCTGATGTGCCGCGCCGAGGAGTCCGCCCGCAGCGCCAACTCCAGCTGGCTGAGCCGCCGTTGCTCACGCCAGGAGCGCAGGAGGGGGCCGATGCCGAGGGCCTGGCCGGAGGAGGTGGTGGCGGGGTCGGCCTTGCCTGCCGGGAGCATGGTCATACGTACGACCGTAGTCGGGGTGCTGCCCGGCGCGCACGGTGGCAACCGCTCCCGCTCCCCCCGCCGAGTGCGGCCCCGGGGGTGCTGCCACCGGCCGCATGCCGCCGCGCCCGCCGACGCCCCCTGCCGAAGGTGTCCGCGAGCGGCCGTCGGGAACCCTTGTGACCAGGGCCGCTGCGGCACGGCTGTGGCACGCTGGACACACACTCAGGCCCCCCGGAAGGAGCAGGTCATGCCCGTCGAACCCCTGTCGCAGAAGGAGATCGAGGACCGGCTCGCGGAACTGCCGGGCTGGTCCCTCGACGGCGGCCGCCTCACCCGCTCGTACCGGCTCGGCACGCACTTCGCCGCGACCGCGATGGTCGTGCACATCGCCCAGGTCCAGGAGGAGCTCGACCACCACTCCGACCTCACCCTCGGCTACAACACGGTCGGCCTGTCCGTGCACACGCACAGCGCGGGCGGCGCCGTCACCGAGAAGGACTTCGAGCTCGCGCAGCGCGTGGAGGCGCTCGCCCCCGGCCACGGAGCCCAGTGAGCCCGTGCTCGACTACGACAAGGAGGCCCAGGCCTACGACGCCACCCGCGGCGGTGAGCCCAGGGCCGCCGCGGCCGCGGCCGCCGTGCTCGGCCTGGTCCCCGCGCAGACCAGGCGGCTCCTGGACGTGGCCTGCGGCACCGGGATCGTCACCCGCAGGCTCGCCGAGGCACGGCCCACGACCCGGGTGACGGGCGCCGACCTGACGTACGGCATGGCAAGGGTGGCCGCCGGCCGGCTGCCCGGCGCCGTCGTGCTCGCCGACAGCCGCGCGCTGCCCTTCCCCGACGGGGCGTTCGACGCCGTGACCAGCGTGTGGCTGCTGCACCTCTTCGACGAACCCGAGGACGTCCGGGCTGTCGTCGCCGAGTGCGCCCGGGTCCTGAGGCCCGGCGGGGTGTACGTCACCACCGTCGACAAGGCCGCCGCCCATGACGTCGGCAGCGACATCGACGCCGTCCTCGCCCCGCGCCCGCGCCGCCCGGCCCCCGACGCGGCGCCGCTCGTGGAGTCGTACGCCGCGGCCCACCTGCTGCACCCGGCGGGGCAGGCCCGTTTCCCGGGCCGCGGTCAGGGCCGCAGTCCCCGGCGTACGGCCGCCGACCTGCGGCGCGGCTGGTTCACCCTGCTGCCGCCCGGCGACCCCCGCACCGAACGGTTCGCCGCCCGCCTGGAGGAGCTTCCGGACCAGGAACTCCCGCGCGCCGACCCGGTGTTCGGTGTCAGGGCGTTCCGCAGGGCCGGCTGAACTCCATCGTCCAGTTGGTCACCCAGGTCTCCCCGCCGTCGACGGAGAACGCCTGCTCCCAGTGGGCCCCGGCCGCGGACATGTCCGCCCGCACGAACCGCACCCGCACGTCCCTCCCGTCGTAAGTGTCGTCGCCGTGGAACTCGCCGCGGCCGCCCTCGAACCGTCCGGTCACCGGCGGGAACAGCCTCCCGCTGCGGCTCGCCGCCCAGTTCAGCGACCACTGTCCGGTCTCCCGGTCGAAGAGTCGCGACGTCACGCCCTTCGCTTCGAGGTGCGGCATGTCGATCTCGTCGACGTTCGCGGCGCCGTCGAACAGGGGCCGGCAGCGGTGCGTGGCCGGGAACTCCTCCCATGCGCTGTCGGGGTCGAGGAAGTCGGTGCGGCGGCGGTTCACGGCCTTCCAGTCGCCGTGGAAGAAGTCGAAGTCGTGGGGGCTGCTCATGAGCGGTCTCCAGTGGTTCCCTCGGGCAGGGAATCGGCCAGGTAGCCGGCCAGGTCCGGGACTTCGGGCGCCAGCATGTGCCGTACCCAGGCGTCCCGTTCGTGCAGGATCGGCGGGAGCTCCCAGACGCAGCCGATCCAGGGCAGGTCCGGCTTGACGAAGTGCGTGGGGTCGAGGTCCGGGCATCCGAGCGTCGGCTGCCCGGCGGATGCGCCCCGGAAGTGGAGCACGTTGTCCCACACCCAGCTGTAGACGTTGAGGTAGGCGCCGGTGTCCCCGCCCCGGTGCAGGACGACGAAGGTCGCGGGCGGAGTCCCGTCCGGCTCCGGCAGCAGCTCCGGGAGGATCTCGTAGGCCGCCTTCTCGACGTCGGGCGCGATGCCGGCCGGGTCGGAGGTGACGTGGTAGCGCTTGATCCGCCGCCCGGCGACCGACAGGGGCGGTGGCACGGTCAGCAGCTTCTCGGTGAAGGCCATGGCAGGACGGTAGGACCGCTTCACTGACACCATGCGGCAGTGAAGTCCGGCCGACTCGTCTCGATCCTCCTGCTGGTCGTCGGCAACACCGCCGTCGGACCACCTCACGGGGACGCCCTGAACGCCCTATCCGCGCAATCGGTCGAACCGGAACGGCCGTAGTACTTGTGGGCGGTTGCCGGTGCGGATGTATTGGGCGAGTTGGTGGCCGGTGGCCGGGCCGAGGGTGACGCCGAGCATGCCGTGTCCGGTCGCCGCATAGGCGTTGTCGTGGCCGGGGACGCGGTCGATGACGGGGAGTCCGTCGGGGAGGAAGGGGCGCCCGCCCACCCAAGGGTCCCGGATCAGGGTGACCAGGTCGTCGGGGTCGTCGAACCAGTTGCCGAGGTAGTGCCTGCTGGCGAGGGCGACCGCGGTGATCCGGCGCCAGTCGAGCCGGTTGTTGTTGCCGCTGAGTTCCATCGTGCCGCCGATGCGTGTGGTGGCGCCGATGGGTGAGGCGACGGCCCGGCGCTCGCCGAAGTAGAGGGTGTGGCGGGGTGCCGGGTCGAGGTCGACCGAGAAGCTGTAGCCCTTGCCCGCCTGGAGCGGCAGCGGTCGGCCGAGGAGGTCGAGCAGGGCCGGGGAGCGCATGCCGGCGGCGATGACGACGGCGTCACAGGGGATCTCGCCCTGGCCGGTGCGCAGCGCCGTCACCCGCCCCGCGGCCGTGCGGAACCCGGTGACCGGCGTGTGCTCGTGGACCTTCACCCCGGCCGCGGTCAGCGCCTGGCCGAGTCCGCGGGCGAATGCCTCCGGATCGACCAGGCCCTCGCCCTCGACGAGATACGCGGCCCGCACCCCGGGCGCGAGGGCGTCGTCCAGCAGGCGCGCCCTGTCGCCGGTGGTCACGTCGTCGGGCAGCCGGTAGCGGCCGTCGGCCATCTCCCGCTGGACGGCGAGGTGATGGCGGGCTTCGGTCGCCGACAGGAAGGCGTGCACCATGCCGGGACGGGTCAGCGTCGTCTCCACGCCCGCCGCGCTCAGCTCGTCGAACAGGTCGAAGGTGTCGCGGTTCAGCTCGGCGATCGCCGCGTACCCGCGCCGAAATGTGGCCGGTGTGCTGCTGCGCCAGAACCGCCACAGCCAGCGGACGAACGCCGGGTCCGGCAGGGGCCGCAGATACAGCGGCGAGTCGGGGCGGTTCAGCGAACGCAGCGCGTAGCGCACCACGCCCGGTGCCGGGACGGGGGTGGAGTGGCTGAGGCAGACCCAGCCCGCGTTGCCCCGCGAGGCGCCGGAGCCCAGGTCCCCGCGCTCCACCACTTCGACCTGCAGCCCGGCGGCCGCCAGGTAGTACGCCGTGCACAGCCCGACCACACCGCCGCCGACCACCACGACGGGCCCGTTCACGCCCCGCTCCCGGAGGCGGCGAGGAAGGCGCGGGTCCGGGCGTGGGAGGGATGGTCCAGAACGTCCCCGGGAGCGCCCTCCTCCACGATCCGGCCACCGTCGACGAAGACGAGATGGTCGGACACCTCGCGGGCGAACGGCAGTTCATGGGTGACCAGCAGCATCGTCATGCCCTCGGCGGCCAGCTCCCGCATCACGCTCAGCACCTCGCGGGTGGCCTCCGGGTCCAGGGAGGAGGTCGGTTCGTCGAACAGCAGGACCTCCGGTTTGAGCGCCAGCGCGCGGGCGATGGCGACCCGCTGCTGCTCGCCGCCGGACAGTTGCTCGGGCTGGGCCAGCGCCCGGTGGGCCACCCCGACCCTGCGCAGCAGCGTCACGGCCCGCTCCAGCGCCTCCGGCTCCGGGATCCCCGCCTTGCGCTGGGCGAGGACGACGTTCTCCACGGCCGTCAGATGCGGGAAGAGGTTGAACCTCTGGAAGACCATGCCGACCGTGCGCCGCAGGCGCGGCAGATCGCGGCACACGGTCCGGCCCTGGCTGTGCACCACCTCGCCGGCCACCTCGACCGTGCCGGCGTCGGGTTTCTCCAGCAGGTTGACGCAGCGCATCAGGGTCGTCTTGCCGCCGCCGCTCTGCCCGATGACGCTGACGATCCGGCCCCGGCCGACCGTCAGGTGCACATCGTCGAGGACGAGCCTGCCGTCGAAGGACTTGCTCAGCCGTTCGATCCGTATGACCTCCTCGGCGGTGGCAGTTCGTTCAGCGGTCTTGTGGGTGGTGACGGGCTCGGTCATACGGCCGCCTCCTTTCGTCCGGCGGTGGCGTTCAGGTCGGATGCGAGCAGCGCGCGGGCCGCCCTTACCCGGCGCCGTCGCCACGGGGACAGCGGGATGCCGGCGCGCACCTTGCGCTCGAGGAGCAGGAGGAGTTGGGAGAGGGGGTAGCACAGGGCGAAGTAGAGGGCGGAGATGACCAGGTAGACCTCCAGTGCCCTGAACGTCGCCGAGGTGATCAGCCGTCCCTCCGACATCAGTTCCGCGGCCGACACGGTCACCAGCAGGGACGTCGACTTCAGCAGGTCGACCAGCATGGTGTTGGTGCCGGGCAGGGCCTGGCGGACGGCTTGGGGCAGGACGATGTGGAGGAAGATGCCCGCCCTGCCGATGCCGAGCGCCTCGCCGGCCTCTGTCTGCCCGTCGTGCACTCCGCTGATCGCGGCGCGGAAGATCTCCGAGAGGTAGGCGGCGTAGAACACGATCAGGGACAGGCATCCCGCGCTGAACACGTCCAGCCGGATGCCGGTGGAGGCCAGGCCGAAGTAGGTCAGGAAGATGATGGCCAGCAGCGGGACGTTCTTGAAGACCTCGGTGTAGAGGGCGGCCACGGTCCGCAGCGGCCATGCCCTGCTGAGCCTCAGCAGTGCCACGGCCAGGCCGAGGAACACGGCGCCGGCGAAACTGACCACGGTGTAGGAGACCGTACGGCCGAGCGCGTCGAGGAGGTCGCCGCGGTAGTCGGACCAGGGCACCTGGAAAAGACCGGACATGTCAGCCCCTCACTGTCCGATGGTCGGCGGGTTCCAGCCGGCCGGCCGGTCCACTCCGCGTCGCGCGGTGGCGACGTCCGCGGCCGGCTTCAGGAACTGCTCCGGGTCGCCGCCGTACTTCTTCACGAGCTCGGTCATCTCGCCGTTGGTGTACATGGCGTCGATCTCCCGGGAGATGGCCTGTTCCAGCTTGGTGGCCTTCTTGGGCAGGTAGAAGCCGGTCTGGTACTGCTGGAAGTACGCGTAGGCGGGCTGCTGCTTCACCTCGGCGGCGGTCGGTGGGGTCAGATACCCGGTTGCGATCTTCAGGTCGGGGCGCTGCTTCTGCGCCGCGATGATGATCAGCGGGTCGAGGAAGCCGACGTCGACACGGCCCGCGCCGAGGTCGTCGAAGACACCGTTGGCGTCGGGGTAGGCGTGCAGCTTCGCCTTCGGCACCGCCTGGATCGACTTGACCCACACATAGCCCTCGACCGTGCCCAGGTTCAGGCCCTTGAGGTCATCGACCGTCTTGTACGTCTTTCCGTCGCGGACGGCCATCGCGGGCGGCGAGTAGTACGGCGGGTCGGTGAATAGTCCCTGTTTCTGCCGGTCGGCGGACCAGGCGACGCCGCCGACCGTGATGTCGACACGGCGCGACTGCACGCCCGCGAGCATGCCGGCGAAGTCGGTGACCTGCGGTTTGATCTCCAGTCCCAGCTTCTTGGCGACATGCGCGAGGATGTCGCCGTCCAGGCCGACGATCTTGCCGCCCTGGAGCGAGGTGTAGGGAGCGTAGGGCTCGATGGCCACCTTCAGGACACCGGGCGTGAGCGTGCCCAGCGCGGCGGTCTGCGCCGACACGTTGGTGGGAGCTTCGTCGCCGGATCCGCAGGCGGCCGTCAGGGACATCAGGAGCGTCGCCGCCAGGGCGACGACGAGGGAGCGAAGGCGGAACATGGGCTGAGCCCTTCCGTCGCGGGGCGGGGTGGGATTGAGGCCAAACGTTAGGGATCACCCCGCCCTGCGTCACTGTTCACTTCGTACGAATGTCTGGCCGAAATCACGCGCCGCCCTGTACGGTCCGTCCATCCCAGCAACGCCCTCGGACGGGAGGACGAGCCGTGCTGAGCCCCTCGCTCGCCCAGGAGATCGCCGGGGACACCTCCGCCGTGATCGGTTACAACGTGCTCATCACCGATGCCGAGGGCGTGGTCATCGGCAGCGGCGACCGCAGCCGCGTGGGCACCTTCCACGAAGCGTCCGTCGAGGTCATGCGTACCAAGGAGGCCGCCACTCACAACGCCTCCCAGGCCCAGCTGCTGCGCGGGGTGCGGCCCGGCGTCACCCTGCCGCTCGTCGCCGGCGGACAGGCGGTCGGGACCGTCGGCATCACCGGCACGCCCGCGCAGGTGCGACGCTTCGGACTGCTCGTCAAACGCCAGACCGAGATCCTCCTGAGGGAATCGGTCATGCTCCGCTCGCGGCTGCTCGCCGAGCGCGCCGTCGAGAAGCTCCTGGCCGACCTTGCCTCCTACGACCCCGAGGTCATCGAGGCCGACAGCCTCGCCTTCCGGGCCGCCGACCTCGGTTTCGACCTGCGCCTGCGCAGGATCGCGGTGGCCTTCGAGGTGACCGCGCCGCCCCGCGCCCCGCGCCGGGACATCGGTCTGGTCCGCTCCGAGATCCTGCGCACGGTCCGTGAGGTCTTCGCCGACCCGCAGGACATCGTCGCCGCGACCGCCCCCGGCCGGGTCGGCGTCCTGCACCGGCTCGGTCCCCGGCGGCCGGTGGACTCCGTCCCCCTCGACTGCCGCCGGGTCATCGACGCGATCGCCGCCCAGGACGGTCTCGCCGCCCGCGCGGGCATCGGCGAGCCGGCCGCCACCGTCGACGCCCTGCACCACTCCTACCAGGACGCCTGCGAGGCACTCCGCCTCGGCACACGTCGCCCCGACGGCCCGCTCGTCCACCCCATCAGAGACCTACGGGTCCACCAGCTCCTCACGGCCCTCGGCCAGCCCGCCCGCACCCGCCTCGTGGACTCCACCACCGCCCAACTGCGCACCCAGCCGGACTGGCCCACCCTGCGCGACACGATCACCGCCTGGTGCGAGAGCGGCTACAACCTGGTCCGTACCGCGGCCGCCCTGCACATCCACCGCAACACGGTCGTCTACCGCATGAACAAGATCGAACAGCTCACCGGCCGCCCCCTGCGCGACCACCACACCACCCTCGCCCTCTACCTCGCCTGCCTCACCGACCTCCTGGCGGTTCCCGCAGATCGTTGACCAGGTTGGGCGCCGGGCCGGTAAGGGCCGGGCCAAGGGTGAGGCGGGGTTGCAGCACCGTGCACGTCCACCCCGCCCGCAGCACCCTCGTGCGCAGGTGTACGGATGAGGAGATCGCGCCGGAGTTTCTCCACCGGGCGTTTCTTCGCGCGGCCCGGCCAGGTCTCGGCGGGTGAAGTGCACCCGTCAACCCGTGATCGACATGACGCCGGACGCTTGGCCTCTCTGCCCCGGCCAAGGCGTCTGCATCGGGCGGTGTCGGACTGCCAGGGGGAGTCGTCCGAAGACTCGGCGAACTTTTGCGCCCACGGGTGAAGCACGATCACCCACTGCCAAGAGGCGTGGTCTGCCCATCCCCTCTGCGCGGGGACCGTCAACGAGCGGCGACGCCGAGGGCCTGGGCCGGCGGCCGTCTGTGATGACGGTAGGACCGCTTCACTGACACCATGTGGCAGTGAAGTCCAGCCGCCTCGTCTCGATCCTCCTGCTGCTCCAGACCCGGGGCCGAATGACGGCCGCCCAGCTCGCCGAGGAGCTGGAGGTCTCGGTCCGCACGGTCTACCGGGACGTCGATGCACTGAGTACGGCCGGTGTCCCGCTGTACGGCGACGCGGGCCACGCGGGCGGCTACCGCCTGCTCGCCGGCTACCGCACCCGTCTGACCGGCCTCACCGCGAACGAGGCCGAGGCGCTCTTCCTGGCCGGAGCCCCGGGGGCCGCCGCCGAGCTGGGTCTGGGCTCGGTCCTCGCCGCCGCCCAGCTGAAGGTGCGGGCCGCGTTGCCGGCCGAACTGCGGGCCCACGCGGACCGGATCAGCGGACGCTTCCACCTCGATGCGCCCGGGTGGTACGCACAGGCCGAGGAGGCGCCGTTCCTGCCGCAGGTGGCGGCTGCGGTGTGGAACAGCCGGGTGCTTCGGCTGGTATACCGCCGCTGGGCCGAACCGACCGACGTGGAGCGGCGGTTGGAGCCGTACGGGATGGTGTTGAAGGCGGGTCGCTGGTATGTCGTCGCGGGACCGGGGCCGCGCACCTACCGGGTGGACCAGATCCTCGAACTCTCCTTGTGGACGAGGAGTTCGTCCGTCCGGAGGGTTTCGATCTGAGCGCTTACTGGACGGCGTATCAGCGGGACTTCCACGATCGGCTGTACCGGGCCGAGGCGCTCGTGCGGCTCGCGCCCGGCGTGCGGCTGCCGAGGGCGGTTTCGGAGCGTACGGATTCCTGCGGCTGGACCGTCACCCGCGTCCCCATCGAGTCCATCGAGCACGCTCATGGCGAATTCCTGCGCCTGGGCACGGACATCGAGGTGCTGGAACCGGCCGAGCTGCGCGAACGCATGGCCCGAACGGTCGCCGAACTGGCCGAAAGGTACGGCAACTCGCCTTCCCCGTGCGGCGACTGAGTGGGCGGAACCCGTCCGTCCTCTCGCTTCGGAGGTTCACCCCGTGCAGCACCCGCACCCGCACCGCAGACGCCGAGTCCTGCTCTCGGCGACGACCGCCGCCGTGGCCCTCGTGGCCGCAGGGCTCACCGCACTGTCGCCCGGTACCGCACAGGCCGCCACCGCCCGCCAGGTCGAGAAGCTCGACCGCGGAGTCGTCAGCGTCCACACCGACAGCGGCAACCTGGTCAGCTGGCGCTGGCTCGGCACCGACCCGAACGACATCTCGTTCAACGTCTACCGCGCCGGTACGAAGGTCAACTCGGCCCCGATCACCGGCTCCACGAACTACTTCCACTCCGGCGCGCCCGCCCAGGCCGACTACACGGTCCGCGCGATCGTCGGCGGCGTGGAGCAGACCGACTCGGTCCACGCGGTCCAACTCCGCACCGGATACAAGGACGTTCCGATCAGCCCGCCCGCCGGAGGGACGACCCCGGACGGAGTGGCGTACACCTACGAGGCGAACGACGCCTCCGTCGCCGACCTCGACGGGGACGGGGCGCTGGACTTCGTCCTGAAGTGGCAGCCGACCAACGCCAAGGACAACTCCCAGTCCGGGTACACCGGCAACACGATCCTCGACGGCGTCAAACTCGACGGCACCCGGCTGTGGCGGATCGACCTGGGCCGCAACATCCGTTCCGGAGCGCACTACACGCAGTTCCAGGCGTACGACTACGACGGCGACGGCAAGGCCGAGATCGCCGTGAAGACGGCGGACGGCACGGTCGACGGCACGGGCGCGGTGATCGGCAGTTCGTCGGCGGACCACCGCAACTCCAGCGGTTACGTCCTCTCCGGCCCCGAGTACCTGACCATGTTCAACGGCCAGACCGGCAAGGCGATGCAGACCGTGGACTACGTACCGGCGCGCGGCACGGTGTCGTCGTGGGGCGACTCCTACGGCAACCGCGTCGACCGCTTCCTCGCGGGGACGGCGTACCTCGACGGAGCCCGACCGTCGCTCGTCATGGCCCGCGGCTACTACACCCGCACGGTGATCGCGGCCTGGGACTGGCGAGGCGGCGCCTTCACCCGCCGCTGGACCTTCGACTCCAGCTCCTCCACCAACAGTGGCAAGGGCTATGACGGTCAGGGCTCGCACAGTCTGTCCGTCGGGGACGTCGACAACGACGGCAAGGACGAGATCGTCTACGGCGCGATGGCCGTCGACGACAACGGCAACGGGCTGTGGACCACGAAGACGGGCCACGGCGACGCCCAGCACCTCGGCGACCTCGACCCCTCGCACGCGGGCCTGGAGTACTTCAAGGTCTCGGAGTCGACGTCCCAGCCGGCGGAGCTGTACATCAACCCGGCGAACGGAACCGTCAATTGGAGTCTTGCCGGGTGCTGCGACAACGGCCGCGGAGTCGCCGGTGACATCTGGGCCGGCAACGACGGGGCCGAGGTCTGGTCCGCCTCGGACTCCTCGATCCGCGACGAGGGCGGCGCCACCAAGGGCCGCGAGCCGTCCTCCGTCAACTTCCTGTCCTGGTGGGACGGCGACACGGTCCGCGAACTCCTCGACGGCACCCACATCGACAAGTACGGCACCTCCGCCGACACCCGTCTGCTGACGGGCTCCGGCGTCCACTCCAACAACAGCACCAAGGCGACACCGTCGCTGTCCGGCGACATCCTGGGCGACTGGCGCGAGGAGGTCGTCTGGCCGACGTCCGACAACACGGCCCTGCGGATCTACTCCACCCCGTACGAGACGACCACGAAGATCACGACCCTCCTCCACGACACGATGTACCGCACCGCCCTGGCCTGGCAGAACACCGCCTACAACCAGCCCCCGCACCCGAGCTTCTTCCTCGGCAACGGAATGGCGACGGCACCGAGGCCGACGGTGTACACGCCGTGAACGACGGTGGGTGCGTGCCCCCTCGGGACACGCACCCACCGTGCGGACGGGCCGTCAGGCGACCGTGCAGCTCTGGTCGCCCAGCTTGAAGGCCGTCGGTTTGCCGTTCGTGCCCGACCAGTTGCCCGTGAAGCCGAAGCTCACGGACGCGCCCGCCGCCACGTTGGCGTTCCAGCCGACGTTCTTGGCCGTGGCCGTCGAACCCGACTGGGTGGCCTCGGCGTTCCAGGCCTGGGAGATCGTCTGGCCGCCCGGGAAGGACCAGCCGAGGTACCAGCCGGACCAGGCGCTCGTACCCGTGTTGCTCAGCTGGACGTCCGCCTGGAAGCCGCCCGACCACTGGTTGGTGATCTTGTACGTCACCGTGCAGGCACCCGTCGGCGTCGGGTCGGTCGGATCCGTGGGACCGGTGCCGCCGCCCGTGTCGGAGGTGTCGCCGTAGATCACGCCCCGGCCGTTCGTCGAGACGTACACGCGGCCGTACACCCGTGGGTCACCGGTGATGGCCGCGCCGGTCCAACCCCACTGGTGGGCATCGTCGTTGATGCGGGTCCAGGTCGCGCCCTTGTCGGTCGAGCGGAAGACACCACGGACGCCGCCGATCTTCGCGCTGGTGAACAGGGTCTGGTACGACGCCCCTGCCGCCGCCTTGCCGAAGCCGATCGCGTCGGCCTGGTCGACGCCCGAGAGCTTCGTCCAGCTCGCGCCGCCGTCCGTCGAGTGCCACAGACCGTACGCCCCGTCGGTGGACCCGCCCGCCAGCCACACATCGCCCTTCTGGCCGGGCAGCGCCTTGAAGCGCACGCTGTCACCGGCCGGGAGGTTGCCGGCGGTGGACGCCGTGAAGGTGGCCCCGCCGTCCGTACTCACGTAGAACTTCCCGGACTTGAAGCCGTAGAAGGTCCGCGGGTCGACCCGGTCGGACTCGACGATCGCGCCCGCCGGGATCCCGCTCGACGCCGACCAGGACGTGCCGAAGCCCGTCGTGTACTGCACACCCGTGCCGTCGGGGCTCCACACGAACCGGCTGCCGTCCGACGCCGCGGCCACCGTTCCGCCGGCGCTCACGCCCGAAGGGTCGGTGCCCGCGAACCAGTTGGCCCCGTTGTCCGTCGAGAACGCGATGTGCGGACCCGAGTCCAGATTGCCCGTCCGTACGACCGTGTTGGGGTTCGTCTCGGCGAAGTCCAGGCTGGTGGTCGTCGTGAAGTTCGGGGACGTGAACATCATCGACGGGACCTTGGTCAGGTCGGTGTGCCGGAAGCCGCCGATGTCGCCGAGCGCGCTCAGCAGCGGGGCGCCGGAGGGCGGGGAGGCCAGGTCGTTGACGGCCGTCTCCTCCAGGCCCTGCACCATGGGCTTGATGGTGAACTGGCTGCCCGAGTCCCAGTTCGTCAGGTTCTCGGTGCCGTAGAGCGTCGCTCCCGTCCCGTACATCATGCGGTTCGAGTTGAACGGGTCTATCTCCAGCGACTCCGTCATCCACCCGAGTTTCGGAGCCTGTTCGGGCGGCGACGGGTTCGCGCCCCAGGTCAGCCAGGGAGAGGACGAGACGTCCATCGTGTAGCGGTTCGCACGGGTGGGGTACGACGAGTAGTCCCACGCCTTCGTCCAGGTCGCCCCGCTGTCGGTGGACCGGAAGATCTGGGTGTCGGGCCACCAGGAGCTGTACGCCGTCGCCATCACCGTGCCGGGCTTCTGCCGGTCCACCGTCAGGCCGCTGAAACCGTAGTAGGTGTCCGCCTCCGCGACCGGGCTGATGTTCGTCCAGGCGCCCGTCGCCGTCGCGTACCGCCACACCTGACCCTTGCCGCCGTCGTACGGGCCGCCCTTGTCGCTGTAAGAGAGGTACAGATAGCCGCCCGCCGCGTCCAGGACGCCCTTGTGGGCGAGGTATCCCGTCGGCTGGCCGGCGAGCCGGCTCCAGGTCGCGCCGCCGTCCGTCGACCGGTATACGGAATTCTGGAGGTCGGCGACCCCGACGTAGATGGCCTGCGTCGCGGTGCCGGAGGTGCCCGTCCTCTCGTCGAAGGTGACCCAGACGATGCCCTGGTTGTCACTGGCGTAGCCGCTGGTGTCGCTCGGATCCTGCTGGTAGTTGCCGACGTTGGGGAAGCCCGTCACCTGCGACCAGCTGACGCCCGAGTCCGTCGACCGCCACAGTCCCTTGCCGCTCGGCGCGCCCAGATAGAGCACGCTGTTCCTGTTCGGGTCGACCGCCAGCCGCTCTCCCATGCCCCGCCCCGGCATGTTGCCGCCGAGCTTGAACGGCAGGACGGTCTTCTGCCAGCTTGCGCCCCGGTTCGAGGAGCGCATGACCGCGCCGTTCTTCGGGTCCCAGCCGTTGGTGTACGTCCCGACGGCCGCGTAGACCTTGTTCGGGTCCACGGAGTCGGAGGCCAGGCTGACGACACCCGTGTGCCCCCAGTCGTCCCAGCCGACCGAGTCGAGCAGTGGCGTCCAGGTCTTCGACGACTCCTGCCAGCGGTAGGCCCCGCCGATGTCCGTGCGGGCGTAGGCCAGGTTCTTCTCCTTGCGGTTGAAGACGATCCCGGGGACGAAACCACCGCCGTCGATCCGGGCGTTCTTCCAGGTGTACGTGTCGGCGGCGAGCGGCACCTTCGCGGTGTTGCCGGCCGCCAGCGCGGTCGGGGCACCGGCGAGCAGCCCGGCCGCGAGCGCGAGAACGGCCGTGAGAATGCGGGTTCTTCGCACGGGGGGTCCTTTCCGGAAAGGGGAAGGGTGGGGGAGGGCAAGCGCTTTCCGTCAGGTGCGAGAGGTGCCGGGCGACCCCCAGTGCGGGAGGGGGCCGCCCGGCCGGTCGGCCCCGTCGTCAGGTGACGGGGCCTCGTGCGCGGAGCCTTCAAGCGGTTCCGTCGGAGTGGGCGGTACGGGGTGCGCCCCTTCAGGGGCGCGGGGAACTGCGCGACCAGCCACATCGGACCCGCAGTCGAACGACCACCCAACCCGCGGAGCGCTCGGCGGGGGCTATTCCAGAAGCTCCGCGTACGAGCCCATGGCCAGGGCGATGTCCGCCTGGGCCCAGAACCGGTGATACGTGAACGACGGCACCGCGCCGCCGGCCAGATAGGCCTG
>NZ_JBVIHJ010000024.1:0-175895 GCF_055570355.1 Streptomyces sp. NPDC031225 | reverse complement strand
GAGTTCTCAAGGAACGGACGCTTCCTTTGTACTCACCCTCTCGGGCTTTCCTCCGGGCTTTTTCCCTTCGGTCTTGCGTTTCCGACTCTACCAGACCGTTTCCCGGCCCGATTTCCTCGGTGCTTTCCAGGTTCCCGCTTCCGCGTTTCCCTTTCCGGCGGTCCCAACATTATCAGAAGTTTCAGGCCGGACTGACCGGCCATCTTGTTTCCGATTTCATCGGGAAGGGGCTTCTTCGAAATCGAGATTTCCAGAAGCAGACAGACACTCACCGTTGCCGAGCGGGATGAACCCGGCTCCAGGCAACTGTTCGAATCTACCTCCCCGCATCGTCCGTGTCAACGGCTCTTGCGGGGCGAAGGAGACAGTAGCAGCTCTGTACGGTCGCCTGCACATCAAGCAGCGATGGGGACGCCTGCGCTGCGTTCTGCTTCCTCGACATCGCCCGTGTCGCCGGCGCGAGCCGCTCGTCCGCCCAGAACGAAGACATAGGCGAGGAAGGCCAGCTCGGCGATGATCCCGATGGCTATGCGGGCCCAGGTGGGCAGGCCCGAAGGGGTCACGAAGCCCTCGATGGCGCCGGAGACGAACAGGACCAGGGCCAGGCCGATCGCCATGCCCACGGCAGCTCGACCCTCCTCGGCCAGTGCGGCACGTCGGGAGCGGGGGCCCGGGTCGATCAGAGTCCAGCCGAGACGAAGCCCTGTGCCGGCGGCTACGAAGACCGCGGTGAGTTCGAGCAGGCCGTGCGGGAGGACGAGGCCGAGGAAGGTGTCCAGGCGGCCGGCCGAGGACATCAGGCCCAGCCCGACACCGAGGTTGAGCATGTTCTGGAACAGGATCCACAGGACCGGCAGGCCCAGGAAGACTCCCAGGACCAGGCACATGGCGGCGGCCTGGGCGTTGTTCGTCCACACCTGGGCGGCGAAGGAGGCCGCGGGATGGCTTGAGTAGTACGTCTCGTACTGGCCGCCCGGGCGGGTCAGCTCGCGCAGTTCGCTGGGGGCCGCGATGGAGGACTGCACCTCTGGGTGGGTGCCGATCCACCAGCCCAGGAGGGCGGCGACGACGGTGGACAGCAGTGCGGTGGGCACCCACCAGTGGCGCGACCGGTAGACAGCGGCGGGGAAGCCGTATGCCAGGAAGCGGGTGACGTCGCGCCAGGAGGCGCGGCGGGTTCCTGTCACGGCGCTACGCGCGCGTGCCACGAGTTGGCTGAGTCGGCCCGTGAGCTGCGGGTCGGGTGCGCTGGACTGGATCAGGGAAAGGTGAGTGGCGGTGCGCTGGTATAGGGCGACGAGTTCGTCCACCTCGGTGCCGTTCAGGCGGCGCTGGCGCCGGAGCAGGGCGTCCAGGCGGTCCCACTCGGCTCGGTGGGCGGAGACGAAGACGTCGAGGTCCATCGGTTTCCTGCTCCTCGGCTGATCGTCGGCGGTCCGTCGTCGGTGTCAGCTTGTCGTACTGCGGCACGATGCGCTCTCAGCTTGGCAGACTGGTCATCCACTGGGCAGGGCAGGGGAAGGCGGCGGACGTGAGTGAGCTGGTGACGGGCGAGGCGGTGGCACTTGAGCTGCGCCCTGCGAGGCTGCCCAGCAGGGTGTTGGCCGTGGTGATCGATCTGATCGTGGTCATGGTCGTGTACATCGCCGTGACCATTGCGCTGGTGGCCGCTTCCTCTTCGTTGGACGACGCGGCGCAGGCTGCCCTGTCGATCGCCGCGTTCCTGCTCCTGTTGGTGGGTGGGCCGATCGCGGTGGAGACGCTGAGCCATGGGCGCTCGTTGGGGAAGCTCGCCGTGGGGCTTCGGGTGGTGCGGGACGACGGTGGACCGATTCGGTTCCGGCATGCGCTGGTGCGGGGCGCCATCGGCGTGGTCGAGATCCTGATGACCTTCGGAGTCGTCGCCTGTATAGCTTCGCTGGTTTCTGCGCGCGGGCGTCGGCTCGGTGACGTGTTCGCGGGGACGCTGGTCGTACGGGAACGGATACCCGTCGCACCCGGCGGTTTCGTGCCCCCGCCCCCGCCCTGGCTGGCCGGGCGGTTCTCGCAACTCGATCTGTCAGCGGTCCCCGATGGCCTTTGGCTTGCCATCCGGCAGTACCTGACACGGATGCACCAGCTGGATCAGCAGGTCGGGTGGGCCATGGCGGAGCGGCTCGCGTCCGACCTCGCGGCTCATACGGGGGCTCCGGCTCCGCAGAGTGTGCCGCCGGGCGCGTATCTGGCGGCCGTGGTGCAGGAACGGCAGGCTCGCGAGGCCCGGCGATCTTTCGGCAACGGTATGGCGCAGGCCGGTCCGTCGCCCGTGACAGGGGCCGCCCCTGCCGTCGGAGTGGCGGGTGGCTACCCGTACCCGGGAGCGCGGCCTGCTCCCGCGTCCTCCCCTCAGCCGTATGTGGCGCACGGCTATGCGGCGGGTCCGGTCGTAGGGCTTCCCGGCGATGTTCCGGCAGGCGGAGCCTCGCCCGAGAACGCCGAGGGCGTCACTGAAGGTGGCCCGTCCGGCGCGCCGTCAGCAGGCAGGCGCGCGTCCGGGTTCGCCCCGCCGGCGTGATCCTGGCGACTGTCACTGAAGTCGGTTCAGTCGAGGGGTGGTTCAGGGAACGCCGACGGTGGGGATTCGAGGTCTTCCAGCTCGATTCCCGGGGCTGCGAGGACCACGTCCCCAGCGATGTGCACGGAGTGCTGCTCGCCGGTATCCAGGGCTGTGACCTGGTACTCCTCCACGGTCAACGGGCCGTTGTCAGTGGCGTGTGCTTCTCTTTTCAGCAAGGTCCAGGACTGGTCCACGGTGCGCGGGGCGAGGACGGGGTCCGTGAAGGCCACGAGGCGTACGCGAGTTGCTGAGGCGGAGGGGGTGAGGCGCAGGAGACGGGTGGTGGCGACGAGGAATGCGGGGGATGTGCCGGTGAAGGCATGGGCGGCCACGTTGCCTTCCGTGGCGTGGGACCCGGTGGGGTCGGTGCGGACCCAGGTGACACCGTCGAGCGCGGCACCGCGCACCTGCCAGCTCGCGGCATGGAGTTCGAGGCGGATGGGGCGACCGAGTTCGTCGAGGGTCAGGTCGACCGAGCCGCTGTGACCGCCGTCGGGGGTGGTCAGTTGAGAGACGTAGCGCCAGCCGGACGGGCCGGGGGCGCACTGGAAGTGTTCGTCTGCGAGAGGGGTGTGATCGTGCGGATCGTGGAGCGAATAACGGCCGCGTGGCATGGATGTCCTGGGTTCTGACGGGCTGTCCGGCCTGACGGTCACACATGGCGATGGGTCACAGGGCCAATGGGGCAGGCCCCCGGCACGGGGGTGCGGGGGCCTGCCTCGGAGGAACTGCTGCCGTGCCCTGGGGGCTCAGTAGCGGTAGTGGTCCGGCTTGTACGGGCCGTCGACCTCGACGCCGATGTACGACGCCTGCTCCGGGCGCAGCTCGGTCAGCTTCACGCCGAGCGCGTCCAGGTGGAGGCGGGCGACCTTCTCGTCGAGGTGCTTGGGGAGCACGTAGACGTCGGTCGGGTACTCGTCGGGCTTGGTGAACAGCTCGATCTGGGCCAGGGTCTGGTCCGCGAAGGAGTTGGACATCACGAACGACGGGTGCCCGGTGGCGTTGCCCAGGTTCAGCAGGCGGCCCTCGGAGAGGACGATCAGCACCTTGCCGTCGGGGAACTTCCAGGTGTGGACCTGCGGCTTGACCTCGTCCTTGACGATGCCGGGGATCTGGGCGAGGCCGGCCATGTCGATCTCGTTGTCGAAGTGGCCGATGTTGCCGACGATCGCCTGGTGCTTCATCTTGGCCATGTCCGCGGCCATGATGATGTCCTTGTTGCCCGTCGTGGTGATGAAGATGTCCGCCTTGTCGACGACCTCGTCCAGCGTCGTGACCTGGTAGCCGTCCATCGCCGCCTGCAGCGCGCAGATCGGGTCGATCTCGGTGACGATGACGCGGGCGCCCTGGCCGCGCAGGGACTCCGCGCAGCCCTTGCCCACGTCGCCGTAGCCACAGACGACCGCGGTCTTGCCGCCGATGAGGACGTCGGTGGCGCGGTTGATGCCGTCGATCAGGGAGTGGCGGCAGCCGTACTTGTTGTCGAACTTCGACTTGGTGACGGCGTCGTTGACGTTGATCGCCGGGAACAGGAGGGTGCCGTCCCGGTGCATCTCGTACAGGCGGTGTACGCCGGTCGTGGTCTCCTCGGTCACGCCGCGGATCTCCGAGGCGACCTGGGTCCACTTCTGTGAACCCTCGGTGATGGTGCGGTCGAGGAGTTCGAGGACGACGCGGTGCTCGTCGGACTCGGCGGTGTCGGCCGAGGGGACCTTGCCGGCCTTCTCGTACTCGACGCCCTTGTGGACGAGCATGGTGGCGTCGCCGCCGTCGTCCAGGATCATGTTCGGGCCGCCGGTGGGGGTGTTCGGCCAGGTCAGAGCCTGCTCCGTGCACCACCAGTACTCCTCCAGGGTCTCGCCCTTCCAGGCGAAGACCGGGATGCCCTGGGGGTTCTCGGGCGTTCCGTTCGGGCCTACCGCGACAGCGGCGGCCGCGTGGTCCTGGGTGGAGAAGATGTTGCAGGAGACCCAGCGGACCTCGGCGCCGAGGGCGACCAGGGTCTCGATCAGGACGGCGGTCTGCACGGTCATGTGCAGGGAGCCCATGATGCGGGCGCCGGCCAGCGGCTGGGTGGCGGCGAACTCCCGGCGGATCGCCATCAGGCCGGGCATCTCGTGCTCGGCGAGGGTGATCTCCTTGCGGCCGAAGGCGGCCAGGGAGAGATCGGCGACCTTGAAGTCCTGTCGGTTTTCGACAGTCGTCATGCGAGCTGCTCCTCGGGGTTGGGGCGAGGTGGGTACGGCTGGTCTGCGCGGCGGCGGACACAGGGGTGCCCGAAGAGGACATAGGCATGCCCGGTGCGCGCAGCGCAGTCCGTCGGAGGCCCTCTCTCCCTCGGTCGGTCCGCGGTGGGACCGCCCGACCGCCATCAGCAGCGACGTCTGGCTTCGTCCCAAGCTACACCGGTCGGCCGGGCGACCCCAGCCCGCCTCCGAATACGTCAGGCCGAACGCGGGCTGCCGTCCTGGTCATCGTCGAGGCGCCGCCGGCCGTCCTGACAGGGTGCCCCGGCGACGGTGACTTCAGACCCATGAATCCTGGAACAGGCGGCAACAGACCAGGTCGTCAAGGGACTTTTGCTGCTTGGGCGGTCGGGGCAGGCGAGGGTGGATGCGAAGCGATCGGAACATCTGATCGATCTCGCGGGGGCGTCCGGGACGGCGTTTTCGCGTGACAAAGGCGTGAGGAGATCGACGTGACCAGTCCGGCCGAACCTCCCCCCACGGGCGGCGGCAGCAGAGAGCAGCAGCGGTTGAAGCTGCTCGCGGTGACCGCCTGCCCGACCGGCATCGCCCACACGTACATGGCGGCGGAGAAGCTCGCGCAGGCCGCCGAGAGCCGCGGCATCGACATGAAGGTGGAGACCCAGGGATCCATCGGTGCCGAGAACGTCTTGGATGACAACGATGTCAGCACCGCGGACGGCGTGATCATCGCCGCGGACAAGGACGTGGACCTGAGCCGTTTCGTGGGCAAGAGGGTCCTGACCGTGGGGGTGGCGGAGGGAATCCACCACCCCGAGCAGTTGATCGAGCGGGTGCGGTCGGCGCCTGTGCACACGGCGGGCACTGCGCCCACGGCTGCCGCATCGGCCGACGGCGGCAAACAGCGGAGCACGGTCTACAAGGCGCTGATGAACGGCGTCTCGTACATGATCCCGTTCGTCGTGGTCGGCGGTCTGCTGATCGCGGTCTCGCTCGCTCTCGGAGGCGACGCGACGGCCAAGGGCTATGTGATCCCCGAAGGCACCTTCTGGGCCGACGTCAATCAGATCGGTGTCATCGGCTTCCAGTTGATGATCCCGATCCTGTCCGGATACATCGCCTACGCCATCGCGGACCGGCCCGCGCTCGTGCCCGGCATGATCGGCGGCTGGATCGCCAACACGGGTTCGCTGTACGACTCGAAGGCGGGCGCCGGGTTCATCGGGGCGATCGTGACCGGGTTCCTCGCCGGGTACCTGGTGCTGTGGATCAAGAAGGTCAGGGTCCCGAAGTTCGCGCAGCCGATCATGCCGATCATCGTGATCCCGATCGTGGCGACCACGGCGCTCGGGCTGTTCTTCATCTACGTCATCGGCCGGCCGATCTCCTGGGTGTTCGAACACCTCACCAGCTGGCTCAGCGGGATGACGGGGACGAGCGCGATCCTGCTGGGCGCGGTTCTCGGGCTCATGATCGCCTTCGATATGGGCGGGCCGGTCAACAAGACGGCGTTCCTGTTCGGCACGGGGCTCATCGCGACCGGCAACCAGACGGTCATGGGCATGTGCGCGGCCACGATCCCGGTCATGCCGCTCGGGCAGGGGCTGGCGACCTTGATACGGAAGCGGCTCTACACCGAGCAGGAGCGGGAGACCGGTCTGGCCGCGCTGTTCATGGGCTGTTTCGGCATCTCGGAAGGCGCCATCCCGTTTGCGGCGGCGCGGCCCACGCAGGTCATTCCGGCCAACATGGTCGGTGGGGCGGTGGCCGGTGCGGTCGCGGGCGTCGCCGGAGTCGAGGACGCGGTGCCGCACGGTGGGCCGATCGTGGCGGTGCTGGGCGCGGTGAGCGGGGTGCCGATGTTCTTCGTGGCCGTGGTCATCGGCACGGTGGTCACGGCGCTGACGACAGTCACGTTGGTCGACATCGCTGAGCGGAGGCGCAAGGGCGCTGCGCCGGTGGCCGCGCCCGGTGCGGCCGGGTCGTACGAGCCCGGCCCGCTCGAACCGGCGCTGGTCGGGGTGGGCACGGGGGTGGCGGGAGCAGGAGCGGTCGGAGCCGTGATGGCGCAGAGCGTCGTGGCCTCGGTTGCTCCCGCTGCGAAGGCGGAGTCGGCCGAAGCTGCGGCAACCGCCGACGCCCACCCCGGTGGCGGCACCGGCACCGGCGGTGAGGCCAAGGGCGGAGATGCTTCCGCAACCGAGGCCGAGGTCGGAGGCAAGGTCCTCTCCGGCTACCTCACCGGGCAGACCGTGAAGGTCGCCCTCGACGCCCGCTCCAAGGAGGCCGCCATCCGGGAGATGGCCGCGCTGCTCGTCCGGACCGGCAAGGTGACCGACGTGGACGAGCTGGTCGCCACGGCCCTGCGGCGGGAGGAGCAGGGCACGACCGGGCTCGGGGAGGAGATCGCGATCCCGCACGCCAAGACGGATGCGGTGACCGCGCCCGTCGTCGGGTTCGCTCGGTCCGACGAGGGCATCGAGTGGGGCTCGCTGGACGGTACGAAGGCCAGGCTGGTCTTCATGATCGCGGTGCCGGAGGCCGCCGCGGGCGACGAACACCTGCGGATCCTCGCGCTGTTGTCGCGGAAGCTGATGGATCCCGGGTTCCGGGAGCGGCTGATCTCGGCGCCGGACGAGGGGGCCGTGCTGGAGGTGCTGGAGGACATCCGCTAGCTGCCGGACGGCCGTGGAGAGACGGGGCCCGCCGAGAGATCGGCCGGCCCCGTCGCCGTAGCGCGGCGGACCGTCAGTGGCCGGGAGTCGGCTGCTGTGCCGGTCCCCCGGGGGTCGCCTCCCGGTCGGCGCCCTTGGCGGCCTCGGCATCGCTGTAGATGTCCGGTTCGAGGTAGATGACCCGGGCGATCGGGACGGCCTCTCGGATGCGGGACTCGGCGGCGTTGATGGCGGAGGCGACCTCGGCGGCAGAGTCGTCGTGCTGGACGGCGATCTTGGCGGCTACGAGCAGTTCCTCGGGGCCGAGGTGGAGCGTGCGCATGTGGATGATGCCGGTGACGGTGTGGCCGTCGACGATCGCGGTCTCGATCTTCTTGACCTCCTCGACGCCCGCGGACTCGCCGAGCAGCAGGGACTTGGTCTCGGCGGCCAGGACGAACGCGATCAGGATGAGCAGGATGCCGATGCAGAGGGTGCCGACGCCGTCCCAGACGCCGTCGCCGGTGAGCAGGGCCAGGCCGACGCCGCCGAGCGCGAGGATCAGACCGACGAGGGCACCGAAGTCCTCCAGGAGGACGACCGGGAGCTCGGGCGCCTTGGCGCGGCGCACGAACTCCTTCCAGGAGAGGTCGCCGCGCAGCGGGTTGGACTCCTTGATGGCGGTCCGGAAGGAGAAGCCCTCGGCGATGATCGCGAAGACGAGGACACCCACCGGCCAGTACCAGTGTTCGATGTCGTGCGGGTGCTTGATCTTCTCGTAGCCCTCGTAGACGGCGAACATGCCGCCGACCGAGAAGAGCACGATGGAGACCAGGAACGCGTAGATGTACCGCTCACGGCCGTAGCCGAAGGGGTGTTGCGGGGTGGCCTCGCGCTGGGCCTTCTTGCCGCCGAGCAGGAGCAGGAACTGGTTGCCGGAGTCGGCGAGCGAGTGCACGCCCTCGGCGAGCATCGAGGACGAGCCACTGAACGCGAACGCCACGAACTTCGATGCCGCGATCGCGAGGTTGGCACCGAGTGCCGCCACGATCGCCTTGTTTCCGCCTGACGCGCTCATCTGCTCGCGTTGTCCCTTCGCCTCAAGTGCCTCTGCGCCGTACCGGCCTTTGCCCGCCCTTTGCCGGTGGGCCATTCTTGCAGCCTCTCCCGGCACGGACGTCTCAAGCGTCCACAGCCCCGGTCATACGATCACAAAGTCGCGGTCACACGATGACGGTGGCCCGGAAGAGCGTTCCCGTCCCGGACACCGCGGCCTTCTCCCCCGCCGGCACGAAGACCGACTGACCGGGGCTCAGCTCGTGTTCCCCGGTACGGACGGAACCTGCCGTGCAGAGCAGGATCTGCGGGGTCGGACGGGTGAGGTCGTGGTCGGCGGAGCCCTCGGCCAGGACGTAGCGGGAGAGCCGGAACTCGTCGATGGGGGTGTCGTAGACCTCCTCGCCCGCGGGGGACGCCTCGGGGCGGAGCACCCCGGGGTCGGCGGCCTCGAAGCGGACGATGCGCAGGAGTTCGGGGACGTCGACGTGCTTGGGGGTCAGGCCGCAGCGCAGGACGTTGTCGGAGTTGGCCATGATCTCGACGCCGAGGCCGTTGAGGTAGGCGTGCGGGATGCCGGCGCCGAGGAACAGGGCCTCGCCGGGCTGGAGCCGGACGTGGTTGAGAAGCATCGCGGCGATGACGCCCGGGTCGCCCGGGTAGTGATGGGCGATGTCGGCATAGGGGGCGTGGTCGCCGCCGAGGCGGGTGCAGGCGGCCGTGGCCTCGGTGACCGTGCGGGCCATCTCCTCCCGGTCGGCGGTGAGGACGGCCGTCAGGACCTCGCGCAGGGCCGCCTCCTCCGGGCGGGCGTGCAGGAGGTCGACGTACGGCTTGAGGGAGTCGACGCCGAGCGCGTCGAGCAGTTCGGCCGCGCGCGCGGGCTCGCGGAAGCCGCACAGGCCGTCGAACTCGGTGAGTGCGCAGATCAGTTCGGGCTTGTGGTTGGCGTCCTTGTAGTTGCGGTGGCCCGCGTCCACGGGGATGCCTCGGCGTTCCTCGTCCTCGTAGCCCTCCTTCGCCTGCGCGAGGTTCGGGTGCACCTGGAGGGAGAGCGGGGCACCCGCGGCGAGGATCTTGAGCAGGAAGGGCAGGCGGGGACCGAACTTGGCGACGGTCCCCTCGCCCAGCTCGCGCGACGGGTCGGCGTCGATGACCTCGACGAGCGTGCCCCGGCCGGTGCGTGAGGGGGCTCCCGGGTGGGCGCCCATCCACATCTCCGCCTGCGGTTCCCCGGTCGGCCGGGTGCCGAGCAGCCCGGGGATGGCGGTGATGGAACCCCAGGCGTAGGGGCGGATGGTGTTGTCGAGGCGGTCCATCAGGCTCTTTCTGTACGTACGGCGATCAGCGGGTCCTGGCGGACGCCGCTCGGGGCGTCCCGGGCAACGTCAGGCCCCCGAGGCGAGCGCCAGGTAAACGGCGGCGAAATCCGTGACGGCGATCAGTTCCGCGAGGGTCTCGATCTCGCCGCCGGACTCCGGTTCCAGTTCGCTGATCGGTGTGTCGTGGCCGAGGGCCAGGTCGCGGGCGGCCGGGGCGGCGCTGAGGCCGCCGATCGGGCGGTCTCGAAGGAGCACCACGCGTGCGTGCAGCGCGGGCGCCTCTTCGACGCGGTCGCGGAAGAAGTCGTCGGGGTCCGCGCCGGCGGCCAGCGGTCCGGCGAGCAGCGTGCTGTGCGCGGCGAGGGCTTCGGGGAGTTCGGCGACGACGGCGGGGCGGCCGGAGAGCTCGGCGAGCGCGGCGGCGAAACGCCGTCCCGCGGGGCCCGCGGAGGTGCCCTCGGTCCAGATCACCGGGAGCGAGTCGGCGAGTTCGCTGGCGAGGGTCTTGGCCGGGTTGCTGTAGGTCGCGATCGCGGGGCCGCAGCGCTCGGCGATGTGGTCGAGGCGGTCGGCGATCTTCTCGATCACGTCGGGCGGAGCGGCGAGCAGGCCGGTGCGGTCGAGGATCGCGAGGAGCGGCGTGAGCAGGGCCCACAGGACGCCGGGCGCGGATGCGGTGAGGGGCGTGTCCTGCTCGTAGGGGGCTGTTGCCATGGATACGAACAGGCCGTGGGCGCCCTCGACCGCCTCGGAGAGCGGGGTGCCGGCGGGGGCCACGGCGACGACGGTGCAGCCGCGGCGGTAGGCCTGGTCGGCGAGGAGGGACAGGCCCGGTTCGGTGCCGTCGGGGGTGGCGATCAGGAGCAGGTCGACCGAGCCGGTCCAGCCGGGGAGTTCCCAGCGCAGGGCGCCCGCGGCGGGGGCGACACCGGTGGGGGCGAGGCGGGTGACGGGGCTGCCGGCGCCGGCGAGGGTGCCGAGGAGGTCGGCCACGTGGGTGGCGGCGGCGCCGGGGCCCGCGATGAGGACCGCGCGCGGGCGGCCGTCGGGCTTGAGGTCGTTCACTCCGGCCTCGGCGGCGTGCCGGGCGGCCGTGCGGACGCGGGCACCGGCCTCCGCGGCGCCTCGGAGCAGGCCTCGGCGGTCTGCCTCGGAGAGGGCCTCGGGGGTGTCTAGCAGCGATTCGTCGAGCATGGGGCGGCAGCCTCCGATCGCCGGGTCTCCGGGACACCGGGACACCGGGTTGTCGCTTCGCCGGGTCGTCGGTCGTGCGGGGCCGGGACGCCGGTGGTCGCTGTGTCGTTGTCGCTTACGGCTGCGGGGGCGCGAGCGCGCCGGTCCGCGCCGGTCGTCGGTCATCGGTCGCAGCCGGGGCGCTGTCTCGTCTGCGGCGGCTGTGCGCTCAGGCGGGGCGGCGCGCCTCGTCGACGAGGAGTACGGGGATGCCGTCGCGGACCGGGTACGCGAGGCCGCAGTCCTTGCCTGTGCAGATCAGCTCGGTGTCCTGGTCCTTGAGGGGGGCGTGACAGGCCGGGCAGGCGAGGATCTCCAGGAGGCCGGCTTCGAGCGGCATAGGGGTTCCCTTCGGGGGCGGTACGGCTGCTTGTGCGGATGTGCCTGGTCAGGGTACCGCCGGGGAGAAGGGGGCGCCGGGGTTGGGGCGAGGTCGGGGGTGGGGTGCGGGTGAGGCCGGGGGGCAGGGTGCCGTGGGGGTGTCGCCCCCGCCGCCCCTACCCGTCCCGTCCTTTAGGGGCGCTGCCCCTTCGGCCCCGCTCCCAGGGGGCTCCGCCCCCTGGACCCCCGCTCCTCAAACGCCGGAGGGGCTGGATTGGGTGGACCGGACCTGACGGGCTGGATTGGGGGGATCCGGAGGGCTGGATTGTGGGATGGCGCTGCGCGTCAGGCCCTGATGATCGTCAGTACCTCGTCGCGGATCTTGGTCATCGTCGTCTCGTCCCTCGCCTCCGCGTTCAGGCGCAGGAGGGGTTCCGTGTTGGAGGGGCGGACGTTGAACCACCAGTCGGTGGCGGTGATGGTGAGGCCGTCCAGTTCGTCGAGCTGTACGCCCTCCTGACCCTCGTAGGCCGCCCTGACGGCTGCCAGGCGGTCGGACTGGTCGGCGACCGTGGAGTTGATCTCGCCGGAGCCGACGTAGCGGTCGTACTGGGCGACGAGAGCCGACAGGGGGGTCTCCTGGCCGCCCAGTGCTGCCAGGACGTGCAGGGCGGCCAGCATGCCCGTGTCGGCGTTCCAGAAGTCCTTGAAGTAGTAGTGCGCGGAGTGCTCGCCGCCGAAGATCGCACCGGTCCTCGCCATCTCGGCCTTGATGAAGGAGTGGCCCACGCGCGTGCGTACCGGTGTGCCGCCGTGCTCCTTGACGACCTCCGGGACCGACCAGGAGGTGATCAGGTTGTGGATGACCGTGCCCTTGCCGCCGTTCCTGGCGAGCTCTCTGGAGGCCACCAGGGCGGTGATGACGGACGGGGAGACCGGGGCGCCCCGCTCGTCGACGACGAAGCAGCGGTCGGCGTCACCGTCGAAGGCGATGCCGAGGTCGGCCCCCTCCTCGCGGACCCGCTTCTGGAGGTCGACGATGTTGGCCGGGTCCAGCGGGTTCGCCTCGTGGTTCGGGAACGTGCCGTCCAGTTCGAAGTACATCGGGACGACGTCCAGAGGCAGGCCCGCGAAGACCGTCGGGACGGTGTGGCCGCCCATGCCGTTGCCCGCGTCGACGACGACCTTCAGGGGGCGTACCGACGTCAGGTCGACGAGGGTACGGAGGTGGGCCGCGTAGTCCTTCAGCGTGTCCCGCCGGGTGACGGTGCCCGCCTCGTCGGCCGCTGCCGGAGCGCCCGTGTCGCTCCACCGCTCGACCAGTTCGCGGATCTCGGTGAGGCCGGTGTCCTGGCCGACCGGGGCCGCGCCCGCGCGGCACATCTTGATGCCGTTGTACTGGGCGGGGTTGTGCGAGGCCGTGAACATCGCGCCCGGCAGGTCGAGCGCGCCGGAGGCGTAGTACAGCTGGTCGGTCGAGCACAGGCCGATCTCGGTGACGTCCACTCCGCGTGCGGCCGCTCCGCGCGCGAAGGCACGCGACAGACCCGGGGAGGAGGGCCGCATGTCGTGGCCGGTCACGATCGCGCTCGCGCCGGTCACCTGCACGAAGGCGGCGCCGAAGAGCTCGGCCAGCGTCTCGTCCCACTGGTCCGGGACGACTCCGCGCACGTCGTACGCCTTCACGAGCTGTGACAGATCAGCCACGGCCAACCCTTCTGGAAGTCCTGTCGGTCACCACAAACTACCCGCCCGCACTGACAGCGCGCTGTACGGGAGCTGAGTGGACTCCGGCCGCAATCTGAGGTCAGGGGGCAGTGGGCGGATCAGGGCAGCATCCAGCCCGGCACCGGCGCGCTCTGGCCGTCCACGATCAGGCACATCGCCAGCAGCAGTCCGGGGCTCCAGGGCAGAACCTTGCGCAGCAGGCCACCTCGCGGCCCGCCAGCCCGACGGCCTCGCAGGCGATGGTGAGGTTCTGCGGGGAGATCATCTTGCCGAGGACGCTGCCGGGAGTGTCGGCTGCGGCCAGCAGTTCCGGGGAGAGCTCGGACTCCCGGGCCGCGGTCACCTGGAGCGTCCCGAACAGCGCGTTGGCTGAGGTGTCGGAGCCGGACACGGCCACCCCGAACCAGCCCAGGACCGGTGACAGTAAGGCCAGTCCGGCGCCTGCCGCCGCGACGAAGTGGCCAATGGTGGCCGCCTGTCCGGAAAGGTTCATGACGTACGCGAGCGCCAGAACGGACGCCACGGTCAGGATCGCGAACCGCAACTCATGCAGGGTCGCGGCCCATTGGCGAACGCCCACACGCGTGTGCACGCCGAGCACGACCGCCGTGAGGATCCCCGTCGGGATGCAAGACGTTCAGGAAGTGCCAGTCGTATGTCCTGGTCGTCTTCGCCGGCCGGTCCTTGACGGCCGGTACGCGCGCGTGCGGTACGGCGACAAGGGCGCCCGCGCCGGCCAAGGCGGCGCCGACGTCGGCGAGTTGTGCGGAGGTGTGGTTGGAGGCCGCGAACTGGGCGATGGCGAAGGCGATTCCGTAGACCAGCACGGGCACTCAGGTCTCGCGCAGGCAGCGCTTCCCGTCGACCAGGAAGACCAGCACCAAGATCAGCGCCAGGGACACCACCAGGAGCGCCATCAGGGCCAGCAAGGGTGTTTGACGACCCACCACGGATGCCAGGTCATGCAAGGGCAGGCCGGTGACCGGGGCGAAGCCGCGGGCGACGAGCATGACCGAACAGATCGCGACCGGAGCGCCGAACCCGGCGAGTGCCTCCAGCAGCGCGCCGACGCAGAAGGCGACCACACGGGCCTGGATGCGCGGATCGTCCACCGGCGGACAGTCGCCCGAAGGAGCCGCGCAGATGTCGAAGTGCTGGGTGCGGACGTTCGTCCGGTACACCCACAAGGCGTTGACGACGATCCGCAGAAGAGCGTCTGCCCCCACTGCATGCCGTAGACGAGGCAGGCGACCGGCGCGGCCGCCAACAGGCCCGTGAGGCCCGCCAGATGCGCCCTCATGCGGACGCCGCCGAGCAAGACGAGGACGATCACCAGGGGCAGGGCCGCGACGCGGGCAGACAGCACCAGCGAGTCGGGACGGGTTCGAGTTCCTGGACGTACACGGGTGCCTCCCCGTTCCGTCGTGCGGAAAGCGCTGTCTCAGTGCGACCCACGGAATGGTCCGCGCCAGGCTCGCGTCAATGGCTGCGCAGCACTCGGCACATCACGTACAGCACAAGAGGCGGGCGGACCAGCTCAGTTGTCCGGTGAGCGCAGGATTCGCAGATGGCCGCGGCGCGCGACCTCCATCGGATCGGCCCGCCTGGCCCCGCTCGCGTCGGCGGCGCGCTCCTGTGGACGAGCCGCCTCGCGCACGGCGTTGGCAAGCGCTTCCAGATCGTCACTGCTGTGCCGGGCCGGGGCCGAGCTGTCGAGGAGACGGACGACCTCCCAGCCGCGCGGGGCGGTGAGGCGCTCGGAGTGCTCGGCGCACAGGTCGTAGCAGTGGGGTTCGGCGTAGGTGGCGAGCGGGCCGAGGACCGCGGTCGAGTCGGCGTAGACGTACGTCAGCGTCGCGACGGCGGGGCGGCCGCAAGCGGTGCGCGAACAGCGACGTACAGGGCTCACGACGTTGGACGGTACCGCACTCTTGAGCGGGCCGCGACGACTCGCCCCCAGGTCACTCCACCGTGTCGTGTTGTGAAACGCCCCACACGCCACACCGATCACACCGCGATGACCTGCGCAGACACCTGTTTTCGAGGGGCCGAACACCCTTGAGCGCAATCACTACTTGGTGGAAACCATGCCAATTCCCTTGATAAAGACGGTCTCGGAGAGATACGGAATCGAGCCCAACCTTGGCTGGAATGGTCAACTGGCGACATGACGCACGGGGCCCTCGTACGTCATGTCGGCCGGCATCCGGAACGCAGCGTGGGGGCCGGGCGCGGAGGTGCGGCGAGGATTACGCTTCACCAGTGATGGACAACCCCGTACCGCCCCGCGCCACCGGCCCCGGGCCCCGCCGCCGTGATCGCCACGGGCGAGGCATGCGCGGACCGATCGCCCCTCCGCAGGTGCCGCTCGCCGCGAGTCGAGCCGAGGCCTTCGCGGATCTGGTGCAGGACTCCGTGGAGCGCCTGGAGCGACGCTGGCCGCAGCTCGCCGACATCGACTTCATGGTCCTGGAGGTGCCACGGCTGGACGGGCCCGGGCAGGCCTGGAACGACGAGGCCGTACCCCTGGGCGGGACGATTCCCGCGCACGAGGACCGTGCCGCGCGCGTGGTCGTCTACCGGCGGCCGGTGGAGATCCGCACCAAGGGACGCGACGAGCGGGCGGCGCTGGTGCACGAGGTGGTCGTGGAGCAGGTCGCCGAGCTGCTGGGGCTCACCCCGGAGACGGTCGATCCGCGGTACGGCGAGGACTGAGCCGCCCGCGGATCACCTGCGCTACTTCTGCAGCACCGACAGGTCCTCGTCCGCCTCCGGTACGGCCACCATGCCCCGGTCGTCCGGGAGGGTCTGGACGGTGAAGCCGGGAACGCCGTCCTGTGTCGCCGCCAGGGTGCGGGCGCCGTAGACCGGGCCGCCCGAGACGGTCTCCACCGTCAGGGCGTAGGTGCCCTTGAGGCCGGTCGGGGTGGGCGCCTCGACGTTCTCGGTGGTGCCCGCCTTGAGGGTGAAGGTCTTCGAGACGGCCTCGCCGCCCTTGCTGCCCGCGGAGGCGGTGACCTTGACCGTGGCCGCCCGGGTGGGGGCGGTCAGGGAGAGCGTGGTGCCCTTGGCCCTGTTGTCGGCGACCGTCGCGCGTGCGCCGACGGGACGTGTGGCCGGGATGAAGGCCGTCTCCTGGTTGTCGCCCTTGCCGCGGACGACCCGCAGGGCGGCGACCACCGGCACGGAGGTGTCGGTGGGGGTCAGGACCAGCGAGCCGGCCTCCCCGCGCGTGACGTCGCCTAGGTCGACGGCGGTCGTCATGCCCCCCTTCACGTGCAGCGTCTCGTTCCCGGCGGGGGTGATCAGGCCGGACGGGGAGGCGAGCTGCACCTTCAGGTCGGCGTCGGCCTCACTGGGTGTGAAGGCGACCAGGCGCACGGCGGTGGCGTCCTTGGGGATGCCCGGCAGCACGAGGCTGCCGGAGGGGTCGGTGGACGCGGCCAGCCAGTCGCCGCCGAGCTTGTCGTCCAGGGCCTGCACGGCAGCGCCCACGCGCCCGCTGCGGACGTTCACATGGATGGTGAGGTTGTCCTGCTTCTCCTGCGTGAGCGTGGACAGCAGGATCGGGTCGCTGGAGTGCGGCGCGACGGTGATGCCCTCGCCCAGGGTGGAGTCGAGGGCGCCGTCCTTGCCGTAGAGCCCGATGTCGACGACGGCGGCGGAGTCGTCGGGGTTGGTCAGGTGCACGTAGTCGGTGCGGTCGGCGGCCGTGCTCACCCCCGGGAACCAGAACTCCGTGTCGGGGGCGGAGCAGTTGACGCCCTGGAGTCCGCGTCCGGAGCCCGCGGCGACCTCCGTGGTCTCCTGGACGGTCCAGCCCGGCGCGAACGTGCCCTCGGCGGTGCCGACGAGGGCGGACGCACCCCCGCCGGAGGTGTCCCCGGTGGCGGGCTTGCCAGGCTCACCGGGTGCGAGTACCGGCTTGGCGGCCTTCTTCTTGCCCGCGCTCTTGCCGCCGGACTCCACGGCGGCCGCCTGGAGTTCGGCCTTGCCGCTGCTGCCCGCGTCCTTGGTGACAGGCGTGAACGACGTGTACGACGTCTCCGCGATGTCGGAGGTGCTCGGCGCCGGGCACAGCAGGCTGGTGCGCTCCACGGGCAGCTCGGTGGCCGTCCCCGCGGTGACCGCGGCCTGCGGTGAGCCGAGCGTGGCGAAGCCGGTGACGGCGGCGAGCGCGGCGAGGCCGGCGAGGAAGGACAGGGTGGTGCGGTTCACTGCTGACTCCCGTCGGGGCGCTCACTGCCGGCGGGGCCCGGTTGCTGCTGCGCCGGGTCGTACGCGGGGTCGTAGCCCTGGTCGTACTGCTGCTCGTACTGGCCGCCGTACGTCTGGTCGTACGACGTCTGCGGGGACTGCCCGCCGTAGGCGTACGGGTCGTACTGGCCGCCCTGGTACGGGTCCGCCTGGTACGACTGCTGGTCGTAGCCGCCCGCCGGGTACTGCTCGGCGGTGCCCTGGTACTGGTCGCCCGCGTAGGTGTTGTACTCGGCGTTCGCGTAGTTCGGGGCGTCCCAGTCGCCGTAGGGCTGCTGCTGCGGGACGGCCGCCAGAGCCTCCTCCTCCTGAGGAGGAGGGACGTCCTCGCCCGGTGCGGTCTCCTCGGCCTGGGCGCGCAGGCGGCGGGCGCGGCGGCCCTCGCCCGCCACGGCCTGGGCCGGGATCGCCGGCTCCTCGGGGAGGTCGTCGTCGACGTCACGGCGACGGCCCGGCAGGGCCAGCACCACGAGGACGACGGCGAGGAAGCCCTGTGCCCACAGCCAGAGGGTGTGGGTGAAGGGGTCGTCGAAGGTGACGTCCAGTGTGCCGCCGGAGGCGGGGAGTTCGAAGCCCTGGGCCCAGCCGTCGACGGTGGTGGCGGTGAGCGGCCTGCCGTCCAGGGTGGCCGTCCAGCCCTCGTTCACGGTGTCGGCGAGGCGCAGGATCCGGCCGTCGGCGCCGGACGGGATCGTGGTGCGGATGTCGACGGGGCCCGCGGCGACGGGCTGCGCGGTGCCGGAGCCGGACTTCGCGACGATGGTCGCGCGCGCGACCTCCTGGTCGACCCGCCACAGTCCGGTGCCGTCCTGCTGGCTGAGCCGGGTCAGGCCGGGCGTCGCGTCCAGCACACGGGTGACCGCGCGAGGCGCACCCTTGTGGACGAGGACGTAGCGCACGGCGAAGCCGCCGAGCTGGTCGGCCTGGTCGGCGCCGGAGCCGGCGACGAGGTTGGCGACGACCTTGTCGAGCTTGCTGTTCTCGCCGTCGGCCGCCGCGAGTTCGGCGTCGCCGAGGCGGGCGCCGGAGCCGCGCACCAGCATGTAGCCGACGTGCGCGGAGGAGTCGCTGTCGAGGACGAGGGTGCGGGCCTGGTCGCGGGTGCCGCTCTCCTCGGCGACGAACGCGGGCACCTGGACGGGGTCGCGGCGCTCCAGCGGTCCGTCGGCGCCGCCGATCATCCAGCCCGCGGCGAGGAGCAGCGGGCCCGCGGCGGACGCGAAGGCGATCAGTGCGGCCACCGGCTGGCGCCAGCCGAAGCTCTGCTCCGCCACACGCGCGCGTGCCCCGTCGGCGCCGAGGGCGGCGGCGGCCAGCAGGGCGAGGCCGTAGACGAGGGTGGCGGGGCCCGCCCAGGCCGAGTCGTTGGACAGGACCGCGAAGACGAGGCCCACCAGGGCCACCACCCAGGCTGTCCAGATGCCGAACTGCCGCTCGGTGCGCAGCAGGGCGGCGAGCGCGGCCAGCACGACGCCGATGAGCATCAGTCCGTCGACGGTGCCGGGACCGCCGGGGCTGGCTCCGAGCAGGTCGAGGGCGGACGCGCTGGAGGAGCCGTACTCCAGGCCGGCCTGCTCGAAGAAGCCGAACGGGAGCAGGGTCAGCGACCAGGGCGCGAGGACCAGCAGGGGGGTGCCGAACTGGGCCAGGAAGCGCAGCCCGTAGGCGGTGATGTCGGTGCGGCGCACGGCCAGCAGACCGAGGCCGAGGAGCAGTGTGATCGGCCAGATGATCGGCGTGAACGCGGTGGTGACGGTGAGCAGCAGGGCGAACGCCCAGCTGGCCCGCCAACTGCCGCGCCCGCCCGTGGTGTTCGTCAGTCCGCCGGCCGCGACGCCCGCGCGCGCGAGGAGCGGCAGCAGGACGGCGAGGACGGCGGTGCCGACGCGGCCGCCGGCGAGGGCACCGGTGGCGGCGGGCAGGAAGGCGTAGACGACGGCCGCCCACGCGCGCAGCAGGCGGGACTCGACGAGGGGGCGGGAGGCGAAGTAGGCGGTGACGCCGGCCAGTGGCACCGAACAGACCAGCAGGACCGTCAGCGCGATCCCGGTCGAGCCGAACAGGACGGAGGACACCGCGGCGATGATCGCCAGGTAGGGCGGCGCCGACGAGGTGCCGCCCGCGCCCACCGTGTGCCACGCATCCGCGAAGCGCGACCACAGGTCGCTCGCGTCGGCCGGGGCGGGCAGCAGGGCGCCGCCCGCGAGCGCGCCGCCGCCCAGGAGGTTGCGGCAGGCGACCAGGGCGACGAGCAGCAGGGCGAGGAAGAGCACGGGGCCGGGCTTGCGGGCGATGCGCTTGAGGCGGGCGAACTGCTCGATCTCCAGGAAGTCCGCGTCGTCGCCGCCGGGCCCGGACTCGATGCCGCCGCCATGGCGTCCGGCCGCGGTGGCCTCGGCGTCGGAGCCGCCGAAGAAGTCGCCGGCGACCTGTTCCACGGTGGCCCGCACGGTCGCGCCGCGCGGCGGGAACAGCTGCCTGAGCTCTTCCTTGTCGACGACCGGCTTGCCCCGCCTGCTCCGCCCCGCGATGATCCGCTCGGGCCGCAGCAGGGTGCCGAGCAGGCCCCGGATCTCGTCGACGGCCTGGCCGGGCACCTTGCCCACCAGGTAGGCGACGGTCCGCAGCAGGGTGCCGAGGATCAGCCGCACCAGCACCCAGGGCAGCGCGGCCGTACGCGTGTTGACGAGCAGGGTGTAGACGGCTCCGGCCTTGTCGACCTTGTGCGGGGACGCGGTGGTGCGGCCCGCGCAGTCGACGGCGCGGCGCTCTCGGGAGGCCGCCTCGGCGTGGCGTACGACGGCTTCGGGGGCGATGAGGACACGGTGGCCGGCGGCCTGGGCGCGCCAGCACAGGTCGACGTCGTCGCGCATGAGGGGCAGCCGCCGGTCGAAGCCGCCGAGCTGCTCGAAGAGGTCGCGGCGGATCAGCATTCCGGCGGTGGACACCGACAGCACGGACCGGACGTGGTCGTGCTGGCCCTGGTCCTGTTCACGGCGGTCGATGCCGGTCCAGCGGCGGCCGGAGTTGGCGATGGAGACGCCGACCTCAAGGAGCTGCCGCTTGTCGTACCAGCCGCGGAGCTTGGGGCCGACGACGGCGACGTCGTCCCGGCCGAGCTCCAGTTCGTTCTCCACGACGCGCAGCAGCTGGGCCAGCGCGTCGGGTTCGGGGGCGCAGTCGTCGTGCAGCAGCCACAGCCACTGGACCGGCTCGCCGTGCGGCAGCTCCGGCAGGTCGTAGGCGTCGTCCCGCCATGTGCGCGTGACGGGGTCCCAGCCGCTGGGCCGCTTCAGGTACGGCAGCTCGTCCGGGGTGAGGACGGGGGCGGTGCGGTTCGCCTCCTCGACGGCCTGGCCGAAACCGGTGCGCCGGGCGAGGTGCAGGACCCGGTCGGCGCCCAGGGTGTCGGTGACCAGCTGGGCGGAGTCGTCCGCGCTGCCGGTGTCGGCGGCCATGGCGAACTGCACGGGGCGCTCCTGGCCGAGCAGCCCGGCGAGCGCGTCGGGCAGCCAGCGGGCGCCGTCGTGGGAGACGAGCACCGCGGTCACCACATGACGCGGGAACTCAGGAGTGGCAGCGTGGTCGTGGGCTGCCGTGTGGCTGTGCACGGACATCGAGGTACGGGCCCCGGTTCGGTGGACTGCGGTGGGCGCCTGTGTCCGCTGGGGGCGGCGAGGCGTCTCGGACGAGCGCCCACACTATCGGCTGGGCACGACGACGGCCCGCCGCCTGTGGATAACCCAGGTGCGACGGGCCGTTCGGTTGCGTGCGGGAAGTGCTGCGCCGAGTGCCGGGAAGAGTGACCCGCGTCAGACGGCGGCCTTCTTCAGCCGGCGGCGTTCGCGTTCGGACAGGCCGCCCCAGATGCCGAAGCGTTCGTCGTTGGCGAGAGCGTATTCGAGGCACTCGGAGCGGACCTCGCAGGAGAGGCAGACCTTCTTGGCCTCGCGGGTGGAGCCGCCCTTCTCCGGGAAGAAGGACTCGGGGTCGGTCTGGGCGCACAGCGCGCGCTCCTGCCAGCCGAGTTCCTCGTCCGCGTCGTCGACCAGCAGTTGCTGCACCGTCTCGGTCATGTGCGCCCCTCGTCTGTCTTTCGCGTCCCCGTGATGTAGCCGTTACCGATGTCGGCTGAACGACACGAGTGAAATTACAAGTGTGCTGCTCCGGGCGAGTCAAGCCGAGATCTGCTATTGGGCCCCTTATTCACTCTGCGGAACCAAGGCCTAGCGGAAAGTGTTCAAATCGGCATAAACCTTGACAAGCAGATGCGGCCCGAGAGGGCTGCCGAGCCACACCAGGCCTTTCGGGCCTGTACAGGGAAGGACGCCCACCAGTTCGATCTCGTTCCGTCACGCGCGCGTGGAAGTCGCGGCGAAGTCACGGCCCGTGCGCCCGGTTGAGCGCCATGTGTCCCGGTGGACCCATGAACAAACCTTTCACCATGGAGATGGACCGGATGAGGTGAAACATGTCCCACATACCGGGTGTCGAGTTGACAGTGCGAGTGTGAGCCGCTGTCCTTGTGGGCATGCTCGCGAACTTGGCACTCACCTCGATCCGCTCCGCCGGGTCCCACGGTGCTGTCCTCGCTCGCCGTAGCTGTTGTTGTTGTTCCAGCTGTTGAGCCCAACGCGCTCCGGCTGTTTCTGAGTCCACCGTGACTCGGCTGCTTGTTCCCCGCCCGCACCAGGGCATTCCTGTCTTTCCGTGACCCGGGCGGACGGCACGCGACACCCAGCCATCCCCACACTCTTCCGCTGAGGACCCACCGCACTCCATGAACAGCGACAACGACCTCCAGATCGCCGGTGACCTCCTCGAGGTCCCGCACCTCCTCCAGGCCCCGCGCGAGCACCCGGCCACCGTCGCCGAGTTCGTCGGGCTGGCCCGCTCCATCGCCGACGACCGCTCGCAGTGGGCGCACCTCGTCCGGTACGACGCGACGAGCCGCTGGTACCACCGGCTGCGTACCGGCCCCGGCTACGAGGTGTGGCTGCTGTCCTGGGTGCCGGGACAGGGCAGCGGGCTGCACGACCACGGCCGCTCCTCCGGGATCCTCACCGTCCTGGAGGGCGCGCTGACGGAGCGCACCGAGCGGGGCACGCGCGTGCTGGAGGCGGGTGCGCAGCGCGTGTTCGCGCCGGGGTACATGCACGAGGTGGTCAACGACGCGCTGGAGCCGGCGGTGAGCCTGCACGTCTACTACCCGGGCCTGACCGAGATGCCGATGCTCCCCGAGTCCCACCTTCGTCCGACCGGGGCATCCCCCATCGCCTGCACCGCCCGCGAGACCCTCGGCGAGGCGGACGTCGTGACCGCATGACGCGTTGTCGTACCCGCCTGCAAGACTTGCTCCCATGCGCATTGTGGTTCTGGCAGGCGGCATCGGCGGTGCCCGGTTCCTGCGCGGTCTCAAGCAGGCCGCGCCGGACGCGGACATCACGGTCATCGGCAACACCGGGGACGACATCCACCTCTTCGGGCTGAAGGTCTGCCCGGACCTCGACACGGTGATGTACACCCTCGGCGGCGGTATCAACGAGGAGCAGGGCTGGGGGCGGGCCGAGGAGACCTTCCACCTCAAGGAGGAACTCGCGGCGTACGGCGTCGGGCCCGAGTGGTTCGGGCTCGGGGACCGGGACTTCGCCACGCACATCGTGCGGACGCAGATGATCGGCGCCGGGTATCCGCTGAGCGCGGTGACCGAGGCGCTGTGCGACCGGTGGAAGCCGGGGGTGCGGCTGATCCCGATGAGCGACGACCGTATCGAGACGCATGTCGCCGTCGAGGTCGACGGGGAGCGCAAGGCGGTCCACTTCCAGGAGTACTGGGTGCGCCTGCGGGCCTCGGTGCCGGCCGAGGCGATCGTGCCGGTGGGCGCGGAGCAGGCCAAGCCGGCGCCGGGGGTGCTGGAGGCGATCGCGGAGGCGGACGTCGTGCTGTTCCCGCCGTCCAACCCGGTCGTGTCCATCGGCACGATCCTCGCCGTGCCCGGTATCCGTGAGGCGATCGCCGAGGCCGGGGTGCCGGTGGTGGGCCTGTCCCCCATCGTCGGGGGCTCGCCTGTGCGCGGCATGGCCGACAAGGTCCTGGCGGCGGTCGGCGTCGAGTCGAGTGCCGCGGCGGTCGCCGAGCACTACGGCTCGGGGCTGCTGGACGGCTGGCTCGTCGACACCGTCGACGCGGGCGCGGTCGAGCGGGTCGAGTCGGCGGGCATCCGCTGCCGTGCCGTGCCGCTGATGATGAGCGACCTCGACGCGACCGCGCGGATGGCCCAGGAGGCGCTGCGGCTGGCGGAGGAGGTGCGGGCGTCTTGAGCGGCGAGAGCACGGCAGGTGGGCCGCAGTCCCGGGAGACGGCGGCGCAGAAGAAGGAGTCCGCCGACGGCTACCGCGTGTGGGCCGTCTCCGGAATCCCCGAGGTCGCCCGGGGCGACGACCTGGCCAAGCTGATCGCCGCCGCCGAACCCGGGCTCCGGGACGGGGATGTCCTGCTCGTCACCTCGAAGATCGTGTCCAAGGCTGAGGGGCGGGTCGTCGAGGCGGGCGACCGGGAGGCCGCGATCGACGCCGAGACGGTGCGGGTCGTGGCGCGGCGCGGGGCGCTGCGGATCGTCGAGAACCGGCAGGGGCTCGTGATGGCCGCCGCCGGGGTGGACGCCTCCAACACCCCCGCGGGGACCGTGCTGTTGCTGCCCGAGGACCCGGACGCGTCCGCGCGGGCGATCCGGGACGGGCTGCGGGACGTCCTCGGGGTCCGGGTGGGCGTCGTGGTGACCGACACCTTCGGGCGGCCCTGGCGCGCGGGGCTGACCGATGTCGCGATCGGCGCCGCCGGGGTGCGGGTGCTGGACGATCTGCGGGGCGGCACCGACGCGTACGGCAATCCGCTGGGCGCGACCGTCGTGGCGACCGCCGACGAACTGGCCGCCGCCGGGGATCTCGTCAAGGGCAAGGCCGCCGGGCTGCCCGTCGCCGTCGTGCGCGGGCTGGCGCATGTGGTGGCCGAGGAGCCCGGGGAGGGGGCACGGGCCATGGTGCGCGACGCGCGCGACGACATGTTCCGGCTGGGGACCTCGGAGGCCGTCCGGGAAGCGGTCACGCAGCGCCGTACGGTCCGGGCCTTCACCGACGAACCGGTGGACCCCGGGGCCGTACGACGGGCCGTCGCCGCGGCCGTCACCGCGCCGGCGCCGCATCACACGACGCCGTGGCGGTTCGTGCTCCTGGAATCCGAGGGTGCGCGGACCGGGCTGCTGGACGCCATGCGGGACGCCTGGATCGCCGATCTGCGGCGGGACGGCAAGTCCGAGGAGTCCATCGCCAAGCGGGTGCGGCGGGGGGACGTCCTGCGGAAGGCGCCGTATCTCGTCGTGCCCTGTCTGGTGATGGACGGGTCGCACACCTACGGCGACCCGCGGCGGGACGGGGCCGAGCGGGAGATGTTCGTCGTCGCCACGGGGGCCGGAGTGCAGAACTTCCTCGTCGCGCTGGCCGGGGAGCGGCTGGGGTCGGCGTGGGTGTCGTCCACGATGTTCTGCCGGGACGTGGTGCGGGAGGCGCTGGGGCTGCCGGAGGACTGGGACCCGATGGGGGCCGTGGCGGTGGGGCATCCGGCGGAGGAGCCGCGGCCGCGGCCGGAGCGGGACGCGGGGGGCTTCATCGAGGTGCGGTGACGTACGCCGGTTTCGTCGAGGTGCGGTGGCGGGTCTCCGCTTGCGCCTAATCTCGTAGGGCCTCACTCGTATCTCAGGGACTTCACTCGTGGCTGGACGTTTCGCTCCGCGGCCCACGCGTACGACCGTGCGCGGCGGGGAGGTCGTCGTGCCCGCCGCGCGCCGGGAGGCGCCGCGGGCGGAAGCCGGGCTGGTGCGGACCTGGGCGCCGGGGTGGCCCGTCGATCTCGGGCTGGTGCTTGGGGCGCTCCGGCGGGGGCCCGCGGATCCGACGTTCCGGGCGATGCCCGACGGCTCCGTGTGGCGGGCCAGTCGTACTCCCGTCGGGCCCGGGACGCTGCGGGTTTCCGTGTACGGCGGTGAGGTGCGCGGGGAGGCGTGGGGGCCGGGGAGCGAGTGGCTGCTCTCGCGGTTGCCGGAGTTGCTGGGGGCCGCCGACGACCCTTCCGCTTTCGTGCCCCGGCACCGGGTCGTGGCGCACACCCGGCATCGGCGGCCCGGGCTGCGGCTGACGCGGACCGGGCTGGTGCTGGAGTCGTTGATCCCTTCCGTGCTGGAGCAGAAGGTCACGACCGACGAGGCGTACCGGGCGTGGCGGCTGCTGGTGCGGAAGTTCGGGGAGCCTGCGCCCGGGCCCGCGGCGGGTGGGCGGTTGTGGGTGATGCCGTCGCCTCGGGCGTGGGCGTTGATCCCGTCGTGGGAGTGGCATCGGGCCGGCGTGGACGACAAGCGGGCGTCGACGATTCTGCGGGCCGTGCGGGTTGCCTCCCGGCTGGAGGAGGGGGTGGGGATGTCTCCCTCGGCCGCGCAGGCCCGGTTGGAGCTGGTGCCGGGAGTGGGGCCGTGGACCTCCGCGGAGGTGGTGCAGCGCAGTCATGGGGCGGCGGATGCGGTGACCGTGGGGGATCTGCATCTGCCGGGGATCGTCGGGTTCGCGCTGGCGGGGGATCGGGATGCGGACGACTCGGTGATGTTGTCGTTGCTGGAGCCTTATGCGGGGCAGCGGCATCGGGCGGCTCGGTTGATTCTTTTGAGCGGGCGTACGCCGCCGAGGCGGGCCCCGCGGATGACTCGGGGGGACATCGGACGGTTGTGACGGTGCCGGGGGTGACGGGGGTTGACAGGGGTTTTTATCGCCCCCGCCGCCCCTGCCCGTCCCGTCCTTCAGGGGGCTCTGCCCCCTGGACCCCCGCTCCTCAAACGCCGGAGGGGCTGAGTGTGGCGGAGGGGCTGATTTCTGCCGGAGGCCGCGTTCTTCACTGGTCCGACGAGAAGCGGACCGATCCCGCTGGGATTCTCGCGTCGCACCACACGCGTACTCCGGTCCGCAGTTCGTTGTCGGCGCCGATGACCGCGCCGTCGCCGATGACCGTGCCGGTGAGGACGGAGCGTTCGCCTACCCGGGCTCTGGTGCCGATCAGGGAGTCGGTGATCACCGCGCCCGGTTCGATCACTGCGCCGGGGAGGATCGTGGAGCCGGATACCCGCGCGCCTTCCGCGACGTAGGCGCCCTCGCCCACCACCGTGCCGTCCGTCAGCTTCGCGTCGTGGGCGACCCGTGCGGTGGGCAGGATCAGGCGGTCGCCGCAGCGGCCGGGGACCGCGGGGGACGGGGCACGGCCCAGGACCAGGTCGGCCGAGCCGCGGACGAAGGCGGCCGGGGTGCCGAGGTCCAGCCAGTACGTGGAGTCCACCATGCCCTGGAGGTGGGCTCCGGCCGACAGGAGTTCGGGGAAGGTCTCGCGTTCCACCGAGACCGGGCGGCCCGCCGGGATCGTGTCGATGACCGAGCGGCGGAAGACGTACGCCCCCGCGTTGATCTGGTCGGTGACGATCTCCTCGGGGGTCTGGGGTTTCTCCAGGAAGGCGAGGACCCTGCCGGTCTCGTCCGTGGGGACCAGGCCGTAGGCCCGGGGGTCCGTCACCTTCGTGAGGTGCAGGGAGACGTCCGCGCCCGTCGTCTCGTGCGTGCGCACCAGCGCCCCGATGTCGAGGCCCGTCAGGATGTCCCCGTTGAAGATCAGCACCGGGTCGTCGGGGGCGGAGTGCAGCCGGGCGGCCACGTTGCGGATCGCGCCGCCCGTGCCGAGGGGTTCATCCTCGGTGACGTACTCGAGGTGCAGGCCCAGGGACGAGCCGTCGCCGAAGTGCGGTTCGAAGACCTCCGCGAGATAGCTCGTCGCGAGGACTATGTGGTCGACGCCGGCCGCTCTCGCTCTGGCCAGCTGGTGGGTGAGGAAGGGGACGCCCGCCGCACGGACCATGGGTTTCGGCGTGTGGACCGTGAGGGGCCGCAGCCTGGTGCCCTTGCCGCCGACCAGGAGGATCGCTTCTGTCACCTGTCGTCTCCGCTTCCTGCCGGGACCGGCCCGAACTGTCTTTCGACCGGCCAGTGTATGCAGACCGTTGTGCGGCGCCTTCGACGGCCGTGCGGCATACGTGCCTGCCCCCCGACGGCGGTGAAACGGGTGGTCCCCCGGGCTCCCCCGATGCTCAGCGGCCCTGGAGACGGGCCGCCGTCGTACGGGTGGAGCCGAGCTTGCGGTAGAGCTGCCGGCCGGGGCACTCCGTGGCGAAGCCGTCCCGGTGGCCGGAGATCACGTTCAGTCGTACCTTCGTGCCTTTGCGGTAGAGGTTGCCACCGCCCGACTTCAGATATGTCCTGCCCTTCGGATTGACGCCGTGGAGTCCGAGCTTCCACGCGGTGAGCCGTGCGACGGCCTTCACCGCGGCGGCGGACGGCTTGACCGAGCCGAAGCTGCCGAGGACGGCGATCCCCATGCTGTTGGTGTTGAAACCGAGGGTGTGGGCGCCCAGGACCGGCTTCGCCACGCCGCCCGCCCGGCCCTCGTAGATGTTTCCGCACTTGTCGACGAGGAAGTTGTAGCCGATGTCGCGCCAGCCCATGCTCTGGACGTGGTAGCGGTAGATACCGCGAATGAGGGAGGGGACCTGGCTGCAGCGGTACCCGTTGCCGGACGCCGTGTGGTGCACGAAGGCCGCCTTGACCTTCTTCGTGTAGACGAACTGCCGCTCGCGCAGCGTCTCGTCGGCGCCCCAGCCGCGCCGGGTGACGATGCGCGGACGCGGTCCGATGTACGGCTTCACCCGCTGCTGCTGCGTCAACTCCCCCGCGCGCAGGGCGAACAGCTCCTGTTCGGTCTGCTTGCGGTCCAGTTCCGAGATCTCGACGGCGCCGGGCGCGGTCAGACCGGCGTTGGCGGCGGACGCGTCCACCGCGGCGCGGGCCGCCGGCGGTTCGTCGGCGGGGACGGACCGGTGAGCGGTGTCGTGGTGAGGGGCGCCCGCGGGGGCGGCCTGCCGCTCGTCGGGCGCCGGCGCGCTCTCCCCCGGGTCCACGAGTTCCAGACGCAGGCCCGTCGGGAGGGCGGCGCTCGCCGTCGCCGTACGGGAGCCGCGGGCCGTGTCCTCGGTCCTGCGGTCGGTCTCCGCACGGACGCGTGCCTCGACGCCGTCCGAGTCGCCCACCCACAGCGGTGCGGTGGCTCCGTGCACGCGGCCGGAGGTGCGCTCGGCCGTGCCGGGGTCGGCGGCGTCGTCGTTGTGGGCCTCCAGGTCCTGCCAGCTCGACCAGGTGTCGGTGCCGGCCGCGCGGGTGCGCACCTGGACCCGGCCGTGCAGCACGGTGTCCGGGTCGTCCCAGATCACGCCGACGAGGGAGAAGTGCCGTACGTCCCGGCGGGGCAGGCCCTGTTCGCCGGCCGCCGGGGCGAGGGTGCGGTCACGGGAGGCGAGGGGCGTGAGGGGCAGCGACTGGATGCCGCCGAGGGCTTCCGCGCCCGACGCCGGTCTCACGGTCGCCGGGGACACCGGTCTGGCCGCGACCGCGGGCGAGGTGAGGGGCAGGGCGAGGGCGGCGGCGCAGGTGACGCCGATCGAGGAAGCAAGAAGTCCACGCATGCTCCCGATCTTGTACATAGTCATATAAATCTGTCCATCTGGGAACTGACGGACCGTCGGGTACCACTGCGCCGAACCGGTGGCCCCGGGCGCGGGCGTCCGGCCGGGCCCCCGCGTACGCTTCTGCGGGTGAACGCCACCGATCGCACCCCTGCCGACCTGCTGCGTTCCGCGCTCGCCGCGGATCCCGGCCGCCCCCTGGTGACCTTCTACGACGACGCCACGGGTGAACGTGTCGAATTGTCCGTCGCCACCTTCGCCAATTGGGTGGCCAAGACCGCGAACCTCCTCCAGGGCGACCTCGCCGCCGCACCGGGTGACCGGGTGGTGCTGCTGCTGCCCGCGCACTGGCAGACGGCGGCGTGGCTGCTGGCGTGCGCGTCGGTGGGAGTGGTCGCGGACGTCGGCGGGGATCCGGGGGCGGCCGACGTGGTCGTGAGCGGGCCGGACACGCTGGAAGCGGCACGGGCGTGTTCCGGGGAGCGGGTCGCTCTCGCGCTGCGGCCGCTGGGCGGGCGGTTCCCGCAGACGCCGGAGGGGTTCGTCGACTACGCCGTGGAGGTGCCGGGCCAGGGCGACCGGTTCGCGCCGTTCGCTCCCGTGGATCCCGATGAGCCCGCACTGGTCGTCGCCGGGCGGGAGTTCAGCGCGGCGGAGGTCGTCGAGCGGGCCCGGGCGGAGGGGACGGCGGACCGCGTGCTGTCGGGGCTGTCTTACGACACATGGGACGGGGTGTGCGCCGGGTTGTACGGGCCGCTCGCGAACGGGGGGTCGGTGGTGTTGTGCCGTCATCTGGATCAGTTGGGTGAGGAGGCGCTTGCCAAGCGGGTCGAGAGCGAGCGGGTTTCGGCTACTCGCCGCTGAGTGGAGGCTTCATGCCGGGTGCGGGTCCGTCGTGGCTGGTCGCGCCCACGCGGCGGAGCCGCATGTCGATACAGCCCCGCGCCCCTATAGGTGGGTGCAGTCACCCGAACAGAGCAGCACCGGGGGTTCCCCCACCCTCGTCCACGCCATGGTCGTAAGAGCAGACTCCTAGACCACGAGGGGACCCGCACGTGACCGACAGCGCAGGCACCCTCGGGCCCGGCGCCGGGTCGTCGGCGAGCGGGAAGGGGCTCCTACGGCGGCGTCGCCGCAGGCGGGTCCGGTACGGCGGGCTCGGAGCCGTGGTCCTCGTCGCCGGGACCGTCGGGACGGGGTGGGCGCTCTACGCCGCGCTCGACGGGAACATCACCCCCGACGACGACGCCGCCGCCGAGCTCGCCCGGTACGAGGACGAGCGGCCGACCTCGCTCGTGAAGGACGCGCAGAACATCCTGCTCATCGGGTCGGACTCGCGCTCCGGGGACGGGAACGCGCGCTACGGGCGGGACTCCGGGACCGAGCGGTCGGACACCACGATCCTGTTGCATCTGGCGGCCGGCCGGCACACCGCGACCGCCGTGTCGCTGCCGCGCGACCTGATGGTGGAGGTGCCGGCCTGCCGGGAGCCGGACGGGACCCGCAGCGAGCCCCTGTTCACGATGTTCAACTACGCCTTCCAGAAAGGCGGTTCGGCCTGCACGATCCGGACCGTCGAGAAACTCACGAACATTCGCGTGGACCATCACATGGTCGTCGACTTCCACGGGTTCAAGGACATGGTGGACGCCATCGACGGAGTGGCGGTCTGTCTCGCCGAGCCGATCGACGACAAGGCGGCCGAGCTGCGGCTTCCGGCGGGACGGGTGACGCTGGACGGTGAACAGGCGCTCGGCTATGTGCGCGCCCGCAAGTCCCTCGGCGACGGCAGCGACACCGACCGGATGGACCGTCAGCAGCGCTTTCTCGGGGCGCTGGTCAACAAGGTGCAGAGCAATGACGTCCTGCTGAATCCGGTCAAGCTCTATCCCGTGCTGGACGCGGCCACTTCCTCGCTCACCACCGATCCGGATCTGGCGAGTCTGCGCGGATTGTACGAACTCGTGCGCGGCCTGCGGGACATCCCCACGGAGCGTGTTCAATTCCTTACCGTGCCGCGGGAGTCGTATGTCTACGACGGCAATCGCGATCAACTCGTGGAACCCGAGGCGCAGCGGCTTTTCGAACGGTTGCGCAAGGACGCCCCGGTGACGGTGGTGAAGAAAGTCCCGAAAGTTTCAGAACATTCCCCTGCCGAAGAAACCTATGAAGAATCTGAGGACGGCGGTGGCACGCCCGCCTTCCACGGCAACACGGCGGCCGAGGACACCTGCGGGTAAAGCGTTTCCCAAAGCACGGAAGCGGTGTCCGATCAAATGGGCGGATTGCCCGGTTGTAGGGGAGTGGAATATGTCACCGCCGTAACCTGTCGGCGAATCGGAGGGCTAGTGTGAGCGCTCCGGTGCATCCGGCCGACGGAGGATTCAGCAACCGTGGACGCACAAGGCCGTGGACGGGCGAGCGACATCGACCCCGCAGACCAGTGGGTGCTCAACCCGAACACCGGTGAATACGAACTGCGACTGACCCCTTCCGCACCGCAGTCGGGTGTTCCCGGTCCCCGTGGTTCCGCGCCCTCGCCGCATCGCGCGAGCGCGCCGGGCGGTCGTACGACCGCGCCCGTGGTGCCCGGCCGGGAGGTCCCGCCGCCGCGCAGGCGCCGGGGCGCACCGCCCGAGGAGCCGCTGCCGGGGCGACGCGGCAGACGGCCGGTCAAGAAGAAGTCGAAGGCCAAGAAGGCGCTGCTGTGGACGGGCGGCACGATGGCGTTCGTGCTGGTCGCGGCGGCCGGCGGCGGCTACCTCTACATCCGGCACCTGAACAGCAACATCACCTCCGTCGCCGACGACGGCGCGAGCACCGGTGGCTTCCAGACGGACAAGGCGATCAACATCCTGCTGATCGGCACCGACAAGCGCACCGGCGCGGGCAACGGCAGCTACGGCGACAAGGACAGCGTCGGTCACGCGGACACCACGATCCTGCTGCACGTCTCCAAGGACCGTTCGAACGCGACCGCGCTGAGCATCCCGCGCGACCTGATCGTCGACGTCCCGGACTGCCCGACCACGCAGCCGGACGGCACCACCAAGGTCATCGCGGGCACGGACGACGTCCGCTTCAACACCAGCCTGGGCCAGGACGAACGGACGCCCAGCTGCACGGTGCGGACCGTCACCGAGCTCACCGGCATCCAGGCCGACAACTTCATCGTGGCCGACTTCAACGCGGTCAAGACGCTGACCACGGCGGTCGGCGGTGTCGAGGTCTGTCTGGCCAAGGACATCGACGACAAGGACTCCAAGCTCAAGCTGTCCAGGGGCAAGCACACCATCTCGGGTGAGGACGCCCTCGCGTTCGTGCGGACCCGGCACTCGGTCGGCTTCGGTGGTGACCTGAGCCGGATCACGCTCCAGCAGCAGTTCCTGAGCGCGCTGATGCGCAAGCTGAAGTCGAACGACACCCTCACCAACCCGGCGAAGATGCTGAAGCTGGCGGAGGCGGGCACCAAGGCGCTGACCGTCGACTCGCAGCTCGACAGCATCGGCAAGCTGAAGAGCCTCGGTCTTGAGCTGGGCAAGCTCAACGTGAAGAACCTGACGTTCACCACCGTGCCGGTCGTCGACAACCCGGCGGAGAAGGTGAAGGCGACGGTCGTCCTCAACGACGCGACGGCGCCCACGGTCTTCGACATGATCAAGGGCGACGTGTCGTTCACCGAGGTCAAGAAGAAGGCGAGCGCGTCCAAGAGCGCCGAGGCGGCGGAGGAGGCGGCCCGGCTCAAGGGCACCAAGTCCGCCGCGTCCGAGGTGCGGGTGCGTGTCCTCAACGGCGGTGCTGCGGCGGGCAGCGCGCAGGCCGAGCTGGAGTACCTCCAGAACGAGGAGGGCGTACTGAAGTCGGAGAACGCGGGCAACGCGGGCGCCTCGCTGGCGAAGACCACCCTTGAGTACGACCCCGGCCAGGCCGACCAGGCGCGCAGGCTCGCGGCCATCATGGGACTGTCCGGATCGGCGCTGAAGCCCGGCAAGAGCGTCACCAACTCCCAGGGTCTGCCCGCCATGACGCTGACCCTGGGCAAGGACTTCAAGGGTGCCGGGGTGTCCTTCACCACGGCGACGAAGGCACCCGAGGGGGTGCAGCAGTCCACGGCCGACAAGGTCGAGTGCGCCAAGTGAGAGCCGTCTCGCGGTGACCTGAGGGGCCTGTCGTGCGTCTAACGGGACGCACGGCAGGTCTTTTCGTTCGTTCGGCGTGAGGGTGGGGAGACAGGGGATGGCGCGCAGCGGTGTGCACGAGGACGGGACGCGGCCGGTTTCCCGGCCCGTTCGGGGTCCGCGGAAACCCGACGGGGGCGGCGGCGAGGGCGGGTCAGGGAGCGAGGGCGCAGGGGACGCCGGCAGCGGGCGGCACGGGCGGCGGCGGGCCCTGCGCAAGCACCGGGTGCTCAGATGGTCCGCGACCACGCTCGCCCTACTGATACTCGGCACGGCCGGCGCCGGATACCTGTACTACCAGCACCTCAACGGCAACATCCGCAAGGGCGAGCGCAGCAGCGGCGACTCCAAGGCGCACCGGTCCGAGGCCAACTCGGCCGGCCAGACGCCGTTGAACATCCTGCTGATCGGCTCGGACAGCCGTAACTCCGACGAGAACGTGAAGCTCGGCGGCAGCCGGGACAATCGCGGCGTCCCGCCGCGGGGTGATGTGCAGATGCTCATCCACCTGTCCGCGGACCGCAAGAGCGCCGCGATGGTGAGCATTCCGCGCGACACCCGGGTCGACATCCCCGCGTGCAAGGACCCGGACACCGGGAAGACGTTCCCGAAGACCACCGACATCATCAACGAATCCCTGGCCCGCGGCGGCGCCGGCTGCACGCTCGCCACCTGGGAGAACCTCACCGGGGTCTACATCGACCACTGGATGACGATCGACTTCTCGGGCGTGGTGCGCATGGCGGACGCCATCGGCGGCGTCTCCGTCTGTGTGAAGCAGAACGTGTGGGACCACCCGACGGCCGCGGTGCCCGGCGGCTCCGGCCTGAAGATGCGCAAGGGCACCCACAAGGTCGAGGGCAAGCAGGCCCTGCAGTGGCTGCGCACCCGGCACGCCTGGGGCAGCGACCTGATGCGGGCCAGGGCGCAGCACATGTACCTGAACTCGATGATGCGCACGCTGAAGGGGCAGAACGTCTTCACCGACACCCCGCGGCTGATGGACCTGGCCGAGGCGGCCACGAAGTCCCTCCAGGTGTCCGAGGAGATCGGCACCGTCAAGAAGCTGTACGACCTGGGCACGCAGCTCAAGTCGGTGCCGACGGACCGGATCACCTCGGTGACGATGCCGAACGTCCCGGACCCCCGCGACGACGACCACGTCGTGCCGGACGGCGCGAACGCCGACAAGCTCTGGGAGATGCTCCGCGACGACGTGGCCCTGGACAAGAACGGCAAGGCGTCCACGGGCGCGAAGAAGACCGCGCAGGCGACCAAGTCCCCTTCCGGGCCGGACGACGAGATCGGCGTGCTCGTCCAGAACGCCACCGGGAGCTCCACGCTCGGCCCGGTGAGCGGACGTGCGGGCACGCTCGCCGACGTGCTCGTGGGGAAGGGTTTCTCGCAGGCATCCAAGGACGCGACGGCGGGGCTCTCCGAGGACCGGACGCTCGTGCGCTACCCGAGCGCCGACCTGGAGGGCGATGCCCAGCGCGTCGCCAAGTCCCTCGGGATTCCGCTGAGTTCGGTGAAGAAGTCGACCGACGTCTCCGGTGTCACCCTCGTCGTGGGCGCCGACTGGCGTACCGGGACGGCGTATCCGAAGCAGTCCGAGGCCAGGGCCGGTGACCTGCCGGGCAACGCGGACGCCATCAACGGCTCGGACACCACGAAGTGCATGGACGTGTACTCGGTCTACCGCTGGTGATCGAACAGGTCGGCCGCATGTCGAACGGAGTGGCCGGGGCGTACGTACCTACTCACAGAACCGGAACAGGAACATCTCACGTCGCTCAAGGCCCGACCGGGCGGATAGTGTGAGCGATCCATCGATCGCCACGTGGCCCTGACGGAGGATTCGGACCGTGGACACACAAGGCCGTGGGCGGGCGGACGACGTCGATCCCGCAGACCAGTGGGTGCTCAATCCGAACACCGGTGAATACGAACTGCGACTGACCCCTTCCGCACCGCAGTCAGGCGTCCCCGGTCCCCGCAGGTCCGCGCCCGTCCCGAACAGGCCGGGCGCACCGAGCGGCCGTACGACGACCCCCGTGGCCCCCGGCCCCGGCGTCCCGCCGCCGCGCAGGCGCCGGGGGGCGCCCGAGGAGCCGCTGCCGGGGCGGCGCGGGCGCCGGCCGGCCAAGCAGCCGTCGAAGGCGAAGAAGGCCCTGCTGTGGACCGGCGGCACGATGGCGTTCGTCCTGGTCGCCGGTGCCGCGACGGGCTACTTCTACCTCAAGCACCTTGAGGGCAACGTCGGTACGACCGACGTGGGCGACGCGGCCGCGAGCAGCTTCAGCAAGGACGAGGCCTTCGACATCCTCATCATCGGCACCGACAAGCGCACCGGTGAGGGCAACGAGGGCTACGGCGACAAGAACAGCGTCGGGCACGCGGACACCAACATCCTGCTGCACGTCTCCAAGGACCGTACGAACGCGACCGCGCTCAGCATCCCGCGCGACCTGATCGTGGACGTCCCGGACTGCGAGACCATCAAGGAGGACGGCACCAAGGACGTCGTCGCGGGCACCGAGGACGTCCGCTTCAACACCAGCCTGGGCCAGGGCGGCCGGGACGCGGGCTGCACGATGCGCACGGTCGAGGCGGCCACCGGCATCAAGCCCCAGCACTTCGTGATGGCCGACTTCAACGCGGTCAAGACCCTGACCACGGCCGTGGACGGGGTCGACGTCTGTGTGGAGAAGGCCGTCAACGACAAGCAGTCCAAACTCGTGCTGCCCGCGGGCGAGTCGAAGGTGGAGGGCGAGCAGGCCCTCGCCTTCGTGCGCACCCGGCACGCCTTCGGCAACCACGGCGACCTGGACCGGATCAAGGTGCAGCAGCAGTTCCTGGGCTCGCTGATGCGCAAGATGACCTCCGGCGACACCCTCACCAGCCCCACCAAGCTGCTGAAGCTGGCGGAGGCCGCGACCAACGCGCTCACCGTGGACGAGGCGATCGGCAAGGTCGGCACGCTCAAGGACATCGCCCTGGAGCTGAAGAAGGTGCCGCCGAAGAACATCAGCTTCATGACGATCCCGGTGGTCGACAACCCCGCCGAGGAGACCCCGGTGACGGTGGTCGTCGACAAGTCGAAGGCTCCCCCGGTCTTCGACGCGATCAAGAACGACGTCTCGTTCACCGAGGTCAAGGCGCAGGAGAAGAAGGAGAAGTCGGAGGTCGCGGCCCGGCTCAAGGGCACCAAGTCCGCCGCGTCCGAGGTGCGGGTGCGCATCTTCAACGGCGGTGCGGCGGGGGGCGCCGCGCAGGCCGAGCTGGTGTACCTCCAGAACGAGGAGGGCGTGCTGAAGTCGGAGAACGCGGGCAACGCCGACGCGTCACTGGCGAAGACCACGCTTGAGTACGACCCCGGCCAGGCCGACCAGGCACGCCGGCTCGCGGACATCATGGGCCTGTCCGGATCGGCCCTGAAGCCCGGCAAGAGCGTCACCAACTCCCAGGGCCTGCCCACCATGACCCTGACCCTCGGCAAGGACTTCAAGGGCGCGGGCGTGAAGCTCAGCTCCGCCACGGCGGCCCCCGCGGACGTCGCAGGCAAGACCACCGCCGACAAGGTCCAGTGCGCGAGTTGAGGCAGCCTCAGGCGGGCCGGTCACGGAGCATGTGCGGGCCCCCCAGGTCTCGCACAGGTTTGTAGGGCAACCTCACGGGCCCGTCGTATGTCTAAGACGTGCGGCGGGCCCGTGGCATGACCGCGGGTCCGGTGGGGTGGGTGGGAGGACGGGAAAGTTGACAACGCAATACAGGGTCAAGGAAATCGGGCCGGCCGTCGAGGGGGACGGCGGGCCCGGCAGCAGGCGGGCACCGCGCAAGCACCGGATGCTCAGATGGTCCGCGGCCACGCTCGCGGTGCTGATACTCGGGGTGGCCGGCACCGGCTACCTCTACTACCGGCACCTGAACGGCAACATCCGCAAGAGCGACCTGAACCTCGGGGACAACAAGGTCGCCGAGCCGACGCCGAACTCAGCGGGCCAGACCCCGCTGAACATCCTGGTCATCGGGTCCGACGCGCGGGACAGCAAGGAGAACCAGGCGCTCGGCGGCGCCAAGGAGACGTTCGGCTCCACGCCGCTCGCCGACGTGCAGATGCTGCTGCACCTGTCCGCCGACCGCAGCAACCTCTCGGTCGTGAGCATGCCGCGCGACACCCTCCTCAAGATCCCCAAGTGCACGGATCCGGACGACGGCAAGGTGTACCCGGCGAGCGACGGCCGGGTGATGACCAACCAGAGCCTCGGCCACGGTGGTCCCGGCTGCACGGTGGCCACCTGGCAGGCGCTCACCGGCATCCACATCGACCACTTCATGATGGTCGACTTCTCGGGCGTGGTCTCCATGGCGGACGCCATCGGCGGGGTCCCGGTCTGCGTGGACGCGAACATCCTCTCGAGGGACGGCCAGGGCCACGGCTCCGGTCTGAAGCTGAAGAAGGGCACGACCCCCGTCAAGGGCAAGCAGGCCCTGCAGTGGCTGCGCACCCGCTACGGCTTCGAGGACGGCAGCGACCTGGCCCGTGCCAAGGCCCAGCACATGTACATGAACTCGATGGTCCGTCAGCTGCGTGAGAACGCCACCCTGAGCAGCCCGAACAAGCTGCGCAAGCTCGCCGAGCAGGCCACGAGGGCGATCACCGTGGACTCGGGGCTCGGCACCGTCAAGAAGCTCTACGACCTCAGCAACGAGCTGCGGAAGGTGGAGCCGGCGCGCATCACCATGACGACCATGCCGAATCGTTACGTCGGTGCGCGCGTGGAGCCCACCGAGGACGCCGAGCAGCTCTTCCGGCTGGTGCGCGAGGACATCGCGCTGGACGGCAAGGACGCGAAGAAGGTGACCGCCGAGAAGACGGAGGCGGCCTCGGACGACCCGGCCGCGGCGAAGGACGAGATCGGGGTCCTGGTGCGCAACGGCACCCGCACCGACACCCTGGCCGCGGCGAGCGGACGCGCGGGCACCGTGGCCGGGCTGCTCGCGGACAAGGGCTACGACAAGGCGGCCGCCGACCGGTCCAGCTCCCTGAGCGAGGCGACGACGCTGGTGCGCTATCCGAGCGCCGAACTGGAGGGCGACGCCCAGGCGGTCGCCAAGTCCCTGGGAATCCCCATGAGTTCGGTGAAGAAGTCCACCGACGTCTCGGGGGTCACGCTCGTCGTGGGAGCGGACTGGCGGACCGGGACGACGTACAAGGCACCCAAGGCGGCCAAGGAGGACGACACGACGCCGAAGACGGCCGAGGCCCTCAACGGCGCGGACGAATCGGCCTGCATGCACGTGAACCCGGGGTTCACCTGGTCGTGACGGACAGGGGCCCCTCCGCGGAGGGGCCCCTGTCACACCGTGTTCGGCACCGCCGTCAGACCTTGTTCAGCACCGCCGGGCGGCGGGACGCGATGACCTTCCTCGCCAGGGACCTGGGACTGGTCAGAAAGCCGTACCCCCAGCACATGTGCATGGTGGCGAGGGCCACAGGGATCTGGAGCCGTGCCTTCAGCGGCAGCCCCCTGCCCGCGGGCAGCGAACCGAGGACGATCGCCGCGAGGTAGCCGCCGGGGATCACGAAACCGAGCGGGGTCAGCGCGGCACCGACCACGATCCCGGCCGCGATCGCGCACACCGCGACCGGCGGGGCGAGGTAGCGCAGGTTGATGGAGCCCTCGTGGTAGCGGGCGACGACGTGCCGCCAGCGGCCGTAGTCCTTGTACTGCTTGGCGAGGGCCTTCACGCTCGGCCGCGGGCGGTACGACACCCTCAGCTCGGGCGAGAACCAGATGAGCCCGCCCGCCTCGCGGATCCGGAAGTTGAGCTCCCAGTCCTGGGCGCGGATGAACTCCTCGTTGTAGCCGCCCTGTTGTTCCAGCGCCTCGCGCCGGAACACCCCGAGGTACACGGTCTCGGCGGCCTGCGCCTCACCGCCCGTGTGGAAGGCCGCGTTGCCGACGCCGATCTTCGAGGTCATCGCGGCGGCGACCGCGTGCTCCCAGTCGTTCTCGCCCTCGGCGTGCATGATGCCGCCGACGTTCTGCGCGCCGGTCTCCTCCAGGAGCCGTACGGCGGTCGCGATGTAGTTCGGCGAGAGCATGCCGTGCCCGTCGACGCGGACGACGATCGGATGGCGGGAGGCCTTGATCGCGGCGTTGAGCGCGGCGGGCGTACGGCCCGTGGGGTTCGGGACGGTGTGGACGCGGGGGTCATCGCGCACGAGCTCGGCCGCGATCTCGTCCGTGCGGTCCGTGGACGGACCGAGGGCGATCACGACCTCCATCTCACCGGCGTACTGCTGGGCGAGGATCGCTTGGACGGCTCCGCGCAGATGCCGTTCCTCGTCGAGGACGGGCATGATCACAGAAACGGCGGGGAGCTGCACGTCGGGCTTGGCGTTCATAGAGGGCCCACGTTACCGCGAACGGGGGACTCCGCCGCGCCCCGCCCGGGCGGTGCAGGTCGTCGCAGATCGTATGGGCCTACGGTGCTCACGATCCCTCGTTCGGCCGTTCTCGCGGAGGTGTCCCCCCATGCCCGCCACGCCGCCCCGTCCCTCCGCCGCCCGCCCTCGCCCACCACAGCGCAGGCCCCCCCGGCCACCCGTACGACGGAAACGGCCCCGCTGGGCCATGCGGGCGGTGACCACACTGTCCGTCGTCGTGCTCGCCTCCGCCGGGATCGGGCACGCGGTGCTCACCAGTCTCGACGCGGACATCGCGCGCGTGGACCCCTTCAAGGACATGAAGAACCGGCCGCGCGCCGGGCACGGCATGAACGTCCTGCTGGTCGGGACCGACGGCCGCGACAAGATCACCGAGGCCGAGCGCCAGAAGTACCGGCTGGGCGGCGCGCCCTGCCACTGCACCGACACGATCATGATCGTGCACATCTCGGAGGACCGGGAGCGGGCGAGCGTGGTGAGCCTGCCGCGCGACTCGTACGCGATGACACCCGAGCACGTCGACCGGACCACGGGCGAAAGCCACCACGGACACCCCATCAAACTCAACGCGGCGTACGCGGAGGGCGGGCCCCAGCTGACCGTCCGCACCGTCGAGAACATGACCCATGTGAAGGTCGACCACTACCTGGAGGTCGACTTCACCAGCTTCATGAAGACGGTGGACGTGCTCGGCGGCGTCGAGATCTGCAACGCCGACCCGTTGAAGGACACCTACACCGGACTCGACCTGCCGGCCGGCCGCCACCAGCTGATGGGCGGCCAGGCCCTGCAGTACGTCCGCTCCCGGCACGCCGACGGATCCTCCGACCTCGGCCGGATGAAACGGCAGCAGAGATTCCTCGCGGCGCTGATCGACCGCGCGACCTCCTCCGGCATCCTCCTCAACCCGATGAGGTTCCGCGACGTGACCCGGGCCGTCCTCGGCTCCGTACGGGCCGACAAGGAGTTCGGCACCGGCGAACTGCTCGACCTGGGCCGCGCGATGCGGAACTTCTCGCCCTCGTCGTCGGAGTTCACGACCGTGCCCATCGGGCAGATGGGATACGCCGTGAAGGGCGTCGGCTCCACCCTCAAGTGGGACCCGGTGAAGTCCGGGCGCCTCTTCGAGTCCCTGCGCGAGGACAAGCCGCTCGCCGCGCACCAGCCGAGGAGCAAGGCGCTGCTCGTCCCCGTGGCCCCGCAGCAGATCCGCGTCCAGGTCGAGAACGGCACGGCGACGGGCGGCCTCGGAAGCCGGGTCGACGCGGCGCTGGCGTCGACGGGATTCCGTACGACGGGCATCCCGACGACGTCGGCCGACCGCACGGTCAAGCGCACGGTCATCGTCTACGACCCCCGCTGGGACCGCTCGGCCCGCTCACTGGGAGCGGCACTGCCCGGGAGCGAACTGCGGGCGGTCAAGGGCCAGGGGCCCGTACTGAAGGTGATCGCGGGCACGGACTTCGAGAAGGTACGCAAGGTACGGGCCGAGGACGAGCAGCAGGGGGAGTTCGGGGTGGTCACGGGGGACGAGGTGGGCTGCGCGTAGCCGGAAGCGGGGGGCGGCGGTTACTCACCCGCCTCCGGCGGACCGCAGTCCGTGCGCGGCTCCGACACCGTCAGGGCCTCGCCGAGCTGCCCGCCCCCGCTCAGTCGTCGAGTCCCTCCGCCGCCCGCTTCTCCCGCAGCTCCATGATCGCCCGGCGGCGCGCGAGGCGGTGGGTGCGGCGGATCTGGGCCTCCTGGTAGCGGCGCTCGTCCCGTTCCGTCTCCGGCAGCACCGGCGGGACCCGGCGGGGCGTTCCGTCGGCGTCCACGGCCGCGAAGACGAGGTAGGCGGAGCCGACCTGGGTGGCGGGGGTGGACTCGTTCCAGCGTTCGGCGAGAACCCGCACGCCGACCTCCATCGAGGTCCGGCCCGTCCAGTTGACCTGGGCCTTCACATGGACGAGGTCGCCCACGCGGACCGGCTCCAGGAACGCCATCTCGTCCATCGAGGCGGTGACCGCGGGCCCGCCGCTGTGCCGGCCGGCCACCGCGCCCGCCGCGTCGTCCACCAGCTTCATGATCACGCCCCCGTGCACGGTGCCCAGCAGGTTGGTGTCGGCCTGGGTCATGATGTGGCTGAGCGTGGTGCGGGACGCCGAGGTGGGCTTGCCCGGGATCTCCGGAGTCCCCGGTTCCGCGACGGTGGTGGCCTGGTCTGTCATGTCCTCCACCCTATGCCGTGACGACAATCCGGGAATTTGTGTCAGCTTGGCAACAGGGATGCCCTGATTTTCCGACGACCCTTGTATAGGGCCCAGCAGGTACCTGCACACTGGGCCTCATGAACGATTGGCCCGAGGGATGGTCCGGCGACAACCGCGCCGACCGGTACGGACGCGGCAGCGCGAGCCCGCAGCCCGAGAGCGCCCGCGTCATGCGGCAGGTCCGCCGCGGTCGGGCGGCGCCCGGACAGGGCGGCTACGGCCCCCAAGGCCCGTCCGCGCCGCCGTACGGCAGCGGTGTGCCCCAGCAGCCGTCGTACGTCGACGGCCAGGGCCACGGCGGCGACTACGACCGGTACGACGGCTACAACACGGGCCAGGTCTACGGCAGCCCCGGCGGCGGTGGCCACGGCGGCCCCGTGGATCCGGGCGGCGCCCGGGGCCCGCGCCCGGCGCCGAACTGGCGCAAGCGCATCAAGTGGACCGCGATCGTCGTGATCACCGGACTGGTCGTGACCACCGTCGGCACCTACTTCTGGGCCGACTCCAAGCTCCACCGCGACGTCGACCTGTCCAAGGTCATCGACCGGCCGGAGCAGGGCGACGGCACGAACTACCTGATCGTCGGCTCCGACAGCCGCGCCGGGCTGTCCTCCGAGCAGAAGAAGCAGCTGCACACCGGCTCCGCCGAGGGCAAGCGCACCGACTCGATGATGATCCTGCACACCGGCAGCAACGGCGACACGCTGATCTCGCTGCCGCGTGACTCGGACGTGGAGATCCCGAGCTTCGTGGGCTCCGAGTCCGGCAAGACCTACAAGGGCACCGGCCGGCACGTGAAGCTGAACGCCGCGTACGCCGAGGACGGGCCCGAACTGCTGGTCCGCACGGTCGAGTTCAACACCGGGCTGCGCATCGACCACTACGTCGAGATCGGCTTCGCCGGCTTCGCGAGCATCGTGGACGCGGTCGGCGGGGTCGAGATCAACATCGACAAGGGGTTCAAGGACAAGTACTCCGGTGCCGACTTCAAGGCGGGCAAGCAGACCCTGAACGGCGACCAGGCGCTCGCCTTCGTCCGCACCCGGCACGCGTTCGCCGCGTCCGACCTGCAGCGCACCAAGAACCAGCAGAAGTTCCTCGCGGCCCTCGCCCACCAGGTGGCCACCCCCGGCACGGTCCTGAACCCCTTCAAGCTCTACCCGACGCTCGGCGCGGGCCTGGACTCGCTCATCGTCGACAAGGACATGGGCCTGTACGACCTGGGCTCCATGTTCTTCGCGATGAAGGGCGTCAACGGCGGCGACGGCACCTCGCTGAACATGCCGATCTCCGGGTCCACCGGCGGCAACCTCGTCTGGGACAAGGCGAAGGTGAAGCAGCTGGTGCAGGAGCTGAACAACGACGAGAAGGTCACGGTCACCGGGAACTGACGGCCCGGGCCCTGCCTAGGCCCGCCGTCCCGAGGCGAGCAGCGCGACATGCGGAAGGGCCAACTGCCCTTCCGCATCCGCGTATGCGGCACACAGACGCTCGTACTCCCGACGGATGCGTACGACGGTCTCCGCGTCCTGCGAGGTCACGACCAGTCCGATGGTGGCGACCCCGCCCGCGGCGCCGCTCCACCACTCCTCGACCCCGGCCCGGTGGTCCCAGGCGAGTTCGGCCGCCTCCACCCCCAAGAACCCGGCATCCCCGAGGAGTTGGGAAAACCCCGCCGGCGTACGAGTCCAGTCCTCCGCCGGATCCAGCCGCGGAATGTACGCCGGGGGTACGGCCCCGCCCGCCGCGCAGGCCCGGCCGAGCAGGTCCTGTCCGGCACCGCGGCGCTCACTCCACGTCGTGAGCGCGAGCCGGCCGCCGGGACGCAGAACACGGAGGAGTCCGGCGAGGGCGGGGCGGGGGCGGCCGACGTGGTTGAGCACGAAGTTGCCGACGACGGCGTCGAACTCACCGTCCCGGTAAGGGAGTTCGGGCAGCACACCGGTCCGTGCGTCGATCCCGCGGGAGCGCGCCGCCGCCACCATCCCGGCATCGGCGTCCACGGCACTCACATGCGCCCCACGCGCCCGCGCCGCCACAGCCGCCGTACCGGTCCCGGTCCCGACGTCGAGGACCCGCGTCCCCGCCCGGACCCCGGCCGCGTCCAGCAGCGCCTCCACGGGGTGCGCGCACAGCCGCGCGAAACTCCCGGCGTAGGCCTCGGTGCGGCCCTGCCACATGGCACGCTCGGCGGCGTCGAAGGCCTCGGTGGCGTCCGCCTCCGGGGGCAGCGGCGGCGGCCGGAAGAGCCGGTCGGCGGGCTGCCCGTGCGCGTCCCTGTACGGCGGCGTCGTGTTCTCGGGCGTCGTGTTCTCGGAGGTGGTCACGCACCTCACCCTGCCGCACCGGCGATCGAGGGCACCTCCCGGGTGCCCTCGATCCGGTCACCGGGACACCGACGTCACATCGCCATGCCCGACATCGCGCGACAGGTCTGCGCACAGCGACGACACGCCTCCGCGCACCGCATCATCTGGGGATCGTCCGGCATGGACATACACGCCTCGGCGCACATCTCGCACGCCTTGGCGCACATCGCGCACATCTCCGCCGACATGGGCGAGCGGCGCATCATCATGTCCGCGCACATGCGGGTCATGTCGGCGCAGTCCATGAGCGCCCGCATGACCTGCATCTGCGCCTGGCCGCCCGCCTGCATGCAGGAGCTCATGGTCTCCTCGCACACGCTGTGGCACTCCATGCACGCCGCCACGCAGTCCTGCATCTCCTTGCTCATCACGGACATGCTCTCGGCCTGGGTCATGGCTCCTCCTGAGGGGATGCGGGAACCCGGGACGGGCCCCGTGCCCTACCGTCCTACGCCTGTCCCGGACCGGGCGCCATCGGACGGACGCCACCAATCCACCCCGAAACACCCGCCTCGCCCACGACAAAAGCCCCCGGAACGCCTCCGGGGGCTCAGTCGTCGCCGGTCGGACCGGCTACGGCAGGTTCCGTGCCATCACGATCCGCTGGACCTGGTTCGTACCCTCATATATCTGGGTGATCTTCGCGTCGCGCATCATCCGCTCCACCGGGTAGTCCCGCGTGTAGCCGTATCCGCCCAGGAGCTGGACGGCGTCCGTGGTGACCTCCATCGCCACGTCCGAGGCGAAGCACTTGGCGGCGGCGCCCTGGAAGGTGAGGTCCTTGTCGCCGCGCTCGGAGGCGGCCGCCGCCTGGTAGGTCAGGGCGCGGGCGGCGGCGATCTTCATGGCCATGTCCGCGAGCATGAACTGGATGCCCTGGAACTCGGCGATCGCCTTGCCGAACTGCTTGCGCTCCTGGACGTAGCCCTTGGCGTAGTCGAGGGCGCCCTGCGCGACGCCGAGCGCCTGGGCGGCGATGGTGATGCGGGTGTGGTCCAGGGTCTTCATCGCCGTGGCGAAGCCGGTGCCCTCGGCGCCGATCATGCGGTCGGCGGGGATGCGGACGTTGTCGAGGTAGACCTCGCGGGTCGGGGAGCCCTTGATGCCGAGCTTCTTCTCGGGGGCGCCGAAGGAGACGCCCTCGTCGGACTTCTCGACGACGAACGCGGAGATCCCCTTGGAGCGCTTCGATGGGTCGGTGACCGCCATCACCGTGTAGTACTCGGAGACGCCGGCGTTGGTGATCCAGCGCTTCACGCCGTTGAGGATCCAGTGGTCGCCGTCGCGGACCGCCTTGGTCTTCATGCCGGCCGCGTCGGAGCCGGCGTCCGGCTCGGAGAGGGCGTACGAGAACATCCCGTCGCCCTTGGCGAGGGGGCCGAGGTACTTCTTCTTCAGGTCCTCGGAACCCGAGAGGATCACCGGGAGCGAGCCCAGCTTGTTCACCGCGGGGATCAGGGACGAGGACACGCAGACGCGCGCGACCTCCTCGATCACGATCACCGTGGCGAGCGCGTCGGCGCCCGCGCCGCCGTACTCCTCGGGGACGTGCACGGCGTGCAGGTCGTTCGCGACCAGGGCCTCCAGTGCCTCCTGGGGGAAGCGGGCCTCCTCGTCGACCGCGGCGGCGTACGGCGCGATCTTCGCCTCCGCCAGCGAGCGGATGGCGTCCCGGAGCATGTCGTGCTCCTCGGACGGGCGGTACAGGTCGAAGTCAGCCGATCCGGCCAAGGTTCTCTCACGCTCCAAGACGCTGCGATGCCTGTGCTAATTACCGTTAAGTAACTCAAATTTTAGGGGCCCGCTCGCGGGACGGATACGTGAGCTTGGCGACAGGGGGAAAACTGCCCGTCGCACGGCCCGACTATGCTCGGGCACCGCATGACCGCAGACCCTCTGCAGACTCGTCTGGAGCATCATGAGCCTCAAGATCACCGTGATCGGCACCGGCTACCTCGGCGCGACACATGCCGCGGCCATGGCCGAGCTCGGTTTCGAGGTGCTGGGGCTCGACGTCGTTCCCGAGAAGATCGAGATGCTGCAGCGGGGCGAGGTCCCGATGTACGAGCCCGGTCTGGAGGATCTGCTCCGCAAGCACGTGGCGGGGATCGAAGGGTCCACCGGCCGGCTGCGCTTCACCATGGACTTCGCCGAGGCGGGCGCCTTCGGTGACGTCCACTTCGTCTGTGTGAACACTCCGCAGCGGCACGGCGAGTACGCCTGCGACATGTCGTACGTGGACTCCGCGATCGCCTCGCTGGCCCCGCACCTGAGCGGTCCGGCCCTCGTCGTCGGCAAGTCGACGGTGCCCGTGGGCTCCGCCGACCGGCTGGCCCGCTACCTCGCCGACCACTCCCCCGCGGGCGCGGACGCCGAGCTGGCGTGGAACCCGGAGTTCCTGCGCGAGGGCTTCGCCGTGGACGACACCCTGCACCCGGACCGGATCGTGGTCGGCGTGCGCAGTGAGCGCGCGGAGAAGCTGCTGCGCCAGGTGTACGCCACGCCGCTGGCCGAGGGCACGCCCTTCGTGGTGACCGACTTCCCGACCGCGGAGCTGGTGAAGACGTCCGCGAACTCCTTCCTGGCCACGAAGATCTCCTTCATCAACGCGATGGCGGAGATGTGCGAGGCCTCCGGCGGCGATGTCGCCAAGCTCGCCGAGGCCATCGGGCACGACGACCGGATCGGGAAGAAGTTCCTGCGGGCCGGGATCGGCTTCGGTGGCGGCTGTCTGCCGAAGGACATCCGGGCCTTCATGGCCCGTGCGGGTGAGCTCGGCGCCGACCAGGCGCTGACCTTCCTGCGCGAGATCGACTCGATCAACATGCGCCAGCGCGGCCAGATGGTGGAGCTGGCCCGGCAGATACTGGGCGGCGGGCCGTTCCTCGGCAAGCGGGTCGCGGTGCTCGGCGCCAGCTTCAAGCCCGACTCGGACGACGTCCGGGACTCCCCCGCGCTGAACGTCGCCGGGCAGATCCACCTCCAGGGCGGCCAGGTCACGGTCTACGACCCGAAGGGCATGGCCAACGCCCGCCGCGTCTTCCCGACCCTCGGCTATGCCGACACGGCCGTGGACGCGGTACGCGGCTCCGACGTCGTACTGCACCTCACGGAGTGGCGGGAGTTCCGCGAGCTGGACCCGGCGGCCCTCGGCGAGGTCACGGCGGCGAAGGTGATCCTGGACGGCCGCAACGCCCTGGACCCGGTGCTGTGGCGCAAGGCCGGATGGACGTACCGGGCGATGGGACGGCCGACCGCCTGAACGGCGGCGACAGCTTCAGGGCCCAGGACTCGGAAGTCCGGGGCGCGCAGGTCCACATGCGGGTCCGGGCCACGGGTATGGGTGCGGGCACAGGACCCGCTCTTCCCGGGAGTCACGCCACCGCAGGGCCACCTCCGCTGGGCGATCACGCGGGCACTTAGATCCTTCGCGCGGCGTCTGCTGACGGATACAGCCCCCGTTCCGAGCGCCGACCGGATCGGTCCGGGACTGACGGCGGTCGTGTCGGTAAAGCTGGACCGGCCCGAGTTCTGCGGCGCGACGCGCGGCGGACTGGCCAACGGGGTGGCGCACGTGTGCGTGGCGAAAGCCGTACGGGAACACCTCGGCGCGTGGTTCCGGGAACGGCCGGAACAGGGCGACGCCCTCGTCACCCGTCTGCTCTGAGGCGTTCGCCGGGCGTCGGGGCGGCATATGCAGTCGTACCCGGAATCATCAACAGGAGTTCGATTTGCATTCGAGTACGGTGGCGAATTGACCGTTCTCACAGGCCATCCCCCTGCAAAGGAGAGGTAGGCAACGATCGGTTAACCGATGCGTAGTCAAGCGGAATCCGCCCTCCACTCCACTGTTCGTCATCGCCGAGTTCTTCGGACGGATTGACTTGAGCATGTCAGGAGTTGAGTCATGCCCTTGTTCCGCAAGGGGGAGTGGCCGCGCGACCATCGCGACGAGCTGGTCGCCGGAGCGCTCGTCGGAGCCGTGGTGATCGTGCTGGGGTACGCGTCGGGCATCGGCGCCCCCGCCGGTGCCGGAGCGGCCGAGGCCGCGGTTCCCCCGGCCGCGTCGCCGACGGTGACGGCGCCGATGACGACCGCCCCGGGGGCGGCACAAGTCCCGGTGGGTTCAGGGGAGTTGCCCTCATACGGTTACGGTGGAGGCGGCGCGGGCGCGGACCTCGGGTACGGCGGTGGGGGCATCGTGACCGGTACCGTCCCCGTCGGCGGGAGCGGAGGCCACGCGGGAGGGCACGGCGGTGGCCACACCGGGTCCCCGACCCCGCCGGCCCCGGGCTCCGACTCCCCCACGGCCACGCCCTCGCCCACCCCTACGCCCTCCCCCTCGGGCACCTGTCAGGACGGCGAGGTCACCCTCGTGCAGCCGTTGCTCGTCGGGCTCACCGAACCCGTCCTCGGCCTGCTGGGCGGTGCGAGCGCCTCCCCCACGGCGACGCCCGCGCCGTCCCCCTGCGTCGGCCTCGCGCCCGCCGCCGGCCTGCTCGGCGGAATCCTGTCCGCCTCCGCCTCCGCATCCCCGCAGCCGGAGGCCACGCCATGAGGACCGTGCACCGGGCCCTGCTGCTGTTCGCCGCCCTCCTCTGCGTCCTGCTGGGCGCGGCCCAACCCGCCTTGGCGCACACCGAGTTGGTGAGTTCCTCCCCCAAGGACGGTGCCACCCCGGCGAAGGCCCCCGGCCACCTCACCCTCACCTTCGACGAGGCCGTCGACCTGGCCGACGTGCGGGTCCTGACACCGGACGGGGACCGGCTGCCGGTCTCCCGCACGGCGAAGGACAACGTCGTGCGGGTCGCGCTCGGCAGTCCCGCGGACGGGCGGTTCGCCGTCGTCTGGTCGGTCGTGGACGCGGAGGACGGACACGCCTCCTCCGGACGGATCGCCTTCGCCGCGGGAGCGGCCGCCACCGGGACCGGCGGCGCCGAGGTCACGGCCGCCGCTCCCGCGCCGTCCCCCTCGGTGCGCAAGGGTCTCGTCGCCGTGCGCTGGGCCGGATACCTCGCGCTGGCCCTGTTCGTCGGCGGGCTCGCGTTCGTGGCGCTGCTGTGGCCGTCCGGGGCGTACGAGCCGCGGGCCCGGGCACTGCTGGGTTTCGCCTGGACGGGCGGGCTGCTGGCGACCGTGGCGGCCGTGGGACTGCAGGGGGCGTACGTCTCCCTCGGCGACCTGCGGGACGCGCTGCGGCCGGCCACGTACGCCGACGTCCTGGCCACCGGACCCGGCATCGTGCTCGCCGCGCGCGGGCTGATGTGGGTGCTGGCGGCCGTGGTGCTCGCCGCACTGCTCCAGGGTGCCGCTCGTTCGCCGGGCTGGCGGGTGGGCGCGCTCGCGGTGACGTTCGGGCTGCTGCGCACCACCGGCATGACGGGCCACAACTCCGAGGGCAGTGAGCCCACTTGGGGTGCGGTCGCCGACTTCGTCCACCTGCTCGGGGCCTCGCTCTGGATCGGCGGGCTGGCGATGCTCGCGCTGGCGGTGCTGCCACGCCGGCGGGCCGGGGAGCTGGCCGAGATCGTGCCGGGTTACTCGCGGCTCGCGGCGGTGAGCGTCACCGGCATCGTCGGCGCCGGGCTGGTGCTCGCGTGGCAGGTGGTGGGGTCGTACGGCGCCCTGCTGCACACGTCGTACGGGCATCTGCTGCTGGTCAAGACGGCCGTCCTCGGGGGTGTCCTGGTGGCCGCCTTCGCGAGCCGCCAGTGGGTGCGCACCCGTCTCGACCTCGCCGTGCTGCTGCGCGGCGACGCCGCCACCGTGCGGCCCTTCGGTTACTCGGTCGCGGCCGAGACGGGGCTGGTCCTCGTCGTGCTCGCCGTGACGAGTCTGCTGGTCACGGCCGATCCCGGCCGCTGACCTCCATGGTCCATGGGAAACAACTCCCTGGGAAACAATAGGAGTTGAAGTGAAAAGAAGCGACGACACCAGTGATCGGCGGGGGCCGGGCACCGGGCGGACCGCAAACCGGTCCCTGCTGGTCGCGGGGCTCGGCGCGGCGCTCGCGGCGGTGCTCAGTCTCGGACTGCTGAGCGCGGCCACGGGCTCCACGACGGCCTCGCAGCAGGCAGCGGGCGCGGCTCAGGCGCCCGCTGCCGCAGCAGCCGACATGAAGGCCGCGGCCGCGGCCGACTACCAGGTCGACATCACGGGCTACAAGTTCGGCGACGGCAAGCAGCTCGTCGTCGAGGTCGGCCAGACCGTGCGGTGGACCAACCACGACAGCGCGCCGCACACGGTGACCACGACCAAGGCCCCGGTGGCCTTCGACTCGGGGACCCTGCAGAAGGGCGACTCGTGGTCGTACACCTTCACCAAGGCGGGGACGTACGAGTACTACTGCGCGGTGCACCCGGACATGGTGTCGTCCGTGAAGGTCGTGGCGGCGTCCGGCGGTGGCGGTTCGACGCCCGCGCCGACGCCGACCCCGACCGCACCCACGGCGACCCCGACGGCGGGCCCCACGGCCACGCCGACGACCACGCCCACGTCGACACCGACCGGCATGCCGATGCCGACGGCGACTCCGACGGCCACGCCCACCAGCGGTGACGGCTCCGGTTCCGGCGAGCAGTGCACGAGCATCCGCAACGAGCTCCTGCCGATCCTGCAGCACCTCTACGCGGCGCACCTGGAGGAGTCGCCCGGCCAGCAGGTGCAGGACGCCCTGTCGCTGGACTCGTACATCAAGATGCACACGGTGTGGATCGAGAGCATCCTCAAGCCGGCCGTCAACGACGGGGGCACGGTGCTCGACAGCACGCTCAGCGTGCTGCTGGCCCACATCAACTCGGCGCACCTGGAGGAGTCGCTCGGACAGCAGGTCACCGATCTGCTGAACCCCGACGCCTACGTGAAGATGCACACCGTCTGGGCGGAGCACCTGCTCACGCCGACCACGGACTTCCTCACCACCAGCTGCTGACACATGGGTGGACGCCGTTCCGGCCGGGGCTCAGCCGGCCGGAACGGCGTCCACGGTCATTCTCCACACCCCCGCCACATTTCGGGAACCGCTTTCCAAGGAGTTCGGGATGACAACCGTCACCCTGCCCACCGTTCCTCCGCCCCGCCGTCTCACCGTGACCCCCGGCCGCTCGCTCGCCGAACTCACCGCCTGGTACGGGCCGTTGCCGGTACGGCGGCGGCGGGTGCCGCTCGCCGGGGCCGCCCTGGAGATGTCCGAGGACGCCGCACGGTCGGCGTTCCGCTTCGAGTTCGACCACCGTGAGCTGCGGGCCGTCCTCACCTCCGAGCAGGTCGAGGACCTGCCCGGCGACCGTCTCCAGCTCACCGCCGACCTCGTCCTCCACGACCTCGCCTTTCCCGTCCTGCTGCGGCTGCGCGTGGTCGAGCGGGCAGCGGACCGGCTGCTCGTCGTGGGTACGGCCCGGCTGCCGTACCGGCTGCTGCGCCGGGCCACCGGGTTCCGGCTGCCGTGGCGACTGCCGGCCACGCGGCTGCGGCTGCTGGTCGCGGGGGAGTTCGCGTGAGGGGGCTGCTGCGGGCCGCGGCGGCCCTCGCCCTCCTCGCCGTGTGGCTGCTGCCGTCGGGGCGGGCGTCCGCCGCGGGCTACGCCGTGGCCATGAAGGGGTACGCCTTCGCACCGGCCACGCTCTCCGTCCCGGCCGGCTCCACGGTGACGTGGACCAACTACGACACGGCCCCGCACGACGTGAAGACCACCTCCGGCCCGCTCTCCATCCACTCACCGATGCTGGACAAGGGCCAGAGCTGGAGCTTCACGTTCACCACGGCCGGTTCCTACGGCTATGTCTGCACGGTCCATCCGGACATGACGGCGGGGATCACGGTCCGGGCGGCGGCCCCCGCTCCGGTTCCGGCTCCCGCGAGGACCTCCGCGGCACCGACCCGGCATGTGCACTCCGGCTCCTCCGCCCACCAGGAGGCGGCGACGCCGACGCGGACGCCGTCCCGTGCCCCCAGCTCGGCACCGGCTATGACGATGCCGATGCCGTCCTCGTCCCCGTCACCCGCGGCGTCCGAGGCGGCCGTACCGCAGCCGGCGCAACTGCCCGCGACGCAGACGGCCGCCGCGACGGCCCGCCCGCTGGATCCCCTGCTGGTCCTGGCCGGCCTGGTGGCCGGGGTGGCGGTCCTGTGTCTCCTGCTGGTGGGTTCACGCACGTCCCGGGCACGGACGGAGGACCTCTGACACCCTGAACCGAGCAGGGGCGCGGGGCCGCGTCAGTCCTTGGCCCGGTACCGCCGCATCTTCGCCCGGGCCCCGCACACCTGCATCGAGCACCACCGTCCCCGCCCCGCCGGACTGCGGTCGTAGTACGCCCAGTGACAATCGACGGCCTCGCATGCCTTCAGCCGGATCCAGGTACCCGCGACCAGGGACTCGGCGACGGCGGCGGCGACCCGGGACACCAGGGGCCCGGCGTCGGCGGGGGCGAGCGCGGCCGAGCCGTCCGACTCGGTGACCGTCAGGAGCAGCGGCGCCGACGCCAGCAGGTCCCCCAGCGGCGTCACGGCGCGGTGCGGCGGGTGCCCCGCGTGGGCCAGCAGCGCGACCCGCAGCGACTCGCGCAGCTCACGGGCCCCCGCCGTCCCGCTCCCTGTGAGCCCGAACCGCGCCCGGCCCTCCGCCGTGTCCAGCGAGTCGGCACCGGACTCCAGGTCCAGCGTGTTGACCAGGGACTGGACCAGTCCCAGGCCCCCTGGCGCGGGCGATCGCTCACTCATGGCTGCACGCCACCTGTCCGGACGCTCGGTGAATTCCCTTGCGACGTTACCCCCGATGCGGGAGCATGCGGTAACCGTTACTGGTTGCCGCGCTCTACAGGTAACCGTGCTTCAAGGAGGAAGCCATGGCCATCGCCGAACTCGGCGCCGTCGTCCTGGACTGTCCCGACCCCCGCGCCCTCGCCGGTTTCTACGCAGGCATCCTCGGCGGCACCCCCGAGGGCGAGGGTGACTGGGTCGACCTCAAGACCCCCGGCGGACCCTCACTGGCCTTCCAGGCCGCCCCCGGTTTCGTACCGCCGAAGTGGCCCGCCCCCGACGCCTCGCAGCAGTTCCACCTCGACCTGACCGTCCAGGACCTGGACGCGGCCGAGGCGAGCGTCCTCGACCTGGGCGCCAAGACCCTCGACGCCGACGACCGCTCACGCGGCTGGCGTGTGTACGCCGACCCCGCGGGGCACCCGTTCTGCCTCTGTGCCTGCTGACCAGGAGGATCTCTCGTGCCTGTCGCGTCTTTTCGTTCCGTGGTGATCGACTGCCCCGATCCCCGCGCACTCGCCCGCTTCTACGCCGGGATCGTGGGCGGTGCCCCGCAGGACGACGACCCCGACTGGGTCGTCCTGCACGTTCCCGGCGGACCCCGGCTGGCCTTCCAGAGCGCACCGGGGCTCACCCCGCCGGAGTGGCCTCGCGCCGACCGCAACTCCCAGCAGTTCCATCTGGACTTCGACGGCGGGAGCACCTGGGAGGAGATCGACGCGGCGCAGGCCAAGGTGCTGGAGCTGGGGGCCCGGCTGCTGCACGCGGAGGACAAGGAGGACTTCCGGGTGTACGCGGACCCGGCGGGCCACCCGTTCTGCCTGTGCCGGATCGACCCGCCGCAGCCCCTCTGAGGTCGGGTGCCTAACCGTCCAGCTCGGCGATCTTCGCCGTCGACGGCTCGCGCCGCTGCTGAGCCGCACGGGCGGTGAAGTCCGACCCGCGCAGCACCCGCTGGACGTTGCCCCAGGTCAACAGCGCGAGGTCGGTCTCGGTCCAGCCGCGGCGCAGCAGCTCGGCGACGAGATGCGGGTAGCAGGAGGCGTCGCCGAGTTCCTGCGGGTGCGCGGTGCCGGCGTCGTAGGTGCCGGACAGACCGACGCACTCGGCGCCCGCGACCGCGCGCACGTGGTCGAGGTGGTCGGCGACGTCCCGGACCGTCGGACCCGTCTGCTCGGCGGTCAAAGGCACCATGCACAGTCCCTTGGCGGCGCCCACCTCGGCCAGCAGGTCGTCGGGGAGGTTGGCGGGGTGGGGGCGCAGGGCGCGGGCGGCGGAGCGGGTGAACAGCACGGGCGCCTTGGAGACCGCCAGGGCGCGTCGCATGGTGGCGTCGGAGGCGCCGGAGAGGTCGGCGAGCACACCGAGCCGGTTCATCTCGCGCAGCACCTCCTCGCCGAACCGGGTGAGCCCCGCCTCGCTCGCCCAGCACACCCCGGTCAGGGTGAGGGCGCGCAGACCGAGGGCGTGCAGGGAGCGCAGGATGCCGAGCGAGTCGCCGAGCGCGGCGGCACCGGCGGGGCCGAGCAGGACGGCGGCCCGGCCGCAGTTGCGGGCGTCGGTGGTCTCATCGGCGGTACAGGCGAGCCGCAGCCCCTCCGGGTGGTTGCGTACGACCGTCTTCACCAGGTCCAGCTGCTCCAGCGTGGCGCCCACCGCCGGGTCCCCGTCCAGTCCTTCGGGCAGGTGCAGCGACCACAGCAGGGCGCCGACGTGTCCCTCCCGGAGCCGCGGCACATCCGTGTCCACGGCGCTCTCACCGAGTTCCAGGTCGAACCAGGGCAGGTGCCGCAGGGCCCAGGGCAGTCCGCTGTAGCCGTCGGCGACGGGGTGCGCGGCGAGGATGGCGCGGGCCTGCTCCAGGAGCCCGGTGTCCGGGTCGTGGACGGGGGTGTACAGCTCCGGCACGGCCTCGAAGAGCTGGGGCAGCTCGCCCACCTCGGCCGTGCCGTGCAGTTCGTCCTGGAGGTCTGCCATGACGGGCTCCGTACGTCGTGATCGCCTGATCGCCGTACGGTCACCGTCGCACGGAGCGCGGGGGGCTTCTCGGTGGGCGGGGCGTTCGGGGGGTCCCCGTGGGCCGCGGTCGTGCGGCCGGCCCGTCAGGGCGTCGCGCCCCCCGCCACCTCCACCCGTCCGGTCCCCCGGGGGCCGCGCCCCCGGACGGGCTGAAGACGCGTCAGCCGTCCAGGTCGGTGATCGTCGCGTTGGACGGGCCCCTCGTCGCCTGAAGGTCCCGTGCCACGTCCTCCGCCGCGCCCAGCACCCGGACCGCGTTCCGCCAGGTGAGCTTGGCGAGGTCGGGCTTCGACCAGCCCCGGTCGAGGAGTTCGGCGATCAGGTTCGGGTAGCCGGAGACGTCGTCGAGGCCGTCGGGGGTGAAGGCCGTTCCGTCGTAGTCGCCGCCGATACCGATGTGGTCCACGCCGGCGACCTCGCGCATGTGGTCCAGGTGGTCGGCGACCGTGGAGACCGTGGCGACCGGGCGCGGGTGGTGCTCCTCGAAGGCGCGGTGCACCTTCATCGCCTCCGGGGTGGTCGCGAGGTGGTGGAAGCCGTGCTCGCGCATGTTCTCGTCGGCCGCGGCGGTCCAGTCGACGGCGGCCTGGAGGACGAACTTCGGGACGAAGGTCACCATCGCCATGCCGCCGTTGGACGGGAGCCGTTCCAGCACGTCGTCCGGGACGTTGCGCGGGTGGTCGCACACCGCCCGCGCGGAGGAGTGGGAGAAGATCACCGGCGCGAGCGAGGCGTCCAGCGCGTCCCGCATGGTCGTCGCCGCCACGTGCGAGAGGTCGACGAGCATGCCCTCGCGGTTCATCTCCCCCACCACCGCACGGCCGAAGGCCGACAGGCCCCCGACGCCGGGCTCGTCGGTCGCCGAGTCCGCCCAGTCCACGTTGTCGTTGTGGGTGAGGGTCATGTAGCGCACACCTAGCGCGTACAACGCCCGCAGCGTGGCGAGGGAGTTGGCGATGGAGTGGCCGCCCTCGGCGCCCATGAGGGAGGCGACACGGCCCTCCGCGCGCGCCGCCTCCATGTCCGCGGCGGTGAGCGCGGCACGCAGCCGGGACGGGTACCGCGCGATCAACTGCCGTACGCAGTCGATCTGTTCCAGCGTCGCCGGTACCGCGCCCGGCAGGTCCGAGCGGACGTACACCGACCAGTACTGCGCGCCGACCCCGCCGGCCCGCAGCCGCGCCAGGTCGGTGTGCAGGTGGGCCGACTGGTCGGTGGCGATGTCGCGGGCGTCGAGGTCGTAGCGGACCTGTTCGCGCAGCGCCCAGGGCAGGTCGTTGTGGCCGTCGACGACCGGGAACTCGGCGAGGAGTTCCCGGGCTGTGTCCAGTGCGGTCATGGGCATCACTTGTTTCTTACGAGGGCCCCGACAGACACGCCAGGGAAGAACGGAGACGGAATGATGCGAATACGCGTGCCCACGTTCACCCATTGGAGCGGTGCTCGCGAGATCGGGGCACGGATGTGCGGCCGTCGTACGTACGGTTCCATCTGAGAGTTGGAAGTGCCGCGACGTTCTGCGCGGGAGGCTGGTGAGGGGGTGAGAGGGTGACGGAGCTGAAGGCGGCTCCACAGGGTGGACACGCTCGCTACACCTTCCGGCTGCGCGTATCGTCGGCCACCGCTGCCGCGCTGGAGGCCGAGTGGGTCCGGTGCCGCTGGGTCTGGAACGAGTGTGTTGCCCGTTCCGTGAAGGCTCACCGGGACGGCGAGACGTGCGGCCCGGCCCGCCTCGACCGCACGCTCACCGAGGCCAGGACGAACAACGCGTGGCTGCGGACGGGGTGTTCGGTTCCGCAGCAGCAGATCATTCGCGACTTCGGCAAGTCCCGCGCCAAGGCTGTGAAGGACATCGTGCAGGGGCTGCCCGGACACCATCGCGCCGGGATGCCGAAGTACAAGAAGAAACACGCGGCACTGCCGACACTGAGCTATACCAGGCGCGGTTTCCGACTGAAGCACGGCCGTCTGCACCTTGCGGGCGGGATCGTGCTGAATGTGGTGTGGTCGCGGAGCCTTCCCGCGGAGCCATCCTCGGTGCGCGTGTACCAGGACGCTCTGGGCCACTGGTACTGCTCGTTCGTTGTTCCGGCAGAAATGAGACCTCTGCCCACCACGGGCGCGGTGATCGGGATCGACTGGGGGGTGAGAGACACCGCGACCACGACCAGCGACTCGCACGACCTCCCGCACGCCGAGCACGGCCGCAAGGCCAAGAAGAGACTGAACCGGTACGACCGGATGATGGCCCGCCGCAAACCGAAGACGGGGCAGGCCGCATCGAAGGGCTATCGAGAGGCGAAGCGCCTGCGGGCCAAGGAGCACAAGAAGGTCGCCCGGCAACGGCAGGACACCGGTCGCAAGTGGGCGAAGAAGGTCGTGCGCGACCACGACGCCATCGCGGTGGAGGACTTCCGCCCGAAGTTCCTCAGCCGCACCACCATGGCCCGCAAGGCCGCCGACGCCGCCATCGGTGCAACCAAGCGGGCCTTGATCGAGATGGGCCGTAAGCACGCGCGGGATGTCCGTCTCGTGCACCCGGCGCACACCACCATGGACTGCGCACAGTGCGGAGCGAGAACCAAGCACGCACTTCCTCTTTCGGAACGTACCTACACATGCACCGCGTGCGGAGCAATGTCCCCCAGGGACAAGAACTCCGCCCGTGTGATGCTTGTCCGGGCAGGTCTGGACCCGGCTGGTGCTGATCGCATAAGACTCGACCGTTCGCTGAGCGACCGAGCAGCGTGAGCCAGGAATCCCCCTCGAAGACGGGGAGGAGCATTCAATTCCCGAAGCCGAAGCCGTTGCCCGGGCTCTCGACCTTGGCCCGCAGGCGCTTGCCCTTCTCGGTGGCCTGGTCGTTCAGTTCCTGCTGGAACTCCCGCATCCGGCCGAGGAGTTCCTCGTCGTGGGTGGCGAGGATCCGGGCCGCGAGCAGACCCGCGTTGCGGGCGCCGGCGACGGAGACGGTCGCGACCGGGACGCCGGCCGGCATCTGCACGATGGAGAGCAACGAGTCCATGCCGTCGAGGTACTTCAGCGGGACCGGGACGCCGATGACCGGCAGCGGGGTCACGGAGGCGAGCATGCCGGGGAGGTGGGCGGCGCCACCGGCCCCCGCGATGATGACCTTCAGGCCGCGCCCGTCCGCCTGCTCGCCGTACGCGATCATCTCGCGCGGCATGCGGTGCGCGGAGACGACATCGACCTCGTACGCGATCTCGAACTCGTCGAGGGCCTGGGCGGCGGCCTCCATGACGGGCCAGTCGCTGTCCGAACCCATGACGATGCCTACAACGGGGCTCATTTCAATCTCCTTGCATGCCTCTTCGGCTCAGCCGAGAGGATTGGGCGGATGCACCGCTCGAGTGGCGGGAACAAATCATTCTCGCTTTCATCCCGCGGTGACATTCCAGAATGCCGGACAGTCTCACATCGAGGGCTCTAGCGTGTGAAGCATGGGGACCAAGTGCGTGAAGCGGGCATTCAAGTACCGTTTCTATCCGACAGAGGAGCAGGCAGCCGAGCTGTCGCGAACCTTCGGTTGTGTGCGCAAGGTCTACAACATGGCCCTCGACGCCAGGTCTCGGGCTTGGACGCTGGAACATCGCAGGGTCTCCTACGTCGAAACCTCTGCCATGCTCACGCAGTGGAAGAAAGCCGAGCAGCACAGCTTTCTGGCGGAAGTGTCGTCGGTGCCCCTCCAGCAGTCGCTGCGGCATCTGCAGACGGCTTACACAGCGTTCTTCGACAAACGCGCCCGCCACCCTCGCTTCAAGTCGAAGAAGCTGTCGAAGGATTCCGCGGAGTACACGCGTTCCGCGTTCCGGTTCAGGGACGAGGAACTTGTCCTGGCCAAGATGCGCGACCCGCTGGACATCGTGTGGTCGCGTCCCCTCCCGGCGGGTGCCGAGCCGTCCACGGTCACCGTGTCTCGCGACAGGGCGGGCCGCTGGTTCGTCTCCCTCCTCGTGGAGACCGCCGTCACCAGCGCCCCGGCCACGAACACGGCGGTGGGCATCGACGCGGGCATCACCAGCTTGGTCACACTGTCCACCGGGGAGAAAGTCACCAACCCGAGGTTCGAGAGGGGGGACCGCACCCGACTCAGCAAGGCCCAGCGGGAGTTGTCCCGCAAGCGGCAAGGTTCGAAGAACTGGCAAAAGGCCCGCGTCGAGGTCGCGCGCATCCACGCACGGATCGCCGATCGGCGCCGGGACTTCCTCCACAAACTCACCACTCGGCTCGTTCGTGAAAACCAAACGATCGTGATCGAGGATCTGACCGTCCGCAGCCTGCTCGGCAACCGCACCCTGGCACGTGCGATCTCCGACGCCTCGTGGACGGAATTGCGCTCGCTCCTGGAGTACAAGTGCGCCTGGTATGGGCGCGAGCTGATCGCGATCGACCGCTTCTTCCCGTCGACCAAGACGTGCTCCGCGTGCGGTCTGATCCGCGACAGACTGCCCCTGAACATCCGGCAATGGACCTGTGAGAGCTGCGGCACCCGGCATGACCGTGATCACAACGCCGCAAAGACGATTCTGGCCGCCTGGCTGGCGGTGTCGGCCTGTGGAGCCGGTGTAAGACCCCAACGGAGTACCTCCGGGCGGGCGGTCGGCGGCGAAGCAGGAAGCGTCATGGCGCGAGCCGTGACTGTCCCCTCCCCAGCGGGAGGGGACGAGGTCAATCGGTGATCGTGCCTCTCAGGTAGCCGGCAGCGTGACGTGCGCGTTCGAGAACGTCGTCCAGGTCGTCGCCGTAGGTGTTGACGTGGCCGACCTTGCGGCCGGGCTTCACGTCCTTGCCGTACATGTGGATCTTCAGCTTGGGGTCGCGGGCCATGCAGTGCAGGTACGCGGAGTACATGTCGGGGAAGTCGCCGCCGAGGACGTTGACCATGACGGTCCACTTCGCGCGCGGGCGCGGGTCGCCGAGCGGGAGGTCCAGGACGGCCCGGACGTGGTTGGCGAACTGCGAGGTGATCGCGCCGTCCATCGACCAGTGGCCCGAGTTGTGCGGGCGCATCGCGAGTTCGTTGACGAGGATGCGGCCGTCGCGGGTCTGGAACAGCTCGACGGCGAGGTGGCCGACGACGTCCAGTTCCTTGGCGATGTTGAGGGCCAGCTCCTCGGCCTTGAGCGCGAGGGACTCGTCCAGGCCGGGCGCGGGGGCGATCACGGTGTCGCAGACGCCGTTCACCTGCTGGGACTCGACGACCGGGTAGGCGACGGCCTGGCCGTGCGGCGACCGTACGACGTTGGCGGCGAGCTCGCGGACGTAGTCGACCTTCTCCTCGGCGAGGACGGGGACGCCGGCCCGGAAGGGGTCGGCGGCCTCCTCGACGGAGTCCACGACCCACACGCCCTTGCCGTCGTAGCCGCCGCGGACGGTCTTGAGGACGACGGGGAAGCCGTCGCCCTCTTCCGCGAAGGCCGCGACGTCCTCGGGATCGCTGACGATCCGGTGCCGTGGGCACGGGACGCCGATCGCGTCGAGTCTCGCGCGCATCACGCCCTTGTCCTGGGCGTGCACGAGCGCGTCCGGGCCGGGGCGCACGGGGATGCCGTCCGCCTCCAGGGCCCTGAGGTGCTCGGTGGGTACGTGTTCGTGATCGAAGGTGATCACGTCGCACCCGCGCGCGAACTCGCGCAGCGTGTCGAGGTCGCGGTAGTCGCCGATGACGACATCGCCGACGACCTGCGCCGCGGAATCCAGAGGAGTGTCACTGAGGAGCTTGAACCTGATGCCGAGCGGGATGCCTGCCTCGTGTGTCATACGAGCGAGCTGGCCTCCGCCGACCATGCCGACTACCGGGAACGTCACGACCCCAGGGTATCGGTCACGCCACGGCGGCCTGATTCCGCGCCTCTTACCGGTGTTCTTACCGGCTTGTTCCCAGCTTGTTCCCATGAGTGTGAGGTCATCCACAGGCAACCGCCACGGGGGATGGTTAGCATGGCTGGGTTGACGAAACCAATCGACTGGGGGCCTGTACGACCATGGGACATGGTTCCTCAGGACTACGACGGGCTGTGCGCGAGGTCGCCGCATTCGGTGCGGTGGGCGGAGCGGGGCTCCTCGTCAACCTCCTCGTCTTCAACCTCGTCCGGCATCTCACCGGGCTTCCGGTGGTCCGCGCGAGCGTCATCGCCACGGTCGTGGCGATCGTCTTCAACTACATAGGGTTCCGGTACTTCACGTACCGCGACCGCGACAAGACCGGCCGTACGAAGGAACTGACCCTGTTCCTGCTGTTCAGCGCGGTCGGCCTGGTCATCGAGAACGGCATCCTCTACGCGGCGACGTACGGCTTCGGCTGGGACAGCCCGCTGCAGAGCAACGTCTTCAAGTTCGTCGGCATCGGCATCGCGACCCTGTTCCGCTTCTGGTCCTACCGCAGCTGGGTCTTCAAGGCCCTGCCCGCCCGTGAGGCGGTCGCCAGCGCGGAGTCCTTCCTGGAGGAGGCCGACCAGGTGGCGGCCCGCAAGCCCCGGCCGAAGCAGCGGGTCCGCTGAGCCGAGCCGCCGGTACCCGGTTTTCTCAGGTCAGCGCACCATCGGCTCGTCGTCCATGACCGACGACTTCAACGGCGTCCGGGACAGGAACAGGCCGAAGACCGGCGGCTGAGCCTGCAGCATCTCCAGACGGCCGCCGTCCGCTTCCGCGAGGTCCCGCGCGACCGCCAGTCCGATACCCGTGGAGTTGCGGCCGCTGATCGTCCGCTCGAAGATCCGCGCACCGAGATCGGCGGGCACCCCGGGGCCCTCGTCGGTGACCTCGATCACGGCCTGGTTGCCGGTGACGCGCGTCCGCAGGGCCACTGTGCCGCCGCCGTGCATCAGGGAGTTCTCGATCAGCGCGGCCAGGACCTGGGCGACCGCTCCCGGTGTGCCGACGGCGGTGAGGTTCCGTTTGCCGGAGCTGACGATGGCCCGCCCGGCACTGCGGTAGGCGGGCCGCCACTCGGCGAGCTGCTGCTGGATGACCTCGTCGAGGTCGAAGGTGACGGCGTTGCCGGCGCGGGGGTCGCGGGAGTTCGTCAGCAGTCGTTCGACGACGTCCGTCAGCCGCTCCACCTGGGTGAGTGCGACGTTCGCCTCTTCCTTCACCGTGTCCGGGTCGTCGGTGAGGGTGATCTCCTCTAGGCGCATCGACAACGCGGTCAGCGGCGTGCGCAGCTGGTGGGAGGCGTCGGCGGCCAGGCGTCGTTCCGCGGTGAGCATGCGGGCGATGCGCTCGGCGGAGGCGTCAAGGACGTCGGCGACCCGGTCCAGCTCGGGGACGCCGTAGCGCTTGTGCCGGGGCCGCGGGTCGCCGGAGCCGAGGCGTTCGGCGGTCTCGGCGAGGTCGGTGAGCGGCGCGGAGAGCTTGTTGGCCTGGCGGATCGCGAGGAGCACCGCCGCGATCACGGCGAGCAGCGCCACCAGGCCGATGATCAGCAGCGTGCGGCCGACCTCGCGGGTCACCGAGGAGCGCGGCTCCTGCACGGTGACCGTCTCGCCCTCCTCGCCCTTCTCCGTGGAGCTGATGACCTCGCCGGACAGCTGAGAGCCGACCTCGATCGGCGGCTGCCCCGGGATCCGGATCACGGCGTACCGTTCCTGCGCGACCTGGTCGCGCAGTATCTCCGCGGTCACGTCCTCCGCGGCGAACAACCGGCTGTCCACGATCCCGGTCAGCCGGATCGCCTCGGAGTCGACGCGCTCCTGGGCGCTGTTGCTGATGGTCCGCGTCTCGACGATGACGAGGGACACCCCGAACACGGCGATGACCACGAGCACGACGGCGAGCGTGGACTGAATCAAACGGCGACGCACAAAGCCCTCCGGCCGGGTGACCTGCTCAGGCGCTGCGCGACCGACCGCGTACGGCGGTCAGTCGCGCGACGGCCCCTGTCCCCTGGCTCTTCTAGCTCTTCTCGAACCGGAACCCGACACCACGCACCGTGGCGATGTACCGCGGGTTCGCCGCGTCGTCCCCCAGCTTCTTGCGGAGCCAGGAGATGTGCATGTCCAGCGTCTTGGTCGAGGACCACCAGGTGGTGTCCCAGACCTCGCGCATCAGCTGGTCCCTGGTCACGACGCGGCCGGCGTCCCGCACCAGCACCCGGAGCAGGTCGAACTCCTTCGCGGTGAGCTGGAGTTCCTCGTCGCCCATCCACGCGCGGTGCGACTCGACGTCGATCCGCACCCCGTGGGTGGCGGGCGGCTGCGCCGGCTCGGCCGCCCCGCGCCGCAGCAGGGCCCGGACCCGGGCGAGCAGTTCGGCGAGCCGGAAGGGCTTGGTGACGTAGTCGTCGGCGCCCGCGTCGAGACCGACGACGGTGTCCACCTCGTCGGCGCGCGCGGTCAGGATGAGGATCGGTACGGCGTGGCCTTCGGCGCGCAGCCGGCGGGCCACCTCCAGGCCGTCCATGCCGGGCAGACCCAGGTCGAGCACGACCAGGTCGATGCCGCCCTGCATTCCGGCGTCGAGTGCGGTGGGTCCGTCCTCACGCACCTCGACCTCGTAGCCTTCCCGGCGCAGGGCGCGGGCCAGCGGCTCCGAAATGGACGCATCGTCCTCGGCGAGCAGTACACGGGTCATGAGCTGATGGTAGACCGCTCTTGACAGATGCTGGGGTGTGATCACAACCCCGTGATTCTTACCTTTCGGCTTACCCGGGTGAACCTGTGTCTGTGGGGCAGGAACTGTGAGGAGACCTTGGAAACAGGGTGTACGGTTCCCCGGCTACCTGTGATCCATCTCTCAAGTCATTCTATTTCCAGCAGTGTCCTGCCGTATGGTGATAGGACGCCTCCAGCACCATGGAGACCTTTGGCATGTATTGCGCCGAAGGTCTCTTTCATGTGCGGCACACCTCCACCAGCAAGGAACGACCATGGCGTCCAGCCTGACGAAGGACTCGGTGACTCCGGGCACCCCCGGTTCCGACAAAGCCTTCTTCGGCCACCCCCGCGGACTGGCCACACTCTTCATGACCGAGATGTGGGAGAGGTTCTCCTACTACGGGATGAAGGCCCTGCTCACCGTCTATCTGCTCTCCGGCGGCCCCGACGCCGGCAAGGGCAGCATGGGCGGCGGCCTCGCGATGGACCTGGCGACCACCACCGTGATCGTCTCCGTCTACTCGGCGATGGTCTATCTGCTCGCCATGCCCGGCGGCTGGCTCGGCGACCGCGTCTGGGGGCCGCGCAGGACGGTTGCCATCGCGGCCGTCACGATCATGGCCGGTCACCTCACGCTGGCGCTGCCCGGCGGCCAGGCGCCGTTCTTCGCCGGTCTCGCGCTCGTCGCGGCCGGTTCCGGTCTGCTCAAGGCCAACATCTCCACGATGGTGGGCCACCTGTACGACGGCCCGGACGACCCGCGCCGCGACGGCGGCTTCACGATCTTCTACATGGGCATCAACGCGGGCGCCTTCTTCGCCCCGCTGGCCATCGGCACCGTCGGCCAGGAGGTCAGCTGGCACCTCGGCTTCGGCATGGCCGCGGTCGGCATGGCGATCGGCCTGGCCGCGTTCCTGCTCGGCACCCGCAACCTGAGCCCGCAGAGCAACCTCGTGCCCAAGCCGCTGGCGGCCGAGGAGCGCGCGGCCTGGCTGCGCAAGGGCCTGCTGTGGGTGATCGCCGCGACCGTCTTCTACGGCGTCGTCGGGGTCACCGGCCACTTCACGCTGAACTGGGCGATGATCCCGCTCACCGTCATCGGTCTGGTCGTCCCGGCGGGTGTGCTGCTGCGCATCAAGCGCGACAAGGAGCTCTCGGCCGCCGAACAGTCGAAGATGACCGGCTACATCTGGTTCTTCGTCGCCGCCGCCGTGTTCTGGATGATCTACGACCAGGGCGCGTCCACGGTCCAGGCGTTCGGCTCGAACGACGAGAAGGTCGCCGGCTCGCTGCTCGGCTTCGACTTCCCGACCTCCTGGTACCAGTCGCTGAACCCGCTGTTCATCATGGCGCTGGCCCCGGTCTTCGCCTGGGTCTGGGTGTGGCTGAACCGCAGCGGCAGGGAGCCCAGCACCATCGTGAAGTTCTCGATGGGCCTGGTCCTGGTCGGTGTCTCGTTCTTCTTCTTCCTGGTCCCGATCGCCATGGCGGCGAACGGCACCGCGGTCAGCCCGATGTGGCTGGTGGGCGTCTACTTCATCCAGACCGTGGGTGAGCTGTGCCTCTCGCCGGTCGGGCTGTCGGTGACGACGAAGATGGCTCCCGCCAAGTACGCCTCGCAGATGATGGGGGTGTGGTTCCTCGCGGTCACCGCTGGCGACTCGATCACCGGTCTGCTGTCCAACCCGGCGATCGCGGGGGTCGACCTCAGCGGGACGCCTGCGGTGTTCGGCGAGGCGGCGCTCGCGGCGCTCGCCGGGTTCGCGGTGTGGATGTACCGACGCAAGGTGAAGTCCCTCATGGGGGACGTCCGCTAGGCCCGCACGGGCTGAACCGATGGGGCCGCTGCACCTGCGCTGGTGCGGCGGCCCCGTGTGTTTCACCGATGTGCGCGGTTCCCCGCGCCCCTGAACTGCCTCACCTCGTCCGCCTTCCGGGCATGAACGTGAAGACCGCCGCTCCCAGCAGCACCGCCGTCCCTGCCACCAGACCCAGCGCCTTCAGGGCCGCGTGGTCGTCCGCGCCGGTCGCCGCGAGGCCGCCGCCGGTCGACGAACCGCTCGTGCCGCCCGAGCCGGACGTACCGCCGGACGCGCCGCCCTCCTGCTCCTCCGTGGTCAGGGTCAGGGAGACCTTTGTCTTGTCCGGTGTGCAGGTGGTCGTCGTGCCCAGGGCCTTGATCGTCAGGACGCCCGGGGACAGCGTCGACTCACCGGTCGCCCCCGGCTTGTACGTGCCCGTCATGTCCGTGATCTTCATCGGGTCGCCCGTCTTGATGGGCTCGGAGTTGGTGGGGCCCTCGACGTGGACCGAGCCTGTGTCGGCGCCGCCCAGGACGACGTCCATGGAGGGCTTCACCGAGTCCGCGGGAATGTCGGCGGGGCTGTCCATCGGGGAGTTCTTGAACTGCACGGTGAGGCCGTAACTGCCGCCGTCCTTCTTGGCGTTGATCTGGATGGTGGAGGTGGCCTTCTTCTCCCCGATGGGCGACTGGCAGGTGTAGTCGATGTCGACCTGCTCGCCGGTGAAGTCGGTCTGCCCGTCGTCCGACGCGGTCGGGGTCGGGGTCGCACTGTCGGTGGGTGTGGCGCTGTCGGTCGGGTCGGGCGACTCGGTCCCGGTGGCCGTCGGTGTCGGTGTGGGTGTCGGCGTGCCGTCCCCCGCGGCCACGTCGATGCTCGCCCCCTTGGGAACCGTCTCCGTCGGCGTGCAGACCGTGTTCGTCCCCAGGGCGTTGACCGTGTACGCGCCCGGCGTCAGCGTGAGTTCCCCGGCCGCCGTCAGTTTCAGCGTGCCCTTCATGTCGGACAGCACCATGGCGCCGCCCTTGGGGATGGCCGGGTTCTCGCGCGGCCCGGTCATCGCGATGTCGGCGCTCTGCGCGCCGGCTGCCTTCAACGTGCCGGTCGGCTGCACCGAGTCGGCCGGCAGGTCGATGATGTTCGGGTTCTTGGACGCGGCCTGGGTGAACTTCCACACCACGTCGATCTGGTCGCCGACCTTCGCGGTGGCGGGCGCGGTGATCTCGACCTTGGTGGTGCCGTCGACGGGGTCGAGTCCGACGCCCGCGGGCGGTACGCACCGGGTCGCGAACGACACCTCCGCGGCCTGGGCGGGCCCGGCGGCCAGTCCGAGGACCACGCCCGCCCCGGTCAGCGCCAGCACCAGGCCCGCCGCGCCCGTTCGTCTCGGCCCGCCGGCCGGTGTGACTCTCCTTCGCATGCTCACGTGGTTCCCTCTCTGGTGGGAGTCGTCGGACTCGTCGGGGTGTCGTCGTGCGGTGCGGAGAGCCGGCCACCGGCCGTGCCCGGATCCGCGTCCGGGGTGAACCACGGCAGGGTGGGCGTCGGGGGGGCCGCGTGCGCGGCCGTGGAGGGCTTGAATCCCGGCAGGCGCAGGGCGAGTTCGGGCAGTCGCCGGCCGCGGCGCCGGGCGCTCCGGGTGGGCCTCGGGCGGAGGCGGTCCACGACGGCCATGCCGATGCGGAACAGCGCCGCCGGCACGACCAGGCACACCAGGATCCAGAACAGGGTCACGCCCCAGGGCCGGCTCACGCCCCAGGGCTGCTCGGCGAGCACCTTGCCGCCGTACTTCAACGACACCGTGTAGTCGCCGTGCGCGCCGCCCGAGAGCTCGACGGGCAGCTCGATCCGGGCTTTCCCGCCCGGGTGGATCGTGCCGCGCCACTGCTGTTCGTCCCACTGCGGGGCGAACACCCCGTGTGCGGTGCCGACCTGGAAGACGGGGTTCTTGACGTCGGAGGTGCCGATGTTGCCGACGGTGAAGACGAGGGTGCGGGCGGGGGGCGCCCCGAACCAGGTCAGCAGGCCCCCGGAGCCGTCGAGGCGGGTGTCGGTGAGGACGGACAGCCGGCCGCCGGAGGTGTCCGCCGGGAGCGGTTCCACTGCGTGTCCGGCCACCTGGAAGATCGCGTCGGCGTCGGCCTTCGCGCCGGTCACGGTGGCCACGTGCACCACGCAGGGGCAGGGCACGGGCGGCTCGGCGACCGGCAGCTTCTTGCTGAAGCGGCCGGCCGAGTCGGTGGTGACGGCCCGGCCGTCGGCATTGGCACAGGAGTTGGTGCCGCCGGGAACCCCGCGCGAGGGCACGGCCTGTCCGCAGACGAGGATCATCAGCAGCGCCCGCTTCCGCCAGCCGTCGCCGCTGACGGTGATCGAACCCCCGGTGCCCGCCTGGGACTTGGACAGCTTCACGCTCGGGCCGTCCGCCGCGGCCGCCGTTCCCGCCAGGGGTGCGAGCAGCAGCGCGAGCACCGCCGCCCACACCGCCAACCGCGCCTTGCCGCTCGGGCTCACGTCGTGGCTCCCGTCAACTCGGCTTCCGCACACGGGGATTCGGGCACGGGTTCGGCCGTACGACACCGTCGGCGCCGCGTCCTGGCCGGCCGTCCCCCGGCGTCGGGGGCGGGCCCCGGCAGGGGACGTGGGAGGGCCGGGGACAGGACGCGGGCGGCGGACGGCATGGGCGGCTCCAGCGGGCTCCGACAGGAGGGGTGACGCGCAGCGCGGGCGGGCGTACGGGACCGGTCCGGGCGTCAGCGGCGCGCGCGGGCCGCCTGGTTGCGCCGGGTCAGCCACAGCGTGCCGGCCGCGCCCGCCAGCAGCACCGTGCCACCGAGCGTGCCGAGGGCGATCGCCGAGTCCTCGGGGCCGGTCTGCGGCAGCGCGGCGCCCGAGTCGTCACCGCCGCTGTCGCTCTGCGTGCCGCCGGAGGAGCCCGAGGCGGCGGTGACGTCCAGGGTCAGCGCGGCGCCGGGGCTGTTGGTCGGCGTGCAGGTGGTCGTCGTACCGAGCGCCTTGATGGTGAGGACGCCCGGGGTGAAGGTGACCTTGCCGGACTTCTTCGGGGTGTACGTGCCGGTCAGGTCGTTGATCTTGATGGGGGTGTTGGCGGGGACGGTCGCCTGGTTGGCCGGGCCCGTCACATTGACCGTCCCGCTGTCCGCGCCGCCCAGTTTGATGGTGGCGCTCGGGTTCATCGCGCCCTTGCCGAGATCGACCGGGCTGGACGAGACGCCCTTCTGCCAGGACATGGTCATCCTGTAGCCGCTGCCGCTCTTGACGCCCTTGATGTCGATGGGCGAGACGGCGCTCTTGTCCCCGATCGGCGTCTTGCACTGGTAGTTGACGTTCACGACCTCGGCGTGGGCGGCGGGGGCGGTCAGCAGCACCGCCGAGCCGGCCAGGGCCGCGACGGACGCGAGCGCGGCGGTTCGTTTCGGGTACGACACGTTTCCGCTCCCCTTACTCGTTCCTGACGGCACATCAGATCGGCCGTCAAGGTACGCCGGGGCACGAGAGGAAGGAAGAGAAAGTAAGTGTCGGAACTGTGGGGGCACCGCCGGGCGGGAGCCGTAGGCCGCCCGCCCGGTGTCAGGCGGGTGTTCCCAGTTCCGCCCAGACGGTCTTGCCGGCCGTCCCGGGGGTCCGTACGACACCCCAGTCCAGGCAGAGCCGCTGCACGATGAACATTCCGTGCCCGCCGGGCCGTCCCGCCTGGTGCGGAGTCCGCGGCGAGGGCTCGCCGGCGCCTCTGTCCGAGACCTCGACCCGGATCACCTTGTTGTCGCAGGAGATCGACAACCGGTCGGGGCCCTCGGCGTGCAGGCAGGCGTTCGTCACCAGCTCGGAGACGACGAGGAGCACGTCCTCCGCCGCGGCCCGCCGGTCCGCGGACGCCGCGGGCAGCCAGTCCCACGCGTACAAGGCCTGCCGGGTGAAGTCGCGGGCGAGCGGAACGACCCCGCTCTCCCCCTCGAAGCTCAGGCGGCGGACCTGCTGTCCCGTCGGCACGTCGGCCTCGCCGCCTGGCTCCACGCTGGGCTCCGGGTCACGGTCGCCCGGCGTGCAGGGCCGGGTGGTGCTCATCAGCGCTTCACCTCACCGATTCACCGGTTCACGATGTCAGAACGTCACTGCAAGGTCGCTCACCGAACAGTCAGTACGGATGTCTCCTGCCCGAGTGGACCGGTGTAACACCCCTCCATTCGGGACGTATGTCCGCCAGAAGGAATGTGACACCCGGTGAGTGCCGGTCGGAGGAGACGAGCGGGGCACCAGTGGGCGCGCCCGGGCCGCCGCCCGGCTCACCGCCTCAGCCTCCGGCCCCGTCCGCCAGGGCCTCGTCCAGGGTGTCGTGCACGGTGAAGACCGCATCGGCTCCCGTGATCTCGAAGACCCGTGCCACGACGGGCAGCATGCCCGCAAGATGTACGCCACCCCCCGCCGCCTCGGCTTTCAGCCGCGCCCCCAACAGCACGTTCAGACCGGTGGAGTCACAGAACTCCAGCCGTGTGCAGTCGACGACGAGTCGGCTCGTTCCCTTGGCGAGGCAGGCCTCGAGTGGCTCACGCAACAAATCGGCCGTGTGGTGATCCAACTCACCTGCTGGAGTCACGACGGCACTGGAGCCCTCTTGCCGCACCTCAACCAGAAGCCGGCCAGACTGTGTACTGCCGACCGTCCCGCGGTCCATGCCGTCTCTCTCCCGACATCGTGGCTGCTGTTGACGTCCTCGAACACTACGCCTTCTCCACACCCTCCGACACCCGAACAATCACCCACAAACAGACATAACCACACAGAACACACTTGCGGTCGGCTCGGGAAACCGGATAGGGCTAGTACAGACACGAACTCGACACGGCCGGCTTTGGAGGCGCCGCACACCGCAGTGCACGAAGTGGCTTCGGCAGCCTATGCCGAGAACGATGGAGGACATCATGTCACCCCGGCTCGACGCATCGCGTACCCAGCAGGCGACGTCGACATCCCCCCCGGAACATCTGAATCCCATCGAGCAGGACAGCGAAGGCGATGTGCTCGCCGGACTTCCGGACATCCCACCCTTCGAAGAGGTCGGGGCCGTGGATGCACGGGCCCTCTCCAAGACCCTCTTCGCGCGGCTGGAGTCGCTGGAGGAGGGCACGCGCGAGTACTCGTACGTCCGCAACACGCTCGTCGAACTGAATCTCGCCCTGGTCAAGTTCGCAGCCTCCCGCTTCCGCTCCCGCAGTGAGCCGATGGAGGACATCATCCAGGTCGGCACCATCGGCCTGATCAAGGCGATCGACCGCTTCGAACTCAGCCGCGGAGTGGAGTTCCCCACGTTCGCGATGCCAACCATCGTGGGTGAGATCAAGCGCTTCTTCCGCGACACCTCGTGGTCGGTGCGGGTGCCGCGCCGCCTCCAGGAGCTCCGGCTCGACCTGGCGAAGGCCGGCGACGAACTGGCCCAGAAGCTCGACCGCGCCCCGACGGTGGGCGAACTCGCCGAGCGTCTGGGGCTGTCCAAGGACGAGGTCGTCGAGGGCATGGCCGCCTCCAACGCCTACACCGCCTCCTCGCTGGACGCCCAGCCCGAGGAGGACGACTCCGAGGGCGCGCTGGCCGACCGGATCGGCTACGAGGACCACGGCATCGAAGGCATCGAGTACGTCGAGTCCCTGAAGCCGTTGATCGCCGAACTCCCGTCCCGGGACCGTCAGATCCTCTCGCTGCGCTTCGTCGCGGGCATGACCCAGTCGGAGATCGGCGACGAACTCGGCATCTCGCAGATGCATGTCTCGCGGCTGCTGTCGCGCACTCTGGTGCGGCTGCGGAAGGGCCTGACCGTCGAGGAGTGACGCGTCGGCGCCACTGACCTGCGCGTGTGCCCGGTGTCCGGTGGGACACCGGGCACCGTGCGTCCGGAGCACCTCGCGGTTACTTGGAGAAACCCTTTCCCCAAGGGTTCGCTTCCCTCACTATGGTCCCTCACAGACTGGCCGGTACGTCAGGAGGAGGGTGCGCATGGGTCGGGCCGACGGGGCCGGAGACGGTGTGCACACCGGAGCGTCGGACGCCCGGCTCACCGAACTGCTGCGCACCGACACCACCACGGCGTACACGGCCCTGCTGGAACTCCGCGGCCGCCACCAGCCCGCCGTCCTGGCCTACGCCCGCCTCTGCACGGCCGGCGAGAGCGGCGCCCGGCAACTGGCCGCGCAGACCTTCACGCTCGCGGCCCGGGAGACGGCCCGCGGTGTCGACCCCGGCGTCCCGTGGCGCCACCGGCTCCTGCTGCTGACGGCCCGGTCGGCGGCGGCCTGGGCCGGGGACCAGCGGGCGGCCGGCCTGGACCCGAACGTCCTCCTGCTCCTGAACACGGCGGCGCCGGGAAGCCCGGTGCCGCCCATGCTCGCCGCCTTCGAGTCCCTGCCGGCCCGCACCCAGGGCCTCGTCTGGTACGGCCTGGTGGAGGCCGAGCCGGAACACCGCACCGCCGACCACCTGGGCCTCACCCGCGAAGACGTGGTCTACGGCACGGAAGGGGCCCTGCAGTCCCTGGCCCGGACCTGTCTGAAGTTCCGCCTCGCCGCCTCCGACGACCCGAACTGCGCGGACTTCCACCGCCTCATCGAGGAGTCCGTACGCCCGGACAGCCCCCGGGTCAGCACCGACCTGCACACCCACATGGCGCACTGCCCGCACTGCGCGGCGGCGCACGAGGAACTGTGCGCGGTGCGGGACACCCCGAGGACCGCACTGGCGGAGGGGCTGCTGCCGTGGGGCGGGACGGCGTACGCGGGGTGGAGCGCGGCCGAGCCGGAGACCCGCCCGCGGGCACGCTCCCGTACGCCCTCCGGGACGTGGCCGCGCCCGCGTCGGCTCGTCCTGGCGTCGGCGGCGCTGGGGGTGGCTCTGGCGCCGCTGCTGCTGTTCCTGGTGTCACAGGGAGACGGGTCATCGACGGGCGCGTCGGCGTCGGCCTCGGCTTCAGCGAGCGGCGGGGCGCTGCCGGGCCCAACGCAGGTGACCGTGACGGTGTCGCCCTCGGCTTCCCCGTCCACGTCGTCCACGAGCAGGCCGTCGTCCCCTTCTTCCTCCCCTTCCCCTTCCCCGACGAGGAGTTCGGCACCGCCCCGGAAGAGCAGTCCCCCGTTCCGCCCGCCGGGTGGCTCCTACACCCAGGTGGTCAACGTCTCCACGGCCCGCTGCCTGGACGTCTCCGGCGACTTCGCCGACGGCACGGACGTCGTCACGGCCCCCTGCACCTCGGCCCGCTCCCAGCGCTGGCGCGTCGACAGCGCCCGCGGCGTCCTCCAGTCCTCCGCCGACCCCGGCTTCTGCCTCGACAGCCGCGGTGACGTCGACAAGGGCCTCGGCATCTGGTCCTGCGACTCCGTCGAGGGCGACCACGGCGACAACCTGCGCTTCACCGTGGACTCCGACGGGGTGATCCGTCCGGCGATCGCCATCGCGACGGCGGTGACGCCTCAGGGCGGCGACGGACTCTCACTGGAACCGCTGACCGGCGGTCCGGGGCAGCGGTGGCGGGCTGGATCGTCGTAGTAGTGGCCGGGCCTGCTGCCGTCAGACCACGCGTGTGCCGCGCCGCCACACCCCGCTGACCAGCGGCACCCCCGGCCGGTACGCCAGGTGCACATGGCTCGGGGCGTCCAGGAGGATCAGGTCGGCGTAGGCGCCGGGGGTGATGCGGCCGACGTCCTCGCGCCGCAGGGCCGCCGCGCCGCCCGCCGTGGCCGACCAGACCGCCTCGTCCGGGGTCATCCCCATGTCCCGCACCGCGAGGGCCACGCAGAAGGGGACGGAGGAGGTGAAGGACGAGCCGGGGTTGCAGTCCGTGGAGAGGGCGACCGTGACCCCCGCGTCCAGCAGGCGGCGGGCGTCCGGCCACTCGGCTCGCGTGGAGAACTCGGCGCCGGGCAGCAGGGTGGCCACCGTCGCGCTGTTGGCCAGGGCGTCGACGTCCGCGTCGGTGAGGTGGGTGCAGTGGTCGGCGCTGGCCGCGTCGAGTTCGACCGCGAGCTGTACGCCGGGGCCGTGGGAGAGCTGGTTGGCGTGGATGCGCGGGTGCAGGCCCTTCGCCTTGCCGGCTGTGAGGATCGCGCGGGCCTGGTCTCCGTCGAAGGCGCCCTTCTCGCAGAAGACGTCGATCCAACGGGCGTACGGGGCGCAGGCGTCGAGCATCTCGCCGGTGACCAGGGAGACGTAGGCCGCCGGGTCGTCGGCGTGGTCCGGGGACACGATGTGGGCGCCGAGGTAGGTGACCTCGTCGGTGTGGGCGGCAGCGATGCGCAGGGCCCTCGACTCGTCCTCGACCGTCAGGCCGTAGCCGGACTTCGTCTCGAAGGTCGTCGTGCCCTGACGGAGGGCCTCGTCGAGGTAGCGGGTGAGATTGCGTTCGAGTTCTTCGTCGCTCGCCGCCCGCGTCGCCGCGACCGTCGTGCGGATGCCGCCCGCGCTGTAGGGCCGGCCCGACATGCGGGCGTTGAACTCCTGGGTGCGGTCGCCCGCGAACACGAGATGGCTGTGGGAGTCGACGAAACCGGGGAGTACGGCCCTGCCTGCTGCGTCGACCCGGTTGTCAGTGGCGGGTGCTTTGCTTTGATCACCGGTCCACACGACGCGGTCGCCTTCGATGACGACGGCCGCGTCCTGGATCAGTCCGAGGGGGGATCCCTCGTCGAGGGAGGGGTTGTTGGTGACCAGGGTCGCGATGTTGGTGATGAGCGTGCTGGCGGTGCTCGCGGAGTGGGCGGGGCTGACGGTCGTCGCGTTGCTCATGGCGTCCTTGGTGGCCTGGTCGGCGGTGGGGGCGGGTTCGGGCAGTGGGGCGGGCGGCATCCGCTTCAGCTTCGGCCGCGCAAGGCCGCGACGGCGTCCGCGAGGGCTCTCGGCACATCCGGTACCAGGGCGTGGACCCCGTCCCGTACGACGTGCCGACCTCCCACCACCGTGTGCGACACGTCTGCTGCCGACGCAGCGAATACGGCCGTCTCGGCCCCGAGCCGCGGAAGCGGCCCTGCCGTCCTGACCGAGTCGAGGGCGATGGTGGTGAAGTCGGCGAGCGCGCCGGGCTCCAGGGTGCCCGCGCCGTCCCAGCCGAGGGCCGCGTGGCCGTCGGCCGAGGCCGCCCGCAGCAGGGCCGCCGCCGTCCAGTGACCTCGCCTGCGGGTGCGCAGGCGCTCGTCGAGCTCCATCGCGCGTGCCTCTTCGAGCAGGTCGATGACGGCGTGGCTGTCGGAGCCGAGGGAGAGCGGGGAGCCGGCCTTCTGGAGGGCGACGGCCGGTCCGATGCCGTCCGCCAGGTCCCGTTCCGTCGTCGGGCACATGCAGGTGCCGGTGCCGCTGCCGCCGATCAGGGCGATGTCCTCGTCGGTGAGGTGGGTGTTGTGGACGCCGGTGGTGCGGGGGCCCAGGACTCCGTGCTCGGCGAGCAGCCGGGTCGGCGTGCACCCGTGGGCCTCACGGCAGGCGTCGTTCTCGGCGGTCTGCTCGGACAGGTGCACATGGAGCGGGGCCCGCCGCTCCTCGGCCCACCGCGCCACGGTCGCCAACTGGTCGGCGGGCACGGCCCGTACGGAGTGGATCGCCGCACCGATCCTCGCGTGATCCCGGTCCTTGAGAACTGAACAGCGTTCGGCCCAGTCCTGAGCCGTCCCGTCGGAGAAGCGCAACTGGTGGGTGTTCGGGGGCTGTCCGAAGCCGGAGGAGAGGTAGGCGGTGTCGAGGAGGGTGATCCGGACACCGGCGTCCGCGGCGGCCGCGATCAGGGCCTCGCCCATCGCGTTGGGGTCGGCGTAACGGGTGCCGCCGTGGGCGTGGTGCACGTAGTGGAACTCGCCGACCGCCGTCACGCCCGCCAGCGCCATCTCGGCGTACACCGCGCGGGCCAGCGCGTGGTAGGTCTCCGGCGTCAGCTTGTCGGCGAACGAGTACATGACCTCGCGCCAGGTCCAGAAGGTCCCGGAGCCGACCTGGACGGTGCCACGCAGGGCCCGGTGGAAGGCGTGCGAGTGGGCGTTCGCCAGTCCCGGGAGCGTCAGTCCGCGCAGGATCTCGGCGCCGGGCGGCGGGGTGTCGGTGCCCGTGCGGACGGCGGTGACACGGCCGTCCTGTACGTCCAGGGCCACGCCCGGCTCGACGTGGGTGTCGAGCCAGGCGTGCTCCAGCCAGTAGGTCTTCGGTGTCACCGGCAGGCCAGCCCTTCGAGTACGTCGGCGAGCGCGAGGACCCCGGCCACGCAGTCGTCCTCGGCGGCGAACTCCGCCGGGGAGTGCGAGACGCCCGTGGGGTTGCGCACGAACAGCATGGCGGTCGGAATGCTCCCGGAGAGGATTCCGGCGTCGTGTCCGGCGCCGGTGCCGAGGACGGGCACCTTGAGGTCGGCGTCGGCGCCCAGGACGCGGGCGAGTTCGTCCCGCAGGGCGTGGTCGAACTCGACGACGGGGGTGAAGGACTCCCGGACGATGTCGAGGGCGATGCCGTGGGCGTCGGCGTACTCCCTGGCCGCCTTCTCGACCCCGCCGACCACCTGGTCCAGACTCTCCTGGTCGGCGGCGCGGGAGTCGAGCCAGCCGCGCACCAGGGAGGGGATGGCGTTGACGCCGTTCGGTTCCACGGAGATCTTGCCGAAGGTGGCGACGGCACCGGCGAGTTCGGCCTCGCGACGGGCGGCGAGCACGGTCTCGGCGTACGACAGCATGGGGTCGCGCCGGTCCACGAGGCGGGTGGTGCCTGCGTGGTTGGCCTCGCCCCGGAAGTCGAACCGCCACCGGCCGTGCGGCCAGATGGCGCTGGCGATGCCGACCCGGTCGCCGGACAGGTCCAGCGCCCGGCCCTGCTCGACGTGCAGTTCGACGAAGGCCCCGATGCGGGCGAGCCGTTCGGGATCGGCTCCGATGCCGTCGGGGTCGTGTCCGGCGGCCTCCATGGCCTGCGGGAGCGTGACGCCCTCGCCGTCGGTCAGCCGGTGCGCCTGCTCGACGGTGAGCTGCCCGGCGGTGAGCCGGGACCCGACACAGGCGAGCCCGAACCGGGCCCCCTCCTCGTCGCCGAAGTTGACGATCGCGAGGGGCTTGCCGAACTCCGCTCGCCGCGCCCGGAGTTCGTCGAGCGCGGCGAAGGAGGACACGACCCCGAGGGGCCCGTCGAAGGCCCCGCCGTCGGGCACGGAGTCGAGATGCGACCCGGTGACGACGGCGTCCCCTTGGGCGGGGTCACCGAGCCAGGCCCACTGGTTGCCGTTCCGGTCGACTTCGTAGGCCAGTCCCCGGGTCTCGGCCTGCTCCCTGAACCAGGCCCGGCAGTCGACGTCCGCACCGGTCCAGGCGAAGCGCCGGTAGCCGCGGCTGTCGGCGTGCCGTCCGACGGGGAGCAGCTCGCGCCACATGGAGTGGAACGAACTGCCGCCCGGCAGGGCGGGGGCAGCCGGATCCGCGTCCGGCGACGGGACCCCCGCCCCCACCGAGGAGTTGCCGCTCACCGTCACGCGTCGTCACCCTCGCGCATGGGCACTCGCACGCCCCGCTCGTCGGCGACCGACTCCGCGATGTCGTAGCCCGCGTCCACGTGCCGGATGACGCCCATGCCCGGGTCGTTCGTCAGTACCCGCCGGACCTTCTCGCCGCCCAGCTTCGTGCCGTCGGCCACCGTCACCTGTCCGGCGTGCAGGGAGCGACCCATGCCCACGCCGCCGCCGTGGTGGATGGACACCCAGGACGCCCCCGAGGCCACGTTGACCATGGCGTTCAGCAACGGCCAGTCGGCGATCGCGTCGGACCCGTCGAGCATGGCCTCGGTCTCCCGGTAGGGCGAGGCGACGGACCCGGCGTCCAGGTGGTCGCGTCCGATCGCCAGCGGCGCCGCCAGCTCCCCGCTCGCCACCATGTCGTTGAACCGCTCGCCTGCCTTGTCCCGCTCGCCGTAGCCCAGCCAGCAGATGCGGGCGGGCAGGCCCTGGAAGTGGACCCGCTCACCGGCCAGCCTGATCCAGCGGGCGAGGGACTCGTTCTCGGGGAACAGCTCCAGGAGCGCCTTGTCGGTCTTGGCGATGTCGGACGCCTCACCGGACAGGGCGGCCCAGCGGAAGGGGCCCTTGCCCTCGCAGAACAGCGGCCGGATGTAGGCGGGGACGAAACCGGGGAAGGCGAACGCCCGGTCGTATCCGGCGAGTTGGGCCTCGCCGCGGATCGAGTTGCCGTAGTCGAAGACCTCGGCGCCGGCGTCCATGAAGCCGACCATGGCCTCCACGTGCCGGGCCATCGACTCACGGGCGCGGGTGGTGAAGCCCGCCGGGTCCTTGGCGGCGGCGTCGGCCATGTCCTCGAAGTCGATGCCCACCGGGAGGTATGCCAGCGGGTCGTGCGCGGAGGTCTGGTCCGTCACGATGTCGATGGGCGCGCCCGACTCCAGGAGCTGCGGCACCAGCTCGGCCGCGTTGCCCAGAACGCCGATGGACAGCGGGCGGCGGGCGTCGCGGGCCTCGACGGCCAGCTGGAGGGCGTGGTCGAGGGAGTCGGCCTTCACGTCCAGGTAGCGGTGCTCGATGCGCCGCTCGATGGCCCGCGGGTCGCAGTCGACGCAGATCGCGACACCGTCGTTCATGGTGACGGCGAGCGGCTGGGCGCCGCCCATGCCGCCGAGGCCGGCGGTGAGCGTGATCGTGCCCGCCAGGGTGCCGCCGAACTTCTTCGCGGCGACGGCGGCGAAGGTCTCGTAGGTGCCCTGGAGGATGCCCTGGGTGCCGATGTAGATCCAGGAGCCGGCGGTCATCTGGCCGTACATGGTGAGGCCGAGGGCCTCCAGGCGGCGGAACTCCTCCCAGTTGGCCCAGTCGCCGACGAGGTTGGAGTTGGCGATCAGGACGCGCGGGGCCCACTCGTGGGTCTGCATGACGCCGACCGGGCGGCCGGACTGCACGAGCATGGTCTCGTCCTGCTTGAGGGTGCGCAGGGTGCGGACCATGGCGTCGAAGGAGCGCCAGTCACGGGCCGCCTTGCCGGTGCCGCCGTAGACGACGAGCTTGTCGGGGTGCTCGGCGACCTCGGGGTCGAGGTTGTTCTGGAGCATCCGCAGGGCGGCTTCCTGCTGCCATCCCAGGGTGCTCAGTTCCGTACCGCGCGACGCTCGTACGGGGCGGGGTCCTGACATGGTCTGCCTCCTGGGGGCTTGGGCCACAGCCCGTGGTTGTCGATATTCACATCCTGACTTCCTGAATAGAACTAGTCAATACGTTCCCGCGTCAGCGTGGGTGGGGCAGGGATGTCCCGTCGGACCCCCGACGGCGTCCGGGAGCGGGCGACAACAGGCAGGAGACGTGGTGGACGAGTACGGCAACACCGGCGAGGGACGGGCCGCCCGCCGGGACGAGGCGGTGCGCGCGGCCGTGGAACAGGGACTGCTGGGGCCGGACTCCCCCATCGTCGGGCTTCTCGACGTCACCGGCATCCGGGAGTCGGCCGCGGAGCTCCGCGCGGCCTTCGACGAGGTCACCGCGCCCGGCACCCCGGTGCTGCACGCGTTCGCGGTGAAGGCGACCCCGCTGGTGCCGGTGCTGCGGCTGCTGCGGGAGGAGGGCATCGGCGCGGAGGTGGCGAGCCCGGGCGAGCTGGCCCTGGCGCGGGCGGCGGGACTGCCGCCGGCTCGGACCGTCCTCGACTCGCCCGCCAAGACACCGGCCGAGCTCCGGGAGGCGCTGGCGCTGGGGATCGCCGTCAACGCCGACAACCCGCAGGAGCTGCACCGCATCGACGGCCTCGTACGGTCGGCCGTCAGCCGCTCCCCACTGGGGATCCGCGTCAACCCGCAGGTCGGCGGCGGCTCCATCGGGGCGACCTCCACGGCGACGGCGACCTCGAAGTTCGGGGTGGCACTGCGGGACGAGGGTGCGCGGGAGTGGGTCGTGCGCGCCTACGCCGAGCGGCCCTGGCTCAGCCGGCTGCACGCGCACACCGGCTCGCAGGGCGTGCCGCTCGACCTGATGGTCCGGGGCGTCGAGGAGACGTACACGCTCGCCGAGGAGATCAACCGGCGTATCGGGCGGCCGCAGATCGACACGATCGACATCGGCGGCGGGCTGCCGGTGAACTTCGCCTCCGAGGTGACGACTCCGACGTACGCCCAGTACGCGCGGGCGCTCAAAACGGCGGTGCCCGGGCTGTTCGACGGGCGGTACGGGCTGGTGACCGAGTTCGGGCGGTCGCTGCTCGCCGAGCACGGCACGATCGTGGCGCGGGTGGAGTACACCAAGAGCGCGGGCGGCCGACCGGTCGCGGTGACGCACGCGGGCGTGCAGGTGGCGACGCGGACCGTGTACGCGCCGGGGTCGTGGCCGCTCAGGATCGCCGCGTACGACGGCAAGGGGCGGCCCAAGAACGGGCCGGGGGTGGTGCAGGACGTGGCAGGTCCCGCCTGCTTCGCGGGCGACCTGCTGGCCGAGGGGCGCGCGCTGCCGCTCCTGGACCAGGGGGACTACGCGGCGGCGCTGGACACGGGCGCGTACTACTTCGCGCACCACTACGCGTACAACTCGCTCGCCCGGCCGGGCATCCACGGCTTCGCACCCGGCCCGGCGGGACGCGTCGCGTTCGCGACCGTGCGGGAACCGCAGACGCTCGCCGAGATCGTGGCCGAGTCGGGAGGGGCGCACGCCGACGCGCTCACCACCCTTCGCACACCCGGGAACCGTTGACGTACACCCGGGGCACCACTGATCACATTGTCTGTAAATCAAGGCAAGTTGACCCACTCTAGCCACCCCGAGCATGTTCCACCGGAAAATGCCAGATCCCTCACCCGTAGCGCACACGTTGCGTAGTTTCGGCGTCACTCAGCCGAACCCCAGGCGGGAGGGGAGCCACGGTGCAGGGAATCGACGAGTGCTTGCTGGAAGCCATGCGACTGCCAGGTGCGCGGGGCGCCGCGCTGGTCGACTGGACGAGCGGGCTGGCGCTGGGCGTCGTGGGGGAATCCCCGGGCGGCGACCAGGAGGCGGCCGCCGCTGAGGCCGCGGAGCTCGCCCGGCTGGCCGCCGAGCAGCGCGCCTTCTCCTCCGGGAGCTCCGCCGCCGAGGCGGGGGCCGCGGGAGAGGAGCCGGATCCTCCGGTCGAGGATCTGATCCTCAGCAACCGGGACAGCTACCACGTCCTGCGGTTCGTGCCGACGTCCTTCGACAGCAGCGTGTTCCTGCACCTGTGGCTGGCCCGCGCGGAGGGCAACCTCGCGCTGGCCCGGATCCGGCTCGGTGAGATGGCCGGACGGCTGGAGCTCGGATGACGACGGTGCGGACCACTCCCGCCACCCCGCCGCCCCGGCTGCCGGTCCGCGACAAGGCGGCGGCCCTGGGCCGCGGCTGGGGCGGTGCCTCGCCGATGCTGACCCGGCTGGCCGCCGAGCGCGCCACCGGTGTCCTGGTGCGCGAGCGCGGCACGCTGCACCTCGCCGACGGCAAGGTGGTGCACGCCGAGAGCCCGGCCGCCCCCGGCGCCCACATCCTCCTCGCCGCCCACGGCACCCTCGACGCCGAGGTCTGGCGCCGGGCCCTGGCCGAGAGCACGGCGAGCGCGGCGGGTGCCGTGGGCGTGGGTGCCTCAAGCCCCGGGAGCGCCGGGATCGCGGGAGACGCCGGGATCGTCGGAACCGGGGCCCATCGCCTCACCGGCGCGGACGTCGTGCACCGCGCGGGCCGCCGGCTGGTCGAGGACGGGCTGCTCACTCCGGGCGCCCTGGAGATGTGCCGGCTGACCGCGCTGTTCGACGCGGCGTACTTCGCGCTCGCCCCGAGCAGCACCCCGGGCCGCTTCCGCTACGGCACCGAGGACGGACCCGGCACCCCCGGCGGCGAACTCGCCGGCGAACCCGGCAGCGCGGGGGACGGCGGAACCGGCGACCTCCTCACCGGCCCCGGCATCCCGCGTCCCGTGCCGGTCGCCGACCTGGAGCGCGAGACACTGCGGCGACGTGACCTGCTGCACCGCATCTGGCCGCACGCGCTGCCGGACGAGGTGCCGCTGACCCGTGAGCACCGCCCCGCGACCCCGCTGATCCCGGCCCGGCGGCAGGCCGTACTGGCCCTCGTGGACGGCGTCCGCACGGCGTCGGACATCGCCCGCGCGCTGGGCCGCCCGGCGTTCCACACCCTGGTGGACATACGGCGGCTGGTGGCGGCCGGGGCCGTCTCGCCGTGCCCGCTGCCCGGCCCGCTGTCCGAGGCGATGGCCGGACCGTGGTCCGGGGCACCGCCCCAGCCGATGCCGGGACCGATGACGGGATCGCTGCCCGGCGCGCTGCCCGGACCGATGCCGGGTCAGCTGACCGGCCCCGAAGTCACCCGTCCTCCCGTCGATCTCGTCGGCAGCGTCGCGCCCGTCGATCCCCACATCACGTTGCTGAAGAGGCTCAGGGATGCGCTGGAGGCCCTTTGAACGGCAGCGGTTCCGTGCCGAGAGGAGAGACCTGATGGCAGCAGCGCAGGACGGGATCCTGGAGGAACTGCGTCGGCTCAGAGCCCGTGTACCGCAGCTCACGGGCGCCCTCGCGGCCGATGTCGACGGTCTCGTCCTGGCCCAGGACACCCCGGGTGTCGAGCCGGAGGCCGTGGCCGCGCTCGCCGGGGCCACCCGGGCGCTCGCCGCGCAGCTGACCGACGAGACCGGCCAGGGGGACCTGCGCGAACTCCTGGTGCGGGGCGTGTACGGCTATGTCGCCACCTATGCGGCGGGCGCCGGGGCCGTCGTCACGCTGCTCGCCCAGGACCGCGTCAACGTCGGCCGCCTCCATCTGGAAGGCCGCCGGGCGGGCGCCCGGATCGGGGAGCTCGTCGACTGCGCCGCCACCGGACCCACCGGGGACACCACCGGACAGTCCGAACGGACCGGACCCACCGAGACCACCACGAAGGCGCCCGCGAAGCCCGCTCCGGCACGTGCCAGAGCGGCCCGCACGTCCCGGGCCAAGCCCACGGACACCCGCGCCACGGCCACCGCTCCGACGGTGGCCCGCACCACCACCGAAAGTTGAGAGAACCGAGGAGACACAGTCATGGCCAACACCGAAACCGCACTGAAGGAGGCCCTCGCCTCCATCGAGGGCGCGACCGGCGTCGCGCTCGTCGACTACACCAGCGGCATGGCGCTCGGCACGATGGGCGGCAGCAAGGGCTTCGACCTGAACGTGGCCGCCGCCGGCAACACCGACGTGGTCCGCGCGAAGATGCGCACGATGGAGCACCTCGGGCTCAAGGGCCAGATCGAGGACATCCTGATCACCCTGTCCGACCAGTACCACCTGATCCGCCTGATCGCCGGACGCGGCGGCAACGGGCTGTTCCTCTACCTGGTCCTCGACGCCAAGAGGTCCAACCTGGCGATGGCCCGCCACCAGCTGAAGGCGATCGAGACGGACCTGGAGGTGTGACCGAGCGCTAGACCAGTGCCGCGGTGCGGCGGCGCGCCCCGCCCGGGGCCGCGTCGCCCGCCGCGATACCCGTGCCGCGGTACGCCTTCACCGAGGTGCCGGCCGGGCGCCCACCGCGCGCGTCGAGCCAGTCGACCCGCACCCACAGCAGCGCGTCCCCGGCCCGCTCCTGCCGTCCGAGCCAGGCGGCCTTGAGCATGAGTCCCGTGCCGCACCCGGCGAGCAGCATGCCGCCCGCGACGGGCACGGCGAACGAACTCAGCAGTGCCACCAGCCAGGCCGCCAACAGCCACCAGCGGTGTCCGCGGCGCCAGTTGCGCACACTGACCGCACGGTCCTGCAGCACGTCGTGCTTCCCGGCCCTGGCGGCCGCCCGCCCGAGCGTCGTGTACCGCTTGCGGCGGCTGTACGACACCACGGCGGCGGCGACGATGAACAGCGCCGCTCCCGCCATCACGCCGATCCGGCGTCCGGTCAGCCCGGGTATCAGCAGCCCGACCCCCGCCGCGCACACCCCGAGCCACCACAGCGGCGCCGCCCCGGCGCGCACGACGACAGCCACCCGGGCCAGCCCCTGAGCCCTGCGATCTCCGCGTGCCACGTCCTGCCTCCTCGTCGTCCCGGCACAGTCCTGATGGGCGGGGAGATTAACGGGCGAACGTGAGACAAGGCTGAGAAAGGCCCTCTATTCCACGAACAGTCCTCGCGCCGCGGCCCCGGCGTCGAACTCCTCCAGCCGGGCCTGTGCGTCCGGCAGGTCGTCGCACATCGCCTCCAGCAGCACCCGGCCCAGCAGCATCGGGGCGCAGGCGGTGTCGAAGGCGAGGCCGGTGCCGACGGCGGCGGGCAGGAGGAGGTCGGACACCTTGGCGACCGGGGCGAAGGCGGAGTCGGCGACCGTGACGACGGTCAGGCCGGCCTCCTTGGCGTAGGCGAGGGTGTCCACGACCTCGCGGGGATGCCGGGGCAGGGCGAAGCACAGCAGCGTCGAGGCGCCCGCGCGGACGGCGGCGTCGATGCGGTCGTGGATCATCGTGCCGCCCTCGTTGAGCAGCCGTACGTCCGGGTGGACCTTGGCGGCGAAGTACGCGAAGCCGTACGCCTGGGAGGCGGCGGCCCGCAGCCCGAGGACCGGCAGCGGGCGGGAGGCGGCCAGCAGTTGCCCGGCCCGCTGCACCGGCCGCGGGTCGGCGAGGATCTCCGCCAGGTGCCTCAGGTTCTCGATCTCGGCCTCGACGGCCTGCTGGTACTCGTTGTACGACGCCGAGGCCGCCGTCTGTTCGCCGGGCGAGACCTCGCGCAGGTGCCGGCGCAGGGCGGGGTAGCCGTCGAAGCCGAGGGCGACGGCGAAGCGGGTGACGGAGGGCTGGCTGACCCCGGCGAGTTCGGCCAGCTCCACGCTGGACAGGAACGGCACGTCGGCGGCGCGCCGCACCATGCTGTGCGCGATGCGCCGCTGGGTCGGCGTGAGCCGGTGCCCCTCGAACAGCGCCTGAAGACGTCCCGCGGGAGTGTCCGCCACACCCGCACCGGCCATGTCGCTCATGCCTCGCTCCCCCTCCAGATCTGCGTGAACCGGTCGAGCAGTGCGACCGCCGCCGTCACGTCGCCCGTGAGCGGCCGGTCGGCCGGGTCCTCTTCGAGCACCGCCTCGGCGAGCTCCAGCGCGCGGCCCACCGGAAGGTCCGGGTCGGGCCGCAGGCCGCGCTGGCGCAGCGCCCGTACGGCGGCGACGAGTTCGCAGCCGACGACGAGACGGTACGCGCCGCACGCGCGCAGTGTCTGACGGGCGGCGAGCGAGGCGAAGCTGGCCTGTTCCTCGACGCCCCGGGAGAGTACAGCGTGGCCGAGCGAGGCGGGCGCGGAGAAGGCCCGCAGGTCTCCGAGGGCGGCGCCGGCGGCGTACTCCAGGATCATCACGCCGGAGGATGCGGGCTCCGGGTCGGCGAGGAAGGGCCGCAGGCGGGTGAAGGCGGGCTCGTTGAGCGTGGAGAGCCGAGAGGTGGAGAGCCGGGCGACCTGGGTGAGAGCCAGCCTGAAGTGGTCCAGGGCGAGGGCGAGTTGGGCCTGATAGAAGCCGCCGTGGTGGTAGGCGGCCATGTCCTCGGGGCAGATGAGGGGGTTCTCGGCGGCGGCGTTGATCTCGATGGCGAGGACCTCCTCCAGGACGTCGGCGGCGTCGTGTGCCGGCCCGTGGATCTGGGGCAGGCAGCGGAAGCCGTACGGGTCCTGGATACGGCCGAGCGGCGGGGTGGGCCGGTCCTCCGCCCCGATCAACTCCCGCATCTTCCGGGCCACTTCGGTGGAGCCGCGGTGCGGCCGGGCGGCGTGCACGGGGGCGGCGTACGCCTCGTGCGACCCGTCCACGGCCAGCAGTGACAGCGCTCCGACGACCTGGGTGGCCTCGATGAGCCCGCGCAGTTCGTGCAGGGCGAGGGCTGCCTGGCCGAGGGTGAGGGCGTTGCTGCTGATGAAGGCGAGGGCGTCGTTGTTGTCGAGCGACTGGGGCTCGGGGGCGCCGGTCACCCCACGATCCCCGCCGGAAGCGCCGGCTCCCCGGCCACCGTGCGCGCCCGCATCCGCACCGAGCGCGACCTCTGCGCCCCCGGGACCCCCGGCGTTCCGCCAGGGATGCTCCCCCACCAGCGCCAGCCCCGCCTGGGCCAGCGCCGCGATGTCCCCGGTGCCGACCGAACCGAACTCGTTGACGACCGGGTACGCCCCGCTCTCCAGCGCCTCGCACAGGGCCGTCACCACGGTCGGCCGCAGTCCCGCACCTCCCGCGAGCAGCTGGTTGGCCCGTACCGCGAGCATCGCGCGGACCTGCCGGGCGGGGAGTTCCTCGCCGATGGCACCGGCGTGGCTGCGCAGCAGGCGCAGGCCGTGCTCGGCGGCCGTCTCGGTGGGCACGTCCTCGTTCCGGTTGGCGCCGACGCCGGTCGAGCGGCCGTAGACGCGCCCGGTCGCGGCGATCTGCCGGGCGGCGTCCCAGGACTCGGTCACCCGCTTCATCGCCTCGGTCCCGGGCACCGGTCGCGCGGTCCCGTCGGCGAGGCGGACGACGTCCGCGACGGCCAGCCCGATGCCGTCGAGGACGACGAGACCGGTGTGCCCGACCGGCACGACATACGAAGTGTCCACGATTCGAGACGACATAAAACAGCAACTCCTCTCAAACCGGGCAATCGATCTTGCTCTTCGGTCATCCGTAACCACGGATTAACACCGAGCCGTTGACAATCCATTCAGCTACAGAGAACTCTGCATGACGTTATACAGCCGGGCAAGGGACAACCTCATGATCCAGTTCGACGCGGTCCACAAACGCTTCCCCAACGGCACGACAGCAGTGCACGACCTCACCCTCGACATGCCGGAAGGCGGCGTGACCGTCCTCGTCGGTTCCTCCGGTTGCGGCAAGACGACCACCCTCAGGATGATCAACCGGATGGTCGAACCGACCTCCGGCACCATCAAGGTCGGGGGCAAGGATGTCACCCGGCAGGACGCGGCCGAACTGCGGCGCTCCATCGGGTACGTCATCCAGCAGTCGGGCCTCTTCCCGCACCGCACGGTGCTGGACAACATCGCCACGGTCCCGCTCCTGCTGGGCCACGGCCGCCGCAGGGCCCGGGCGCGAGCGGCGGAACTGCTGGAAACCGTCGGTCTGAGCGCCGACGCCGGCAAGCGCTACCCGCACCAGCTCTCCGGCGGCCAGCAGCAGCGCGTCGGCGTCGCCCGTGCGCTGGCCGCCGACCCGCCGGTGCTGCTCATGGACGAGCCCTTCGGCGCGGTCGACCCGGTCGTGCGCACCCAGCTCCAGGACGAACTGCTTCGGCTCCAGAAGGAGTTGAACAAGACCATCGTCTTCGTCACGCACGACATCGACGAGGCGGTCAGGCTCGGCGACCGCATCGCGATCTTCCGCACCGGCGGTCACCTCGTCCAGTGCGCCCCGCCCACCGAACTCCTCGCCCGTCCGGCCGACGACTTCGTGGCCGACTTCCTCGGCGCCGAGCGCGGCCTGAAGCTGCTCTCGCTGAAGACCCTGGCCGAGGTCCCCCAGGGCCCGGCACCGCACGACAGCGACTGGACCCTCATGCTCGACGCCGGCGACCGGCCCCTGCACTGGGCCTCGAAGGGCGCCGAGATCCCCGTACGGCCGCTGCGGGACGGCGACTCCCTGCTCGCGGCCCTCGACGAGTCCGTCGCCTCCCCCACCGGCCTGGTCGCCCGCGTCGACGCCGACGGTGTGCTCACCGGCGTCACGTCCCGCGACGACATCCACCGGCACGCCGGCCGGGCGCACTCGGAAGCCCGGGTGGCCGTATGACCATCGACTGGTCGTGGATATCCGGCCACACCGACGACCTCACCACCCTCACGGTCTCCCACCTCCAGGCAGCCCTGAGCGCCGTCTTCTTCGGCCTGCTGATCAGCCTGCCCCTCGCCGTGCTCGCCCACCGGGTCCGCCCGCTGCGCGGTTTCCTGCTCGGGCTCTCGAACGTCCTGTTCACGATCCCGTCGATCGCGATCTTCGTGCTCCTGCTGCCGGTCAGCGGTCTGACCCGCACCACGACCGTGATCGGCCTGACCGTCTACACGCTGGTCGTGCTGCTCCGGAACACCGTCGAGGGTCTCGACTCGGTCCCCGCGAAGACGAAGGAGGCCGCGAAGGCGATGGGCACCCGCCCGCTGCGCACGCTCCTCACCGTCGAACTCCCCCTCGCGCTCCCCGTGATCATGGCGGGCGTGCGGATCGCGACCGTCATGTCGATCTCCCTCGTCTCCGTCGCCACCTACATCGGCGACGGCGGCCTCGGCCAGCTCTTCACCGACGGCTTCCAGCGCGACTTCCCGACCCCGGTGATCGTGGGCGTGGTCCTCACGCTCCTGCTCGCCGTGGTCGCGGACGCCCTGCTGGTGGCCCTCCAGTACGTCCTGACCCCGTGGCGGCGGAGGCGAGCCTGACATGTACGAACTCCTCAAGAACCTCGGCGACTGGCTGACCAGCGGCGCGAGCTGGTCCGGTACCGACGGCATCGCCCACCGCCTCGCCGAGCACCTGCAGTACTCGCTGCTGGCCACCCTCGTCGCGGCCGCGATCGGCCTGCCCCTCGGCCTGCTGATCGGCCACACCGGCAAGGGCGCCTTCGTCGCGATCAACCTCGCGTCCTTCGGCCGCGCCCTGCCCACCGTCGGCCTGGTGGTGCTGGTCTTCCTGGCCGGCGGCCTGTCCATGCTCCCGGTCTACGTCGCCCTGGTCGCCCTCGCGGTCCCGGCGATCGTCACCAACACCTACGCCGGCATGTCGGCCGTGGACCCGGACGTCAAGGACGCCGCCCGCGGCCAGGGCATGCGCGGCCACCAGGTCCTCCTCCAGGTCGAACTGCCCCTCGCACTCCCCCTGATCATGACCGGCCTGCGCCTGGCACTGATCCAGGTCGTCGCCACAGCGACCATCGCGGCCTACGTCTCCTTCGGCGGCCTCGGCCGCTACGTCTTCGACGGCCTCGCCCAGCGCGACCTCGTACAGGTGCTCGGCGGCGCGGTGCTGGTCGCGGCCGTGGCCGTCGTGCTCGATCTGCTGTTGAACACCCTCCAGCGCCTCCTCTTCCGTCACCGCACCGCCTAGGGACCCCCAGATGAACCGACGTACGCTCCTCGGCGGCCTCTTCGCAGCGGCCTCCGTCCCCGTCCTCTCCTCCTGCGCCGGCGGTGTCACCTCCCTCGACGGTCAGGGGAGTTCGGCCGGCGGCAGCGGCTCCAGCAAGGGCGGGCTCACCATCGGCACCGCCAACTTCACCGAGAACCAGGTGCTGGGCTACCTCTACGCGGCGGTGCTCCAGCAGGCCGGCGTGAAGGTGAAGGTCCGCCCGAACCTCGGCACCCGCGAGATCGTGATCCCCGCGCTCAAGGCGGGCGACATCGACCTGCTGCCCGAGTACCAGGGCGCCCTCCTCAACTACCTGGCCCCCAAGGACACCTCCGCGGAGCCGGGCACCATGCAGAACGCGCTCACCCTGGCCCTGCCCGCCGGCCTCCAGGTGCTGCCGTACGGCAGGGCGGCCGACTCCGACTGCTTCGTCGTCACCCGGGCCACCGCACGGAAGTACGGCCTGGCCTCCCTCGCCGACCTCGCCAAGCAGAACGGCGAGCTGGTCATCGGCGCCGCGCCCGAGGTCAAGAAGCGCCAGGTGGGCGCGGTCGGACTGAAGGACGTGTACGGCGTCGAGTTCAAGGAGTTCAAGTCGCTCGACTCGGACGGCCCGCTGGTCAAGGGCGCCCTGAAGAAGGGCGACGTGGACGTGGCGAACCTCTTCACCACCGACACCGACATCGCGGCCAACGACTGGGTGGTGCTGAGCGACCCGAAGAACCTGATCCCCAGCCAGCACATCGTCCCCCTCATCGCCGACCGCAAGGCCGACGACACGGTCCGCAAGGCCCTCGCCCGGCTCGGCAACGTCCTCACCACCGAGCAGCTCACCCAGCTCAACAGCCAGGTCGACAACGACAAGAAGGACCCGGAGGACGTGGCGAACGCGTACGCGAAGCAGCACGGGCTGGCGACGTCCTGACATCCCGACCCCGGACAGGGGGGCTATCCCCAGTGCGGCGCACCCGCCCGCTTCCTACTCTGAACCCATGACCGGAATGGACGCGCGGGACCCCGAACTCACGAAGGAACTCAACGCCACCCTGCATGCGCGCAGGGAACTGGGCGAGGAGTACGAGTCCGCGCTGGTCGACTCGTTCCTGGAGAAGGTCGACCAGCGGATCGACGGCGTCGTGGACCGCCGGGTGCGCCGGCAGCTCGCCGAGCAGCAGATGGTGTCGGCCCGGGGCGCCCGTTCGCCCAAGTCCACCGACTCCTTCGGCGAGCGCTTCGGCTTCGGCATCGTCTCCCTGGTGCTGGCGATCCCGCTCTCCGCGATCGGCGGCGGCCTCGCCCACCTTCCCGGGCTCCTGGTGGCCTGGGCGGGCATCGTCGGCGTGAACGCCTTCCAGGCCGCGAAGTCCAACCCGGAGATCTTCCGCGGCCGCCGCCACCGGAAGGCCCAGGACAGCGACTGGGAGGGCTGAGAAGGCGCTCGGCCTCACGCCTGCCGGGTCGGCAGCACCATGACCTGGCGCAGGTTGACGTGCCGGGGGCGGCTGGTGACGTAGGCGACGACGTCGGCGAGCTCTCCGGGCGCCAGCGCGCCGAACGTGTCGGCCAGCCCGTCGATCTGCTCCCGCCCGCGGTCGTCGAGGTGGGTGGCGATCTCGCTCTCGGTCACGCCCGGCTCGATGTTGGTGACCCGGACGTCCCGCGGGCCGAACTCGGTGCGCAGCAGCGCCGAGAGATGGGTGACCGCGGCCTTCGTCGCCCCGTACACGGCGAAACCGGGGAAGCCGGTCAGGTGCGCGGCGACGGACGAGACGTTCACCAGGTCAGCGCTGCGGCCCTGCGCGGCCGCCTCCCCCAGGTCCTCGGCGAAGGCGCCGGTGACGCGCAGGACCCCGGTGACGTTGGTGTCGATCATCGACTGCCACTCGTCGACGCGCGCGTCCTCGATCGGGTTCGCCAGCATGACCCCGGCGTTGTTGACGACCAGGTCGGCGGTTCCGTACGCCTCGTGGATCCGGTCCGCGGCGGCCGCGACGGACGCGTCGTCGGTGACGTCGGCGACCACGGCCAGCGCCTGCCCGCCGTCGCCCCGGATCTTCTCGACGACGGTGTCGAGCCGCTGCGCGCGCCGCGCCAGCAGCGCGACCCTCGCCCCCTGCGCGGCCAGCGTCACGGCGATCGCCTCGCCGATCCCGCTCGCGGCCCCGGTGACGACGGCGGTACGGCCGGCCAGGTTCTCGTACGACATGGAAGTGCTCCTCGGAAGATCGGAAGATCGTGGGTCGCAAGGCCGGAGGGGAGTCCGTCGTGACGGCTCCCCGGCCTCGTCCCCGACTCTGCGTCGTCCGCGCCGCCGTACCCAGGGATGAGCTTTTCCTGGGTCTGCCAGTACCAGGTTCCGCGCCCGCCTCTCCCCTACGATCGAACGCATGGACGGCGATCTCGGAGACTTCCTGCGCTCGCGGCGCGCCCGCATCAGGCCCGAGGAGGTGGGGCTGCCCTCGTACGGCCGGCGCCGGGTGCCCGGGCTGCGCCGCGAGGAGGTGGCTCAGCTGGCCGGGGTGAGCGTCGACTACTACATCCGCCTTGAGCAGGGCCGCGGGCCGAACATCTCGGACGCCGTTCTGGACTCCGTCGCCCGGGTGCTGCGCATGGACGAGACCGAGCACGCCTATCTGCTCACGGTGGCCCGGCCGTCCCGGAAGGACGGGCGCCACCGGAGCGTGCCGGGCGTCCGCCCCGGCGTCCAGCTGCTGCTCGACAGCATGGAGCGCACCCCGGCCTTCGTCGTCGGACCCGCCATGCAGGTCCTGGCCTGGAACACCCTCGCGGACGCCCTGCACGGCTTCAGCCGCCTGGAACCCGCCCGGCGCAACATCGTCCGCCATCTCTTCCTGGAGCCCGACGGCCGCGACCTCTATCCCGAGTGGGCCGCGGTCGCCGCCCAGTGCGTCGCCACCCTGCGGCTGAGCGCGGGCGCCCACGCCGAGGACCGCGGTGTGCGCGAACTCGTCGGCGAACTCTCCCTCAAGAGCGAGGACTTCCGCCGGCTGTGGGCCGACCACCAGGTAAGGGCGTGCATGCACGGCGTGAAGAGTCTCCGGCACCCGGTCGCGGGCCGGCTGACCTTCCCGTACGAGTCGCTGACGCTCCCGGAGACGCCGGGGCAGACGATGGTGGTCTACACGCCGGAGCCGGGTTCGGAGACGGCGGAACGACTGCAGCTGCTGGGGAGTTGGGCGACAGCCCACTGAACCGGAGGGAATCCGGGAACCCGCAGAAAAGTATATGCGCGGGGACCGCCGCACCCCCGTTGCCGGGGGGCGGGACGACGGCGGTCCCCGCGAGAGACGTCGACCGGGTCAGGCCTGGTCTGACGTCCAGCGTCCTTGGAGGTCCGGGAGCCGCTCCGGAGGTCCTTGGACGTTCGGTGTCGGCTGGGGCGGGGAGCCGCTCCCGCCCTGCCGACATCCACTAATGTGCCGGACTCGTGTTAAGCGTGTGCTGCGTGGACGTGACGCCCTCGTACCAGTTCCGCGAAGTCCACCTTTTCGGTGGGAAACCGGAAGTTCATCGCGTCCACGCCCTGTTCACCGGACGTTTTCCCGCAGGATGCGCTTACTTCCCGCCCTTGGCGAGAAAAGCCAGCAGGTCCTGCCGGCTGATCACTCCGGTGGGCTTGCCCTCGACGAGGACGATCGCCGCGTCCGCCGAACCCAGCACCTGCATCAGGTCGCCGACCGGTTCACCGGAGCCGACCTGGGGCAGCGGGGACGACATGTGCTTCTCCAGCGGGTCGCCGAGGGAGGCCCGCTGGGTGAACAGCGCGTCCAGCAGCTCCCGCTCCACGACCGACCCGACGACCTCCGCGGCCATCACGTCCGGGTGACCGGCGCCCGGCTTGACGATCGGCATCTGCGAGACGCCGTACTCCCGCAGCACCTCGATCGCCTGGCCGACGGTCTCGTCCGGGTGCATGTGGACGAGGGAGGGGATGGCGCCGTGCACCTTGTCGTTGAGGACGTCGGCAACACGGGCGCTGGGGCCCTCGTCCTCCAGGAAGCCGTAGTCGGCCATCCACTCGTCGTTGAAGATCTTCGAGAGGTAGCCGCGTCCGCTGTCGGGGAGCAGGACCACCACGACGTCGTCCGGGCCGAGCCGCTCGGCGACCCGCAGCGCCGCGACGACGGCCATGCCGCAGGAGCCGCCCACCAGCAGGCCCTCCTCCTTGGCGAGGCGGCGGGTCATCTGGAAGGAGTCCTTGTCGGACACGGCGACGATCTCGTCGGCCACGGTCCGGTCGTAGGCGGTCGGCCAGAAGTCCTCGCCGACACCCTCGACGAGGTACGGCCGCCCGGAGCCGCCCGAGTACACGGACCCCTCGGGGTCGGCGCCGACGACCTGGACCCTGCCGTCGCTGGCGTCCTTCAGGTACCGCCCGGTCCCGGAGATCGTGCCGCCGGTGCCGACGCCCGCCACGAAGTGGGTGATCCGCCCCTCCGTCTGCTCCCACAGCTCAGGGCCGGTGGAGTGGTAGTGGGAGAGGGGGTTGTTGGCGTTGGAGTACTGGTCCGGCTTCCAGGCCCCCGGCGTCTCACGGACCAGCCGGTCGGAGACGTTGTAGTAGGAGTCCGGGTGCTCGGGGTCGACGGCGGTGGGGCACACCACGACCTCGGCGCCGTAGGCCCGCAGCACGTTGATCTTGTCCGTGGACACCTTGTCGGGGCACACGAAGATGCAGTGGTACCCCTTCTGCTGCGCGACGATGGCGAGCCCGACCCCGGTGTTTCCGCTGGTCGGCTCGACGATGGTGCCCCCGGGCTTCAGTGCCCCGCTCTCCTCCGCCGCCTCGATCATGCGCAGCGCGATGCGGTCCTTCACGGAACCGCCGGGGTTGAAGTACTCGACCTTGGCCAGGACGGTCGCCCGGATGCCCTTGGTCACGCTGTTGAGCTTCACCAGCGGGGTGTTGCCGACGAGGCTGATCATCGAGTCGTGGAATTGCACCGTTGTCTCCGGATGCTGCAAGGAAGTGGTCGAAATGGTTCCGCCAGCCTATGGCCTGATCGGGCGCCATGACGGCCGTTCACTCCCTGTTGGGATTGGGCCACGGTCCGTGCGGGGCAAGGAGTGTGTGTAGCGGGTACGACGGAGGTGGCGCGACGTATGACGAGCATGTCGAGGGCGAGGGTGGCCCGGCGGATCGCGGCGGGCGCGGCGTACGGCGGCGGCGGGATCGGTCTGGTCGGCGCCGCGGCCATGGGGCTGTTGCTGGCGGAGGCACGGCTGGCGCGACGGCAGGTGGGCAACGGCGTGACGCCGCACGTCCCGCAGGCCGAGGGCCGGTACGGCCATGTCTACGCCACGCCCGGTGAACCCGCCCTGCGGCTGGTGATGCTGGGCGACTCCACGGCCGCGGGCCAGGGTGTGCACCGGGCGGGCCAGACGCCGGGCGCGCTGCTGGCCTCGGGCCTGGCAGCGGTGGCGGAACGGCCGGTGGAGTTCCGCAACGTCGCCCTTCCGGGGGCCACGTCCGACGATCTGGACCGCCAGGTCGCGCTGACGCTGGCGGATCCCGGCCGGGTCCCCGACGTCTGCGTGATCATGATCGGCGCGAACGACGTGACACACCGGATGCCGGCGACGCGCTCCGTGCGTCATCTGTCCTCGGCGGTACGGCGGCTGCGCACGGCAGGTGCCGAGGTCGTCGTCGGCACCTGTCCCGACCTGGGCACGATCGAGCCGGTCCAGCAGCCCCTGCGCTGGCTGGCCCGCAGAGCCTCCCGCCAGCTGGCGGCCGCCCAGACGATCGGCGCGGTCGAACAGGGCGGCCGCACGGTGTCCCTGGGTGACCTGCTGGGCCCGGAGTTCGCGGCGAACCCGCGGGAGCTGTTCGGCCCGGACAACTACCACCCCTCCGCGGAGGGTTACGCGACGGCGGCGATGGCGGTGCTGCCGACGGTGTGCGCCGCGCTGGGCCTCTGGCCGGCGGACGAGGACCGTCCGGACGTCTCGCGCCGTGAGGGTTTCCTGCCGGTGGCGAGGGCGGCGGCGGAGGCCGTGTCCGAGCCCGGCACGGAGGTCGTGGCGGCGATGCCGACGGGCCCGAAGGGGCCCTGGGTACTGCTCAAGCGCAGGCGCAGGCGGCGCGTCCGCGCAACGGAACCATCCCCCACCAGCCCAACCGGCGTCTGACCCCGGCCCCACTCAGCCTCAGCCCCTCCGACGCAATGCCTGCTCTTCGGCGCCTCCCGACGCAATGCCTGCTCTTCGGCGCCTCCCGACGCCATGTCTGCACTTCGGCGCCTCCCGGCGCCATGTCTGCACTTCGGCGCCTCCCGGCGCCATGTCTCTCCTTCACCCCTTCCCGGCGTCCGATCTGTCCTTCGGCTCCTCCGGCGCCATGTCTGTTTTCAGCCCCTCCGGCGTTTGAGGAGCGGGGGTTCAGGGGGCGGAGCCCCCTGAAGGACGGGACGGGTAGGGGCGGCGGGGGCGAAAAGCAAGCGCTTAGACATAGGTCACACCGCCACTCCCGTGACCTGAGCCATACGTCCGGGTAACTTCGCAATCAGCCACGCCCGGAAGACCACCCCCGCATGCCAATGGAGCCGTGATGCCCGAAGCCGTGATCGTCTCGACCGCCCGCTCCCCCATCGGCCGCGCCGTCAAGGGCTCGCTCAAGGACCTGCGCCCCGACGACCTCACCGCCACGATCATCCAGGCCGCCCTCGCCAAGGTCCCCGAGCTGGACCCGCACGACATCGACGACCTGATGCTCGGCTGCGGCCTCCCCGGCGGCGAGCAGGGCTACAACCTGGGCCGGATCGTCGCCGTACAGATGGGCATGGACCACCTGCCGGGCTGCACGATCACCCGTTACTGTTCCTCCTCGCTGCAGACGAGCCGCATGGCCCTGCACGCCATCAAGGCAGGCGAGGGCGACGTCTTCATCTCGGCCGGTGTCGAGATGGTCTCCCGCTACGCCAAGGGCAGCTCCGACGGCCTCCCGGACACCACCAACCCGCTCTTCGCCGAGGCCCAGGCCCGCACCGCCGCCACCGCCACCCAGGAGGGCACGAGCTGGCACGACCCGCGCGAGGACGGCCTGCTCCCCGACCCGTACATCGCGATGGGACAGACCGCGGAGAACCTGGCCCGCACCAAGGGCGTCACCCGCCAGGACATGGACGAGTTCGGCGTCCGCTCGCAGAACCTCGCCGAGGAAGCCATCAAGAACGGTTTCTGGGAGCGCGAGATCACCCCGGTCACGCTTCCCGACGGCACGGTCGTCTCCAAGGACGACGGCCCGCGCGCCGGCGTCACCCTCGACGGCGTCCAGGGCCTGAAGCCGGTCTTCCGCCCCGACGGCCTCGTCACGGCGGCCAACTGCTGCCCCCTCAACGACGGTGCCGCCGCGGTCGTGATCATGTCCGACACCAAGGCCCGCGAGCTCGGCCTCACCCCGCTCGCCCGCATCGTGTCGACCGGTGTCTCCGGCCTCTCCCCCGAGATCATGGGCCTCGGCCCGGTGGACGCCAGCAACCAGGCCCTGCGCCGGGCCGGCCTCACCATCGACGACATCGACCTGGTCGAGATCAACGAGGCGTTCGCCGCCCAGGTGATCCCCTCCTACCGCGACCTGGGCATCCCGCTGGAGAAGCTGAACGTCAACGGCGGCGCGATCGCCGTCGGCCACCCCTTCGGCATGACCGGCGCCCGCATCACGGGCACGCTCATCAACTCCCTCCAGTTCCACGACAAGCAGTTCGGTCTGGAGACCATGTGCGTGGGCGGCGGCCAGGGCATGGCGATGGTCATCGAGCGCCTGAGCTGACCAACACCCCATATCCGTACGGAAAGTAGCCGCGCGGGAACACAGCGCCACCCTTTGGCCCAGAACCCGGGAAACTCCTGGGTTCTGGGCCCATTTGTGATCCAATCTCCCCCAGGATGTGACCTATCTCCCTTCCGTAAGGGATTTACGCAGGTCAGAGCAGTTTCACCCCCAAACCCCGGGCCCAAAGTCCTGTCCGTTTCGTGACGTTACGCACTGACAGCTGGATAGTCCGCCCTTCAAGCTGATGTAGGAAGTCGGGGGTCGACTTTGAACCGGGAGTACGTCAGTGAGCGCCATGCCGATCGCATTGCTGGTCACCACGGCCGCCACCGGCGCCGTGGGCGTCGCCGTCCTGCGCACCCTCATGGTGCTGCGCCGACAGGTCGCCGCCCTGCACACCGAGATCGCCAAGAACAACACCGTGCCGCTGCGGGGTCTCGTACCGGCCGCCCGCCCGGCCGCTGACGTCGACGAGATACGCGCCGCCGTGGCCGAGGCCCTCGCCGAGGAACGCGAGCGCGAACTCGCCGAGGCGCGTGCCTTCTGGGCCGCCCAGGAGTCCCGTGACGCCTCCGAGGCGCCCTCGCTGCTCGGCCTGCCCGACAGCGAGCTGTTCCTGCCCCGGCAGGCCGACTTCGTGGGCCTGGAGCCGCTGGAGTCGGTGACGGAGCCGACCACGGACGCGGACGAGTTCGCCGGGGACAGCCCCGAACTGGCCGCCGCCCGCCGCCGCCACCCCTCCCACCCGGACTTCGTGCCGGTCGGTTCACCCGCCGTGGGCGACCACGAACGCACGGTGGCGACCCTGGAGGAACTGGCCGCCTCCGGCACCGAACTGGCCGACGTCCGCCCGGGCCCGCTCGGCACCCTCGACGTCTACGTCTTCGCCGACGGCACGACCCTCTGCATGACCCCGGGCCACCGGGAGACGGCGGAACGCCTCTCGGCGGCGCTGCGCGCGGGCCAGACCCCGGTCCTGCTGGGCGGTTCGGGCATCTCGGGCGCGTACACGCTGACGTTCGCGTGCGGCGAGGAGAACGTCTACATCCTGGCGGACCGGGTCATAGCGAGCCTTTGACGGCGCGGGGCTGGTCGCCCCCGCCGAACCTCAGACCCCGGCCCGCTTCTGGGCTTCCTCCACCAACCGCACAGCCTCGGAAACCTGGCCCTCGTCGTCGAGCACGAGGGCCAAGTCATGCACGGCGACGGTGATTTGGTCGGCCGCGGCGAACATCCCCGCATCCGGCATCTCGCGAAGCGACGACGTACCCGGCTCCTCCAGAAGCTGCGCCCGACGGGCGAACTCCCGGGCCAGCCCCAGCGCCTCAGCGGCGGCGCCCCGCTGCAAGCGGGACTGCGGCGCGGCGCGCAACCGGTCGGCGAAGTGGTCCACGGCCTGGGTCAGACGCTCGGTATCAGCCACCCGGCAACCGTACGCGTCCCACCGGGACTGTTGCCAACACGCGAACGCTCAGGCACGGTGACCTGAAGGACCGGCTTACAGCCCATGCGCACGGAGGCGCCGATGTCCCAAGTTTTCTCCGAGGAGACCCACCGCAACATGCTCGCCCGCATCCCTCACTGCACCGGTCGTGAAGTATCCGACTGGCTCCGCACCGTCGACGACGGCCCGGCTCTCTTCCGCTTCGAGGAGAAGGTCAGCTGGCTCCGCCACGAACACAACCTCGCGTACGGCCACGCGAAAGCTCTCATCCACGAGTACGACCTGAGGAGGGCCGCGCGCAGGTACTCCTAGCCGCGCACACGGGAAAGGGCCCCGGGTGGGAACCCGGGGCCCTTTCACATGCCGCGTGTGTACTAGTCGCTGCTGTTGAGGATCGCGATGAGCCGCAGGAACTCCATGTAGATCCACACCAGCGTCAGCGTCAGACCGAACGCCGCCAGCCAGGCCTCCTCCTTCGGCGCACCGTAGGCGATGCCGTCCTCGACCTGCTTGAAGTCCAGCGCCAGGAAGCACGCGCCGAGCAGGACGCCGATGATGCCGAACATGATGCCGAGGCCGCCGCTGCGGAAGCCGAGGCCGTCACCGCCGCCGAAGACGGCGAACAGCATGTTGACCGTCATCAGCAGGACGAAGCCGAGCGCGGCCGCCATGACGAAGCCGTAGAACCGCCGGTTGACGCGGATCCAGCCGGCCCGGTACGCCACCAGCACGGCGGTGAAGACCGCCAGGGTGCCGATCACGGCCTGCATGGCCGCACCGGACGCGATGCGGTTGTCGACGACGCTGGAGACGACGCCGAGGAACACGCCCTCGAACGCGGCGTACGACACGATCAGCGCGGGCGAGGCCTTGCGCTTGAAGGACTGGACGAGCGCCAGGACCATGCCGATCAGCGCGGCGCCGATACCGATGCCGTACGAGCGGCCGATGTTGGCGTCGTCGACCGGCAGCAGCACCCAGGCGAGCGCTGCCGTGACGATCAGGATGCCGAGCGTGGTGCCGGTGCGCATGACGACGTCGTCCATCGTCATCCGGCCGGTGGTCACCGGGGCCTGCGGCGGCGCCCCCTGCTGAAGGTCCTGCTGGGCGTAGGGGTTGCTCGCGTACGGGTTGGTGCCCTGCGCGCCTACGGCTGCGCCCCCGGCCTGCGGCGCGGTGTTGAAGCCCGCGTAGCCGTTGTCGCGGCTGAAGCCCCGTCGCGAGAAGACCGGGTTGCTGCTCCTCATTTCACTCCTCCGTGGCCACCGTGTGTGGGCCTTGCCCTCAAGAGTAATAGGTAGGCAAAGGAATGACCCTAGTGCTTGAGGAGGATCTTCCCTCGATGTGCTGGCCAACACGCTACGCGTACGCGTGATTCCCGGGACCGGAGGGGCCGCTCACTCGAAGGGGAAGCCGGTGTAGCCCTCGGCGAGGTCGGTCTCGGCCGCCCTCGACCCGGCGATCCGCTCAAGCCGGGCCCGCTGCATCCGGTCCTCGAAGGCGGTGGCGTCGGGCGACCGGTGCAGGAGGCCCGTCATGTCGTACGAGAACCGTTCGGCCTGCCACACCCGGCGCAGGCAGGTCTCGGAGTAGGCGTCGAGGCGTTCCGTCGAACCGGTCTCCTTCTTGTACGCCAGCGCCCTCGCGAAGGTCACGACGTCCCCTACTGCGAGGTTCAGGCCCTTGGCGCCGGTGGGCGGCACGATGTGCGCCGCGTCGCCGGCGAGGAAGAGACGGCCGTGCCGCATGGGCTCGTGGACGTAGGAGCGCATCGGGGTGACGGACTTCTGGGTGATGGGTCCCCGGTCGAGCGTCCAGTCGTCGTCGGTCTCGAAGCGGCGCTCCAGTTCGTCCCAGATCTCCTCGTCGCCCCAGCTCTCGGCGTCCGTGCCCTCCGGGACCTGGAGGTAGAGGCGGGACACGGACGGGGAGCGCATGGACAGGAGGGCGAAGCCGCGGTCGTGGCGGGCGTAGACGAGTTCGTCGTGGGAGGGCGGGACGTCGGCGAGGATGCCGAGCCAGGCGAAGGGGTACGTCCGCTCGAACACCTGGGTCAGTTCGGCGGGGATCGCCTTCCTCGCCACGCCCCAGAAGCCGTCGCAGCCGACGACGTACTCGCACTCCAGGACGTCCTCGCGGCCCTCGTGCCGGAAGCGGATCCGTGGGCTGTCCCCGTCCGCCCCCTCGACGGCCAGGGCCTCCGCCTCGAACAGCAGCGGGCCGCCGTCCTTGAGCTGGAGGGCGATGAGGTCCTTGCAGACCTCCGTCTGTGCGTAGACCATCACGGACCGGCCGCCGGTGAGGGCGGGGAAGTCGACGCGGTGGCGCTTCCTGTCGAAGCGCAGCTCGATGCCGTCGTGCGGGAGCCCCTCGCGGTCCATGCGCTCACCGGCGCCCGCCTCGCGCAGCACGTCGACCGTGCCCTGTTCCAGGATCCCGGCGCGCTGGCGGTGCTCGACGTAGGCGCGGTCCCGGCTCTCCAGGACGACCGAGTCGATGCCGGCGCCGTGCAGGAGCCGGGCGAGGAGGAGACCGGCGGGGCCGGCTCCGATGATGCCGACGGTGGTGCGCATCGGGGTTCCCTTCGGAGACCTTGGTTCTCGGCTGACGCCAGTGGCTGTTTCATTGCTCGCGCTGTTCACACTGTTCGCGAGGTGAAGTTTATTTCACTTGAGTGTCCCGAGTTTGCGCTCAGGGTCTGCCGATGTCAACGGTCTGCACGGCCGTCCGGCCCGCGGAAGGCTGCCGCGGGCCGGATGGCCGACAGGTCAGCGGCCGGGCCAGCCGTCCAGGTGGCGGTGCATGGTGACGTCGTCCTGTGCGTCACCCTTCGGGGCGTCGGCCACGGCGTCCTTGAGGACGGCGTTGACCTCGGCGGCGAGGCCGTCGGCCTGGGTACGCAGATCGGCCGCGGGGACCCTGGAACGGGTCAGCGCGTCCAGTCGGCGGTGGATGTCGGCGAGTTGGCGGCGGTGGGCGGGGTCGAGGGTGAGCGGGGTGGGCGTGGACACCACGAACTGGTAGGCGCCGGCCAGGGTCTGGCAGCCGGTGCAGTTCTTGTTGGCGGCGTCGCTGAGGTTCACGGCGTTCAGACGGGTCTGGTCGCCGGCGAACGTGACGATCTGGAAGGACAGCGCGACCGAACGGCAGGCGTCGTCGGCGGAGCAGCCCGCCGAGACCGCGTTGGCCTGGTTGCGCACGGCGGCGGCGTTCACCTTCCCGTACTGCCGGATGGTGAACGAGTCCTTCGTCTCCGTGTGGTCCAGCCGGTCGGCGTGACTGAAGACATGGTCCGACGCGACGGCGGGCCGCGACGGCCCCCCGGTGGCGGCCTGCGCCGGCACGGCACTCGCCACCCCGGCGACCCCGGCGGCGAACAGCCCCACGCGGACGGCACGCCGGGTGAGCGGAGAGGCGGAACGGGGTTTTCGATGACTGCTCAAGGGATCTCCTCAGGTTCATGGATCAGTGCGGATGTGGGGGGCGCCGACCCCGACTCGGGACCGACCTCGGTTCCGGCCGGAGGCTCACGACGGCCCTGATCCGGACGGACCTGCGATGCCCCGTCCGGACCCCCTGCGAGGGCCCCGGTTCGGACCTGCGAGGGCCCCGGCTCGGGGTTCTGCCACGGTCCCGGGTGGGGTGCGGCCACGCCCCGCCTTCGGGGTGGCCACTCCCCTGGCTCGGGGACCGGCGGCAACCCCAGCCGGGGGCCTGCCACAGCCCCCGACGTGGACCGGCCATGCCCTGGCCGCGGGGTCGGCAGCGCCCCGCGTCGGGACCGGTCGCGGCCCCGTCCCGGGCTTGGCCGCGCCCCCGGATCGAGACCGGCCGGTCTCGAATCGGGGGCCAGTCACGACCCGGCTCCGAGGCCGAGGCCTGTTGCGCCCCGGCTTGGGACCGGGTACGACCCCTGCCCGGGATGCCGCGCCCCTGGATCGGGACGGGGCACAACCCTGGCGTCGGACCGGTCACGGACCGGGCCGAGACACCGGCCGGTCCTGAATCGGGACCAGTCACAGCCCCGGTGCAGACCGGCTGGGAGCCTGCCCGGCCGCAGCTCCGGCTTGGGACCGGCCGCGCCCTCGTCCCAGGGCCGGTCCCGACCCGGTTCCGGACCGGCCGCGCCCCGCCCCGGAGTCGGGTCGTTCAGGGTGTCCCCGGTGGTCCGCCGGACGGTGGGGAGGACGGGGAGTCGGCGGGTGAGGGCTGGGCGCTTTCCGACGGGACCGGTGACGCGGCGGGGCTGGACGGGCCCTCGCCCGTGCCCGGTGACGACGGTTCCGGGGCCGTCGAGGTGCCCTGGGCCGGGGACGCCGGACCGCGGGAGGTACCCCCCGTCGACGCGCCCGGTGCCGACGCCGACGCCGCCGGTGAGGCGGACGCCGATGCGGCGGCGGAGCCACCGGGTGACGGGGCGTCGGAGCCCGGGGGACGGCCCGCCGCCGACGGTGCGGCCGCGCCGGAACCGGTGCCCGCCGGGTCGTCCACGGCGTTGCCGCCCGAAGTCGAGGCGTCGCCGTCGGGAGTCGCGGCCTGCCGGGGCTCCGGTTCCTCCGTCGAGACCCCGGGCTGGAGGATCGGCGCGATCGGGGGTTTCTTCGGGAGCGGCTGGGGTGTCAGACCCGACGTCCAGGCGTAGCTGAGACCCGTCAGCCCGGCGAGGATCACCGCGCACAGCGTCACCCTCAACAGGGGCCGCTCCGCCGTGGACCGCTTCGCCGCACGGAGGATCCGTCCGCCGATCTTCACGGAGAGGTAGACGACCCCGCCCATCGGGATCAGCAGCATCAGACAGCCCAGCACCCCGACGAGCCCGTCGACGACCTTGCCGTCCGCGAGGGCCGCCCCGGTGCCGGAGAACTGCTCGACCGTGGACCGGGTCATCGTGGCGAGGATCCTGGGCAGGTTCCACAGCGCGTAGCCCATCTCGCCGATGATCAGCGGCACCATGGTCAGCACCCACACGGCCACGATGGTCCGCGCCGACTTCTTCAGCCCGGCGACCTCCTTGCGCGCGGCACGTCCCTTCCGCCCCGGCACCAGACTGAGCAGGATCGGCCTGATCTTGCCGTAGAGATCGGGGACGCCGGCGAGGTCACCCAGGATGTAGTAGCCGTCCAGCCGCACGGCCGGCATCAGCTGTTCGAGGATCTCGAAGTGCCCGAGGTAGACCGCCGCCAGGAAGAACTGCTCCCCCGTGGCGAAGTACAGCCCGGCCATGCCCAGCATGAAGACGACGTTGAAGTAGACCCCGCCCAGGTCGGTCCTGATCCGACCGCCGCGTCCGATCCGGTAGACGTCGGTGACGTCGGTGTACATCGACGGCCAGATGAGGAAGATCCCGCACCCGATGCAGCCGGGCCGGGCGCCGCCGTATCTGCACGCGGAGGCGTGGCCGAACTCGTGGAAGACGAGCGAGGCCACGGTCAGTCCGAAGACGAGCAGGATCAGCACCGGCTGGTCGAGGACCTCCAGGACGGGCTCGATCGCCCCGAAGAAGCCGAACAGCCACACATCCATGGACACGGCCGCGAGCAGCATCGCCGCGACCACGGCCGGCCTGTGCAGCCAGCCGAGCGTCCGCGCGATCCGGTCCGTGCGCCGCTCGTTGAAGATGACCCGGTGCCCCTTGAGCGCGAGCAGCAGGTCGGAGCGGGGTGCGTCGACCTCGTCGCTCTCCTGGCCCTCGGGGACGGTCACCCCGAGCGGTTCGAGTTTCTTCTCCACCAGGTAGCGGATGTTGTCGGAGCTGACCTCTCGGCCGAATCGCGCGCTCACGCGGTGGGCGATCGACTCGATGTCGCGCAGGCCGTCGACCGACGACGCCACGAGGTGCAGCAGCCGCGACAGCTGCACGACCTGCCCGTCCCCCCGACGGGCGATGTACTTGGGCTCGGTGAATCCCGACCCCTGGTACTCGCCGTGCAGCCGCAGTCCCGCGCTCAGCCGGGGCACCAACCGCTGTTCGACGACCGGCAGGCTGCCCGTCGCCACCTGCTCGTAGGTCACCGGCCAGCCGCCGGGCCCGGGCACCGGCCCGGAGTCGTACAGCGTCGGGGTCCCGCCTCCGAGCACTGTCATACGTGGTCTCCCCCCATGTCCTGCCCCCCTCATGACCGCCGGGGCGGACCGCACCTGTGCGCGGTCCGCCCCGGCGGACGTCGTCAGCGCAGGGTCACTGCTTGACGGAGATCGACTGCGAGGCCTGCGACTCGGCGGCCGACCACGCGGAGTGGTCGTTGACGGCCGCGGACTGGTTGTCGGCCTGGACGTTGGCGATGTGCTTGGTGACGTTGGTCGTCCGGTTGAAGCTGAACTTCAGCTTGCCCAGGGCCTCACGGCCCGGCAGCAGCTCCGCGGACTCGGTGTCGAGCTCGTGCATGTCCATGCTCATGATGGATGTCCTTTCAGGTGGTGACGACGGCTGTGGAGGTGGTGCGCGGGAGCTACTGGTTGATGCTGATGGTCTGCGAGGCGCCGGAGCTGGCCACGGACGACACGGAGTGGTCGTTGAGGGCCAGGGACGAGTTGTGCGCCTCCACGTTCGCGACGTGCTTGGTCACGTTGGTCGTCCGGTTGAAGCTGAACTTCAGCTTGCCCAGGGCCTCACGGCCCGGCAGCAGCTCCGCGGACTCGGCCTCGAGCTCGTGTGCGTCCATCATGATCAGGTCCCCCTCAGGGATGGGCATTTCCGGTCGGACCGAGTCAGGTTCCCCCCGCACTCTGTCCAACTTGGTCGGACGTGCTGTCCAACGAGATTGGACACTAGGGCCTCGCGGGGCCGTCGCGCAACCCGTTCGGGGAATCACTCTTTCGGTGCGGGGTGGGGCCGCCCGTAGAATCGGCCCCGACATGGACGGTTCCGCCGAGCGGCGAGCAGGAAGTGACCCACCCGTGGCCAACGCACTCCAGCAGTTGATCCGTGAGCGCCTGGACCGCAAGGGCTGGTCCTACGGCGATGTGGCGCGCCGCGGTGGCATCCCGCGCTCCACCGTCCACCACCTGGCGACCGCCGAACGCGTCGTCCGCATGCCCCAGTCGACCACCCTGGAGGGCTTGTCCAAGGGGCTGGAACTGTCGTTGGACACCGTGCGCCGCTCCGCCGCCGAGGCCTGCGGCATCCACGTGTACGGCACTCCGGCCGGCCAGGACTCCGAGGGCGCCGCCCGCCCGGCCGACCCCGAGGTGGACCTGCTGATCGCCAGCGTCCAGCAACTCTCGGCCGACGACCGCCGCCACGTCGCCGCCCTCGTGGAGTCCCTCCTGGACCGCTCCACACCCCCGGCACCGAAGAAGTAACACCCGGCCCGCGGAGCGGAGACCCGGCCCCACCGAAACACCCGGTCCGCGGGCACCGGGGCCACCGCCACCCCACCCCGCACCCGGGGGACGAACCGCTCCGGAACACCCCGCCGGCCCTCGCCGACGACCCCACCGGGGCCCGCCCCCGGAACGGGCCGCGGGCACCCCGAGCCACCGCCGCCAACAACCCCGCTCGGACCCCCGCCCGGGGGACGGACCGCGCCGCAGCGCCCCGCCGCACCCTGCTCCCCCTCGCCGGCAACCCCGCCCGGACCGGACCGGTCATGCGCGTCCGCGGTCCGCCCGCTCCACACGGAGTGCGGCCGGCACTCCGTGCCCGGCAACCGCCCCGGGCCGAGAAACGAACGTCCACGCCCCCACCCGGCGGGACCCCCACCCAAGACCCCACCCCTGGCCAAGGAAGTGACCGTCCGGAAGCAGGTCCCGGCGCTCCGCGATCGCGGATGTTCACTCTTCCGTGAAGTCGGAAAAAGAATTCGACTGCACCCGAAAGTGCCGGTGCCGCCCGCTAGTCTCTCGTCCTGCCCGAGGAGCGAGAGCCGCACGACCCCGGGCTCCCAGGGGGGAATGTGTTGTTCGTGCATGGCGGTCCGGCCACGGTCGTGGTCCGTGGACCGGCCGGTGAATCGGTCGTTCTGCTCTCCGGCGAACTGCCCGACGTACTGACCGACGAGTCAGTGACCGAGCTCATGGAACTGGCCGCTGCCGTCCTTGACGCGGACGAGCTGCCCCTCTTCCACACCTGCCTGAGAACACTGTGCCGCGACGGCTTGCGCGCGGGCCGCCGGATCGAGATCGACGGTGCGGTACTGACCGTGTACGAGGGGTGACGACCCACGGGTGGAGAACCACCACGTGGGCGCGAAAGTGCCCGGAGCCGGACTTGAACCGGCACGCCCGCGAAGGGGCAGCGAGGTTTAAGCTCGCCGTGTCTGCATTCCACCATCCGGGCAGGTCATGGGCTCCGCGTTTGAAGTTCCGAGCCTATCGGGACGCATCCTTCCAACAGCGGGCGGGCGGACCGATGTTGTCTTATTTTATTGATGTCTGAGGGTGCATCAGACCATGGAACAGGCCATCCGCACTTGCCAATAGCCTTGCGCGGGACCCCCGGCCGCGCATGCGGAATGACGGAATTTCACCGTCCGAACGAGGACGCTCCACCTGTTCTCTGCACGGGCCCCGATCAGGGGCCGCCGTCATCCCCAGGTATGACGGCGAGCCGCGCGGTCCGTCCGAAGTCTGCCCCCGGAACCAGGACTGCGGCTGACTACACGGCGGGCTCCGGCCAGCACGATGGAAGACGTCCTCCACGATGTCGTCCCGCTAGGAGTTCCATCCTGTGACCACCACACCCGTCGCCGGCCGGGCCACCACCGTGGCCGCACGCGCCACGGATCTGTCGAAGATCTACGGACAGGGCGAGACCCAGGTGGTCGCCCTGGACCGGGTCACCTTCGAGTTCCGGCAGGCCGAGTTCACCGCGATCATGGGCCCCTCCGGCTCCGGCAAGTCCACGCTGATGCACTGCGTGGCCGGACTGGACACCTTCTCCTCCGGTTCGGTCCGGATCGGCGAGACCGAGCTGGGCTCGCTGAAGGACAGGCAGCTGACCAAGCTGCGGCGGGACAAGATCGGTTTCATCTTCCAGGCGTTCAACCTGCTGCCGACGTTGACGGCCCTGGAGAACATCACGCTCCCGATGGACATCGCGGGCCGCAAGCCGGACAAGGAGTGGTTGGATTCGGTCATCCGGATGGTCGGCCTGCGGGACCGTCTCGGACACCGCCCCTCGCAGCTCTCCGGCGGCCAGCAGCAGCGCGTCGCCGTGGCCCGGGCACTGGCCTCCAAGCCCGAGATCATCTTCGGTGACGAGCCGACCGGGAACCTCGACTCGCGCGCCGGTGCCGAGATCCTGGGCTTCCTGCGCAACTCCGTACGGGAGTTGGGGCAGACCGTGGTCATGGTGACCCACGACCCGGTGGCCGCGGCCTACGCGGACCGGGTGGTCTTCCTCGCGGACGGCCGCATCGTCGACGAGATGTACAAGCCCACCGCCGACAACGTGCTCGACTTCCTGAAGCGGTTCGACGCGAAGGGCCGTACCTCCTGATGTTCCGCACCGCCCTGCGCAACGTGTTCGCGCACAAGGCCAGACTGCTGATGACCGTGCTCGCCGTGATGCTCGGCGTGGCGTTCGTGTCCGGCACGCTGGTCTTCACCAACACCATCTCCGAGGCCTACCAGAAGAGTTCGGCCAAGGGCTTCGACCAGGTCGACGTGGCCGTCACCGCCAAGTCCGAGGAGGACAAGGGCAACACGATCGGCAAGAGCCACGAGCTGACGCAGGCTCTGCTGGACCGGAGCACCGAGGTGCCGGGCGCCGCCCGGGCGATCGGCGTGGTCAACGGCTTCACCGCGATCGCCGGCAAGGACGGCAAGCTCGTCGGCGGCGGTTTCCAGTCGCAGGGCGGCAACTACTCGGGCACCAGGGACCCCCGGTACCCGCTGGCCGAGGGCTCGGCGCCGCACGGCGCGAACCAGGTCGCCATCGACTCGGAGACGGCGAAGCGGACCGGTTACAAGGTGGGCGACACCGTGCGCCTCTCGATCGACGGCCCGGTTCTGAAGCCCACCGTCACCGGCATCTTCACCACCGACGACGGCAACGTCACGGCCGGCGGCAGCCTCGCGCTGTTCGACACGGCCACCGCCCAGAAGCTGTTCGGCAAGCCGGGAACGTACGACGAGATCGACGTGAAGGCGGCCGCCGGCACCTCCCAGACCGCGTTGCAGGCGGCTCTGGAGAAGGTGCTGCCCGCCGACCGGGTGGAGACCACGACCGGCAAGGAACTCGCCGACTCCCAGGCCCGGTTGATCTCCTCGCAGACGAGCGGTCTGAAGCAGGGCCTGCTGGTCTTCGCGGGTATCGCGCTGTTCGTCGGCACCTTCATCATCGCCAACACCTTCACCATGCTGGTCGCCCAGCGCACCAGGGAGCTGGCGCTGCTGCGGGCGGTCGGCGCGTCCCGCAGGCAGGTCACGCGGTCGGTGCTGGTCGAGGCGTTCGTGGTCGGTCTGGTGGCCGCCGTGACGGGTCTGATCGCCGGTATCGGCATCGGGGCCGGACTGCGCTCGCTGATGGGCTCGCTCGGCGCGACCGTCCCGGACGGGCCGCTCGTCATCACGCCGGGCACGGTCGGCGCGGCTCTCGCCGTCGGCGTCCTGATCACCATGCTGGCGGCCTGGCTGCCGGGCCGCAGGGCGGCGAAGATCCCGCCGGTCGCGGCGATGAGCAGCCTGCACGCGAAGGCGACCACCAAGTCGCTGGTGCTGCGCAACACGCTGGGCGCGCTGTTCAGCGGCGCGGGTGTCGCCGTCGTCCTCGCGGCGACGACGATGGACGGCTCCGACGGTCAGGCCCCCATGGGCATGGGCGCGGTCCTGCTGATCATCGGTGTCTTCATCCTCACCCCCCTCCTCTCCCGCCCGCTGATCGCGGCGGCGGCCCCGGCGATGCGCGTGTTCGGCATCTCGGGGAAGCTGGCCCGCCAGAACTCGGTGCGCAACCCGCGCCGTACGGCCGCCACCGCCTCCGCGCTGATGATCGGTCTCACCCTGATCACCGGGATGACGGTGATGGCGGGCAGCCTCCAGAAGTCGATCGACAAGATGGCGACGGCGGCGATCAGGGCGGACTACGTCGTCTCCATGGCGAACGGCCACGATCTCTCGCCGGACGTCGAGAAGAAGCTGCGGAACGTCGGCGACGTCACCGCCGTCAGCCCGCTGCGCAACGCGGTCGCCCGCATCGACGGCCGGACCGAGTACCTGACCGGTGTGAACGGCTCCGCCATCGGCAAGCTGACCGACCTGAAGGTCGACAACGGTGCGTTCGAGGTCGGCGGCGCCCGGGTGGTCGTGGACGCGGACACCGCCAAGTCGTACGGCTGGAAGGCGGGTTCGGGCTTCACCGCGCACTACGAGGACGGCAAGGCGCAGAAGCTCACGGTCTCCGGGGTGTACGAGGGCAACGACCTGATCAGCGGCATCATGCTCGACACCGCGACGGTCTCCCCGCACCTGAACGACGTGACCGACATGCAGGTCATGCTGAAGACGTCCGACGGCGCCTCCGACGCCACGAAGGACAAGCTGGAGAAGGCGCTCGGCTCCAACCCGGCCATCAAGGTCCAGGACAAGAAGGACCTCTCCGACTCCATCGCACAGATGTTCACGCTGATGCTGAACATGCTCTACGGCCTGCTCGCCATGGCGGTGATCGTCGCCGTCCTCGGGGTCGTCAACACCCTGGCGATGTCGGTCTTCGAGCGCTCCCAGGAGATCGGCATGCTCCGCGCGATCGGCCTGGACCGCAAGGGCATCAAGCGGATGGTGCGCCTGGAGTCCCTGGTCATCTCGCTCTTCGGCGGGGTGCTCGGCATCGGCCTGGGCGTGTTCTTCGGCTGGGCCGCCGGTGAGCTCCTCGGCACGAAGATGCCGACGTACGAACTCGTCGTGCCGTGGGCCAGGATGGCGGTCTTCCTCCTCCTGGCGGCGACGGTGGGCATCCTCGCCGCGCTGTGGCCGGCCCGCAGGGCGGCCCGCATGAACATGCTGGCCGCCATCAAGGCGGAGTAGCCGTACGGCGGTCGGGGCCCGTTGCCCGGCAACGGGCCCCTTCTTGCTGCTCAGTTCCAGGTGCGGGTGCGCAACGGCAGCCCGGAGGCGCCGGATTCGGGAGCCCTGACGGCGAGGACCTGGTTGACGCCGATGCGGTTGCGTTCGAAGGCGAGGGCGCAGGCGGCCATGTAGAGCAGCCAGACCCGGGCCCGGCCGGCCCCGGCGAGCCGCACCGCACGCGTCCACTCGCCCTCCAGGTTGGTGACCCAGCGGCGCAGGGTGAGGGCGTAGTGCTCACGGATCGACTCGACGTCCCGCACCTCGAACCCGGCGCGCTCCAGCTGGGTGACGGTGGTGCCGAGGGGGGCGAGTTCGCCGTCGGGGAAGACGTAGGCGTCGATGAACCCGTCGAGGGTGTACGCCGATTCGTCGCGGTGCGGGCGCCGGGCGATCTGGTGGTTGAGCAGCCGCCCGCCCGGCCGGAGCAGCTTCAGCAGGTCCTCGGCGTACTCCAGGTACCGTTCGGCGCCGACGTGTTCGGCCATGCCGATGGAGGAGATCGCGTCGTACGGCCCGTCGGTGACGTCCCGGTAGTCCTGCACCCGGATCTCGATGCGGTCGGTGAGCCCTTCCTCGGCGACGCGCTTGCGGGCGTAGGCCGCCTGCTCCTGGGAGAGGGTGACGCCGACGACCCTCACGCCGTACTCGCGGGCGGCGTGGACGGCCATCGAGCCCCAGCCGCAGCCGACGTCGAGGAGCCTCTGTCCGGGCTTCAGTCCGAGCTTGCGGCAGACCAGGTCGAGCTTGTCGCGCTGGGCGCGCTCCAGGGTGCCGTCGGGCTCGGGGGCCTCCCAGTAGGCGCAGGAGTACACCATCGAAGGACCGAGGACGAGCTCGTAGAAGTCGTTGCCGACGTCGTAGTGGTGGCTGATGGCCCGCTTGTCGGAGCGCTTGGTGTGCAGATGCCGGCGCGGTCTGCGGATCTCCTCGGGAGGCGGTGCGGGCGGCAGCGGCGGTCCTGCGAGGGCCACGAGTCCGCGTACGGCGGCCCTGACCTCGGGGTCGCGCAGCGCCCGGCCGAGACCGCGGGTGTCCTCGTCGCGCTCCCAGACCAGTCCTGAGATCAGTCCGAGGGCGGTGTAGAGGTCCCCTTCGATGCCCAGGTCCCCTGCCACCCACGCCCGCGCGAGCCCCAGCTCCCCCGGCTTCCACAGCATCCGGCGCACGGCCCGCCGGTTGCGCACGACCAGCACGGGTGCGTCCGGCGGCCCGGACTCCGATCCGTCCCAGGCGCGGATCCGCACCGGTAGCGGCACTTCCAGCAACTGTTCGAAGAGGGCTCTGAGCCGCAGCGCGGCGTCTGGCATGGCGCACACCTCCGTGACGAGGATCCCGGAATTGTCCACCTGGTAAACATCGATGTGGCGGCGTGCAGTCCCGGTGCCTGGTCACGGCTGGGCAAAACGGATGTAGCAGCCAGGCTTCCTGAACGCCGAAGGACCTCCCGCACCACGGATGGCGGGAGGTCCTTCGGGGTGGATCAGTGACCGGAGCAGGTCAGGAGGCCTTCGCCTCGGTCTTCTTCGGCTCGGCCGCCGGTACGGGCCTCGCGGCCTCGTAGAACTCCTCGCGCGGGTGCTCCATCGCGCCGAGGGAGACGACCTCGCGCTTGAGGAACATACCGAGGGTCCAGTCGGCGAAGACGCGGACCTTGCGGTTCCAGGTCGGCATGGCCAGACCGTGGTAGCCGCGGTGCATGTACCAGGCGAGGCGGCCCTTGAGCGCGATCTTCACCTTGCCCATGACGATCATCGCGACGCCCTTGTGCAGGCCGAGACCCGCGACGGCGCCCTTGTTGCCGTGGCTGTACTCCTTCTGCGGGAAGCCCCGCAGACCGGAGATCACGTTGTCACCGAGGACGCGGGCCTGACGCAGCGCGTGCTGCGCGTTCGGCGGGCACCAGGCGTTCTCGTTGCCGGCCTTGCGGCCGACGAGGTCCGGGACCTGGGCGTTGTCGCCGGCGGCCCAGATGTAGTCGGTGCCCTGCACCTGGAGCGTGGCCTGGGTGTCCACGTGGCCGCGCGGGCCCAGCGGGAGGCCGTAGCGGGACAGGACCGGGTTCGGCTTGACGCCGGCGGTCCACACGATGGTGCTGGAGTCGACCTCCAGGCCGTTCTTGAGCACCACGTGGCCGTCGACGCAGGAGTCCATCGAGGTGGAGAGGTAGATCTCCACGCCGCGGCTCTCCAGGTGCTCCTTGCCGTACTGGCCAAGCTTGGGGCCGACCTCCGGCAGGATCTTGTCGGCGGCGTCGACGAGGATGAACCGCATGTCCTCACGCGCGACGTTGGTGTAGTACTTGGCCGCGTCGCGGGCCATGTCCTCGACCTCGCCGATGGTCTCCGCGCCCGCGAAGCCACCGCCGACGAAGACGAAGGTGAGCGCCTTGCGGCGGATCTCCTCGTCCTTCGTGGAGTCGGCCTTGTCGAGCTGCTCGAGGACGTGGTTGCGCAGGCCGATGGCCTCCTCGACACCCTTCATGCCGATGCCCTGCTCGGCGAGGCCGGGGATCGGGAAGGTGCGGGAGACCGCGCCGAGCGCGATCACCAGGTAGTCGAAGGGCAGCTCGTACGCCTCGCCGACCAGCGGGGCGATCGTGGCGACCTTGCGGTCCTGGTCGATGGTGGTGACCCGGCCGGTGAGGACCTCCGCCTTGGGCAGCACGCGTCGCAACGGGACGACGACGTGGCGCGGGGAGATGTTGCCGGCGGCGGTTTCGGGGAGGAAGGGCTGGTAGGTCATGTACGACCGGGGGTCGACGACCGTGACGGTCGCCTCGCCGTAGCGCATCTTCTTGAGAATGCGCCGAGCTGCGTACAGGCCTACGTACCCACCGCCTACTACGAGGATCCTGGGACGCTCCGTGGTGCTCATGCCATCGAGTATCCACCCGCCCCAGGGGGGTCGCTCGTGCGCCCCTTCACAAGCTCTTGCAGAGGGTGTGTTATCCTCCGCGACTCGCGTGATCCAGGTCATGGCACGAGGTGGGAACCACGGTGTAGGGATCACCGTTGTCAATGCCGCGTGAGCTGCCCCTCCGTGCCGAAGACCCTCCCGTGAGGCACCCTCGCAGCCCCCTCGCGCACCCCTCGCGCGAGGTCCGCATCCCACCGTTTTGAACGTGTTCACAGGGGTGTTGAGCCCCCGGAAGGGTCAACCGGACCACATTCCTCGTCCGACGGGACCCAATTCCTTGTGAAGAACTTCACGAACTTTCTCGGCGGCACGAGAACGAGGGGCCCCGAAGGGCCCCCCGGACGCGCTCATACGTTGTTCTCCCTGCTCAGGGGAGGGCACCGGCGAGGGTCAGGCGACCGACCACGCGATGCCGTCGAGGATGTCGTGCTCGCTCACGACGACCTCCTCGGCGCCGATCCGCTCCATGATCGACAGCAGGACGAGAGCCCCGGCGCCGATGACGTCCACGCGGCCCGGGTGCATGGAGGGGACGGCCGCCCGCTCGGCGTGCGTGGAGCGCAGCAGCCGGTCGGTGATCTCGCGGACGCGGTCGAGGGAGACCCGGGAGTGGTGGATGGCCTCCGAGTCGTACGCGGGCAGCTCCAGGGCGATCGCCGCCACGGTGGTGACGGACCCGGCGAGCCCCACCAGCGTGCGCGCCTCGCGCAGCGGGACGGACTCCTCGGCCAGGTCGAGAGCGGCCTCGATGTCGGCGCGCATGGCGGTGATCTGCGCGGCGGTGGGCGGGTCGCTGACCGTCCCGTCCTGCACGAGGTGCCGCTCGGTCATCCGCACACAGCCCACGTCCACGGAGCGCGCGGCGCGCACGCGGTCGTCGCCCACGACGAACTCCGTGGAACCGCCGCCGATGTCCACGACGAGGTACGGCCTGGCGAGGTTGTCGCTGCCGGTGAGTTCCTTGGTCGCCCCGGTGAAGGAGAACTCGGCCTCCTGGTCGCCGGAGATGACCTCGGGCTCGACCCCGAGGATGTCGATGACCCCGCGGACGAACTCGTCCCGGTTCTCGGCGTCCCGGGAGGCGGAGGTGGCGACGAACCGCAGCCGCTCGGCCCCGAGCTCCTTGATGACCGCCGCGTACTCCCGGCACGCGGCGAAGGTCCGCTCCAGGGCCTCGGGGGCCAGCCGCCCGGTCCGGTCGACGCCCTGGCCGAGCCGCACGATGGTCATCCGCCGGTCCAGGTCGACGAGTTCACCCGTCTGCGGGTCGCAGTCCGCGACGAGGAGCCGGATCGAGTTCGTACCGCAGTCGACTGCGGCGACGCGGGTCATCGGTCACCGTCCTCGGCCGGCTTGAAGGCGAAGTGGCCCTTGCCGTCCTCGGAGACGTCCACCTGCCACCCCTCACCGGTCGGGGGCCCGAAGGGCTTCACGCACGCGCCCTTGCGCCACCACTCCGGCAGCATCGCGATCGCCTCGTCGCCCAGCGGGTTGACGCCCGGGCCCGCGGCCAGCGAGTGGCCCACCAGGACGTGCAGGCACTTCACCCGGTCCGGCATGCCGCCCGCGCTGGGGAAGCCGTCGAGGACCTCGATGGCGTCACGGCGCGCGATGTAGTCCTCGTGCGCGGCCCGGTAGGCCGCCGCGAGCTCCGGGTCGGTCTGCAGCCGCTCCGTCATCTCCTTCATGACGCCGTTCGCCTCCAGCGTCCCGATCGCCGAGGCGGCGCGCGGGCACGTCAGGTAGTACGTCGTCGGGAAGGGCGTGCCGTCGGGGAGGCGCGGGGCCGTCTCCACCACGTCCGGCTGTCCGCAGGGGCAGCGGTGCGCGATCGCCCGCAGTCCGCGCGGGGGCCGTCCGAGCTGCTGCTTGAAGGCCTCGACATCCGCGTCGGTCGGCTCGGTGCGGGGGGTGGAGGGCGGGGGCGTTTCCATGCCTGTCTTTCTACGGGTCTGTGGGGCTGTGGGTCTGTCGGTTCACCGGTCGGAGGCGTCGGACTTGTCGACGCCGTCCCAGACGTTCGCGTACCAGGGGCGGTCGGCCGCGCCGAGGTCGGTGCGGGACTGCCTGGCCGCGTCCGGGTCGACGACGATGAAGCCCGTCTCCCCCGGCATCACATAGTGCAGCCGCTGCCGGATCTGCTGCTCCGCGTACGCGTCGTCCTGCCAGCGTGCCTTGAGGTCGCGCAGCTTCTCGACCCGCGCGGCGGCCTGCGCCTGCTCCCGCTGGAGGTCGGCGATCTCGGCGCGCTGGGAGACGTACTGCCTTATCGGGTACGCCAGCGCCACCACCAGCGTGCACAGCACGAGGGCGAGCAGCGCGGCCCGGCCGGTCAGCCGGGAACGGCGGGCCTGCCGTTTGGTCTGGGAGCGGTAGACGCGGGCCGCCGTCTGTTCGCCGAGCAGCTTGATCCTGGTCGTGGTGGAGAACCGGTCCCGGTCCTTCACGGCCATGTCCCGCCTCCCCTTCTACGTGCGTACGTCCCCGCACACGGTACGGGACCGGGTACGGGGACGTACGTACGACGCCTACTACGGGGCCGAGGATCAGCCCTCGCGGTGCCTACTGGTTCGCGGAGCGGAACCGCGGGAAGGCGGAGCGGCCGGCGTAGACCGCCGCGTCGTCGAGGATCTCCTCGATGCGCAGGAGCTGGTTGTACTTGGCGACGCGGTCCGAGCGGGCCGGGGCGCCGGTCTTGATCTGACCGCAGTTCACGGCGACGGCGAGGTCGGCGATGGTGACGTCCTCGGTCTCGCCGGAGCGGTGGGACATCATGCACTTGAAGCCGTTGCGCTGGGCCATCTCGACGGCGTCCAGGGTCTCGGTCAGCGAGCCGATCTGGTTGACCTTGACGAGCAGGGCGTTGGCGGAGCCCTCCTCGATGCCGCGGGCGAGACGCTCGGGGTTGGTGACGAAGAGGTCGTCGCCGACGATCTGGACCTTGTCGCCCAGCTTCTGGGTGATGACGTTCCAGCCGGCCCAGTCGTCCTCGTACAGCGGGTCCTCGATGGAGACCAGCGGGTACGCGGAGACGAGCTCCTCGTAGTACTCGGTCATCTCGGCGGCCGAGCGGGACTTGCCCTCGAACTCGTACTTGCCGTCCTTGTAGAACTCGGACGCGGCGACGTCGAGCGCGAGCGCGATCTGCTCGCCGGGGATGTAACCGGCCTGCTTGATGGCCTCGACGATGAGGTCGAGCGCGGCGCGGTTGGACTCCAGGTTCGGGGCGAAGCCGCCCTCGTCGCCCAGGCCGGTCGACAGGCCCTTGGTCTTCAGCACCTTCTTGAGGGTGTGGTAGACCTCGGCGCCCCAGCGCAGCGCCTCGGAGAAGGACTCCGCGCCGATCGGGGCGATCATGAACTCCTGGATGTCCACGTTGGAGTCGGCGTGCGAGCCGCCGTTCAGGATGTTCATCATCGGCACCGGCAGCAGGTGCGCGTTCGGGCCGCCCAGGTAGCGGAAGAGCGGAAGGTCGCTGGCCTCGGAGGCGGCGTGGGCGACGGCGAGGGAGACGCCGAGGATGGCGTTGGCGCCGAGCGAGCCCTTGTTGTCGGTGGCGTCCAGGTCGAACATCGCCTGGTCGATCAGGCGCTGCTCGGTGGCGTCGTAGCCGACGAGCTCCGGGCCGATCTGCTCGATGACCGCGAGGACGGCCTTCTCGACGCCCTTGCCGAAGTAGCGGTTGGGGTCACCGTCACGCAGCTCGATGGCCTCGAAGGCACCCGTGGAGGCGCCGGACGGAACGGCGGCACGACCCGTGCTGCCGTCGTCGAGGCCGACCTCGACCTCGACGGTGGGGTTCCCTCGCGAGTCGAGGATTTCCCGGGCTACGACGACGTCGATGGACGGCACGAGCATCTCCTTCTTGGATGTGACACGGTCCGCCGGGACCGCGGTGGGTTCTGCGAGACCGAGCCTAACCGGCTCCGGGGGATCAGCCACCGCGTGGACCGCCCCCTGGACAGAACCGAGAGTAAATTGTTTCTGAACTGAACAAAGACACTCCCGGAAACCGGGCAGAAAAAAACCCCGCCCCGGTGCGTACGGGGGAACACGCACCGGAGCGGGGAGCCCGTGGGGACGGGGGGCCCTCACGAGGCCTTCATCCTGAAGGACACGGTTGTGAGGGCGCTGTGGTTCAGCTGGGAGCACTCCTCATTTACTTGAGGTGCAGCTGCTGACCCGGGTAGATGAAGTCGGCGTCGGTGACGATGTCCTTGTTCAGCTTGAACACCTTCTGCCAGCCGCCCTTGACCTTGTGCTTCTCGGCGATCGAGCTGAGGGTGTCGCCCTTGACGACCTTGTACTCGCCGTCACCCTTCTTGACCTTCTTGCCGGTCGGGGTGGTGACGGTCTTCTTCTTGGCGGCCGGACGCTCGGACGAACGCGAGGCGCTCTGCTCGTCGGACGAGCGGGTGCTCGTGTTCGAGGAGCTCGAAGAGGAGTTGCCGGAGGAGGACGAGCTGCTGCCGCCGCTGTAGGAGGCGCCGGACAGGCCCACACCACAGCTCGGCCAGGCACCCTTGCCCTGAGAGGCGAGGACCTTCTCGGCGACGGCGATCTGCTGCGACTTGCTGGCCTGGTTGGCGGTGGAGGCGTACGCCGTGCCGCCGTACGCGGCCCAGGTGGAGGCCGAGAACTGCAGGCCGCCGTAGTAGCCGTTGCCGGTGTTGATGGACCAGTTGCCGCCGGACTCGCACTGGGCGACGGCGTCCCACTCGGAGGCGGTGGCGGCGGAGGCGCTGCCGGCCGCCATCAGCGGGGCGGCTATGGCGACACCGGTGACACCGGCGAGTGCGGCGACGCGGGTGGCCTTGGAAGGACGACGGTGCTTGCCCTGTCCGGAAAACAGCATGGTGGATCCCCTCACCGACGCCTGCGAGGTGAGCTGTCGGGTTCGGGCCGGTTGAGTTGCCCGGCCGCGCACCTCCCGGTGCACGACTTAACCCCAAGCCGGTCCAGCGTGAACTGCTGGGCCCGGCACTTACCTTGGGTCCCCCGCTCCTGCCTACGGCGCTTGACGCGACGACTGTTCCCGTTCGGCCGCTGGCAGGATTCGGCGTTGCGACAGACGGGGCTCGGGTTGCCGAGCGGTCACGACCGTAGACACGCGCTCGGCGGAATTTCAAAGACGATCAGGGCTTCTGAGACTCATCCCACACTTTCACCAAACTGGACATTCAGTGCGAAGTGTGACGGTAACTCCCGCTGTTTTTCTGGGCTTTTCAGCCCTATTCAGCCCCTGTGTCGAGCGTCTGACCGGCGACGATGTTGCTCGGGTCGGTGCCGATGCGGTCCTTGTTCTCGGCGTAGAGGGCACGCCATCCGCCGTCGAGGCCAAGGGAGTCGGCGATGGAGACGAGGGAGTCGCCTTCCTGGACGGTGTAGGTCCGGGCGGCATGGCGGCCCGCGGTGGCGGGCGCGCTCTTCGTCGCGACCTCGCCGGCGCTGTCGCCGCGGTGCTTGCCGGAGCCGAGCGCGCCGACGTCGACAAGGGCCGAAGAGCTGCCCTCCTGCCACGACTTGTCCGCTTCATCCTCTTCTGGGCTCACAACGGGCGAGCCGCTGGGAGGCTGCGCGTTCTCCGCGGCGGATCCCTTGGATGCGGAAGGGCTTGATTTGCCCGACTTGCCGGAATCGTCGTCAGCGCTGGGCGCAGTGGCCGGCGACGAGGGCGTCGCGGTCGATCCGTCCAGTGCGTCGAGCAGACCGGAAGACTCCTCGGAGCCCGACGAGTTGGAACCAGACGAACCGGATGTACCGGACGATTCCGATGAACCCGACGCGGAGGCCGAGGGCGTCCCGCTCCCCACACCCGTGTCCACGCCGGCCGAGCTCGCGTCCTTGCTGAGCCCGGCGAGCAGACCGCAGGTCGGCCACGCGGCGATGCCCTGGTCGTCGAGGAGCTTCTCGGCCACGGCTATCTGCTGGTTGCGGCTGGCCTGGTCCGCGGTCTCGGCGTACGCGAGGCCGCCGTACTTCTCCCAGTTCTCCTGGGACATCTGCAGACCGCCGTAGTAGCCGTTGCCGTCGTTCGCGCTCCAGGAGCCGCCGCTCTCGCACTCCGCGACGTGGTCCCAGGTGGTGCCGGTCGCTGCGCTCGCCCCGGTCGCTCCGAGCAGTGGGATCGCGATGGCGGATCCCGTCACACCGGCCGCCACGAGGAGAGCCGGAGCCTGACGGGGGCGACGGTGACGACCGTTCCCGGAGAGCATGGAGGGACCTTTCCCGAGGGAGCAGAAACGCGCGCGGAGCTCTACGAGAGGCACCGCGCTGGTCCGTGAACGTATAGGGGTTCGATCACTTGTCACAAGTTAATGCCGCGTAGATCACGTGAAGATCACAGACTTGAGGTCGTGTCATGTTTAAGCGGGCCTTCACCGGGCCAGGCCGGACGTCTCGGTCGATTACCGCACGGGCGTGAACTCCACGGGCAAAGTGCGTAGTCCGCGCATGATGAGCCCACCGCGCCAGCGCAAATCAGCCGAATCCACCGCGAGTTGCAGGTCGGGGAGACGGGTGAGGAGCGTGGCGAGCGCGGTCTGTCCTTCCAGACGGGCGAGCGGGGCGCCCAGGCAGTAGTGGATGCCGTGGCCGTAACCGAGGTGCTGATTGTCACGGCGGGAGAGGTCGAGGACGTCGGGGTCGGCGAACCGCTCCGGATCCCGGTCCGCAGCGGCGAGCACGACGAGTACGGGGTCACCGGCCGCGATGTCCTGCCCGCCGATCCGCAGCGCCTGGGTGGCGAACCGCCAAGTGGCCAGCTCGACCGGGCCGTCGTACCGGAGGAGCTCCTCCACGCCCGTCTCCAGGAGTCCTCTCTCCTGCTCGACCAGAGACGCCTGAAGCCGGTCTCGCTGTTCGGGGTGGGTGAGAAGGGCGTAGACCCCGTTGCCGATGAGGTTCACGGTGGTCTCGAAACCTGCGAACAGGAGGATGAAGGCCATGGCGGCGGCCTCGTTCTCGGTCAGGTGCTCGCCGTGGTCGGAGGCGCGGATGAGCCCTGAGATGAGGTCCTCGCCGGGGGTGGGTTCGGCGGGCAGCGCTTCCCGCTTGCGGTGGATGAGTTCGGCGAGATAGCCGCGCATCTTCTTCACGGACCGCGCGACCCCGCCCCGTGGGCCTCCCCCGTGGCGGATCATCATGCCCGCCCAGTCCCGGAAGTCGTCCTGGTCCTCGCGGGGGACGCCGAGCAGGTCGCAGATCGCGTAGATGGGGAGCGGGAAGGCGAACTCGTGGATGAGGTCGGCGCACCCCTTCTCCGCGAACCCGTCGATGAGACGGTCCGTCAACTCCTGCACCCGCGACTCGAACTCGGCGACCCTTCTGGGTGTGAACGCCTTGCTGACGAGCCGTCGCAGGCGGGTGTGGTCCGGCGGGTCGATGTTCAGCAGATGCGTCATCAGCTCCGCCTTGCGCTCCCCCGGGATACCGGTCTTGCCCTTGGCGTGCTCGGGCTCGTCGTGGTGCGCCGGGTTCTTGCTGAGCCGCTGGTCGGCGAGCGCCTGCTTGGCATCGGCATACCGGGTGACGAGCCAGGCCTCCACCCCGCTGGGAAGACGCGTCCGATGAACGGGCGCGTGCTCACGGAGCCAGGCATAGGCGGGATAGGGGTCGGTGGCGAACTCCCAGGAGAACAGCTCGGGGGCCACGGGAGTGGGAGTCGCGGGGACGGGGGTTCCGGGGGCAGGGGTCGTGGGGGTGGCAGCCCCGGGGGCGGGGCTCGCGGGGGCGGCAGCCCCGGGGACGGCAGCCCCGGGGACGGCAGCCCCGGGGACGGGGGTCCCGGGGGCAGGGCTCGCGGGGACGGGGGTCCCGGGGGTGGCAGCCCCGGAGGCGGGAGCCCCAGGGGCGGCAGCCCCGGAGGCGGAAGCGGCAGCCCCGGGGGCGGCAATCGCCGAGTCGGAAATCGCCGGGGCGGGGGCCACTGGAGTGGGAGTCGCGGAGGCTGGGCCGGCGGGGGGCGGAGTCACGGGGGTGGTGGCGGGCTGGTCGGTCACTCCTTGACGTTATCCGGCGGGGTCATGCGGTGTGGTGTGGTGCCTCTGCCTCCCGGATCGCGTCCCGGTACGCCCGTGCCGCCGCGCGCAGGGCGGCCTCCGGGTCGATGCCCTCCGTCTCGGCGCGGGCGGCCAGGGCGAGGAGTTCGTAGCCGATGCCGCCGGTGTTCGGGAGGGGGACCTCCAGGCCGGCCGTGCGGACACGGGAGGTGAGCTTGGCGGCGAGGGCCAGGCCCGGCTGGCCGAGGGGGACGCCGTCGGTCACGGAGGTGCGCTGCTTCTCCGTCGCCTTGGTGCGCAGCCAGTGCGCCTTGACCTCCTCCGGTGTCGTCGCCGTCTCGTCGCCGAAGACATGCGGGTGACGGTGGATGAGCTTGGCGACGATGCCGCCTGCGACGTCGTCGACGGAGAACGGGGCGTCCGGGTCGTCCTCGGCGATGCGAGCGTGGAAGACGACCTGGAGCAGGACGTCCCCGAGCTCCTCGCGGAGTTCGTCGCGGTCGCCCTCCTCGATGGCCTCGACGAGTTCGTACGCCTCCTCGATGCCGTACTTCGCCAGGCCCTTGTGGGTCTGCTGGGAGGACCAGGGGCACTCGGCGCGGATGCGGTCCATGACCTGGACGAGGTCGAGGAGCCGGGCGCCCGGCAGGTCGTAGGAGGCGGGGAGCAGTTCCAGCTCGGGCATCTGCGTGCGTCCGGAACCGGCGAGGCGGGCCAGACCGTCCGTGAGGGCCGGCTCGCCCTCGCCCGTGGCCACGACGACCACCATGTGCCCGCCCACGCAGGCGCCGACCAGTTCCTCGGCGGTCGGGGACGTCTCCTCGACCCGTATGCCCGCCTCGCGCAGATACGGCAGCTGGGTGTGGGCCCCGTCCGCGCAGAGAACACGGTCGGCGGCGTGCAGCGCCTGCCAGGCGGGCCAGGACAGCAGGCCCGGGGCGACCCGGTGGCTGGTGGTGAGCAGGACGATGCGGCCGTGGGCGGACGCCGTGTCGGGGTCCTGGTCGGGGGCGGGCTCGAAGCCGGTTGCGTTCACGATTCGAAGCTAACGCACGGCACCGACGGGGAGATCAGGTTGTCCACAGGCCAGGGGTCGCGGGGGGATCATATGATCTTCCGTCTGTGCAGGTGTCGTCACATCACGGCACCACATGCCCCGACGGGTGGCCGGTCCTGGCGACCCCGTGGCCGCTCGGCCCCGCGGCCCCGCTACGTGGTCTGCTCGCTCCCCGTCGCCGTGACGTCCCGTACCCACGGGGTCTTCACGTCGACGCGGGTGCTCGTCTTGGCGTCCCAGGTGCCGTAGCGCGGGTTGAGGTCCACGTCGAGCTCCTTGGAGGCCTTGCTCAGGGCGCTCCAGAAGGCGGGGGTGCCGGTTTCGGTGCCGAGCCCGGTGGCGAGCTTCTGGGCCTCCAGCCGAAGGTGGAGGTTGTCGTCGAGTCGCTCGGGCGGGATGCCGTACTGGTCGAACCAGGCCGTCTCCAGGGCCTTGGCGCTGCCGGCCTGCTCCTCCAGGGCGGACCTCAGCTTCTGGACCTCCTTGCGGGTCACGGTCACGCCCGCGTTCTCGGCCGCCCGGTGCAGCACCCGGTCGAGGACCATGGTGTGCAGGACGTCCCGGGCGAGCGTGCCCTTCGCGGCGACTGTCTGCCCGGTCTGGTCCGTGCCGACCGTCCGCTGTGCGTCCCGCACCTCGGTCACCCGGTTCTCCAGCTGGGCGACGGTGATCCGCTGGTTGCCGACGACGGCCGCCGCGCCGGGATGCGCGTCGCTTCCGCAGGCGGTGAGAAGTGGTGCCGCGGCGACGAGGGCGGCGGAGAGGACTAGCGCGGTGCGACGACGGCGGTGCAAGGAAGCCTCCCGAGGAGATTGTGCGACGGTGCACAAGGTCTTGCGGTGATCGATGGTAGGCAGTGGCTGGGCTGGGGCCAAGCCATTCGACCAACGATTCACCGGGACTTCGGGCACCGCCGCGCGGCCCCGCACCGCGCCGTCGCTTCCGCACACGCGTGTGCGGCTCTCAGCCGGTGATCGCCACCGGCCCGTCCCAGGCGTCCCGGTCCACGGTGATCGTGTAGCCGCCGCGGCTCTCCTTGCTGTTCACCAGGTACTGGTGGCCACGGCTGTGATCCGTGTACTGCTTGGCGCCGAAGGGCCAGTCCGCGGTGGTGGTGTTCTGCTTGTCCCACAGCGCGTACCAGAGGTTGCCCGGCAGATCGGTCTTGTCGGTCGCGTTGGCGATGGCCTTGGCGCTGGAACTGGTGAAGCCGTAGAAGCCCGCGCGGTACGTCTTGGCACGCAGGGTCTTGTCGAACGCGCGCACATAGGTGAGCACGGCGTCGTTGCACGCCTTGTTCGTGATGTCGTACGACTCCATGTCCAGGTAGATCGGGCTGCCCACCTTCATGCCGAGCGCGGCGGCCTTGGCGACCGCGTCCGTGCCGTCCTTCGCGCCCAGGGACGCGGCGGTGGAGGCGGTGAGCTTCTCCGGGCTGGAGCCCGTCTGGCAGGACGGCTGCGCGCCGACGTACAGGGGGATGAGCTTCCAGCCGACCGTGCTGACCGACTTGACCCAGGAGGCGGTCAGGTTGGGCTGGGCGCAGCCGCGGTTCTTGCCGCCGATGTAGACGGCGGCGGCGCCGTAGAGGCCGCCGTGCCAGGCCTTCATGGCGGACAGGGAGGGGGCGGCGCAGGTGTCGAACGCGCGGCCGGTGTACGTCTTCTGGGCGGGCCAGGTGGTCGCGGCCATCGAACTCTGCGCGGCGAGTCCCGCTCCGGCGACGACGGCGGCGCCGGCCACACCCCACGTGGCGTATCTGCGCTTCTTCGACTGCCTATGGCTGGACATGGACGACCCCACCCCTGGTTGTGCTGGTGATTGTGCTGGACATGGCTTGCATGGCCGGAACGACGCGTAAAGCTATCCGGCGCCGGCCATGTCTTTCGGAAACATAAGCCCCTGTGGTTCACAAGTTTCTCCCAGGGGGCGGGAAAATCTAGCCGCGCACCTGGCTCAGCCATTGCAGCGTCCGGCGGATCTCCACCGCGAGCGGGTGTCCGGGACCCTGGAGCCGTTCCACGTCGTGCAGCAGTCGCGCGAGGGTGTCGTGGGCGGCGGCGCGGTCACCGAGGGCGAGCAGGAGGTGGCCGACGCGGCGGCGGACGTCGTGGGCGAGTTCGGGACCGCCGGCGACGTACTGGTTCTCGTAGTACGGCAGCAGCGCACGGTATTCGGCCAGTGCCGCCGCCGGTTCGCCGAGTTGTTCCAGGCACTGGGCGGCGTCGTAGCGGAAGCGCAGGGACTGCGGGTCGGCCTGGCCCGCCTCGGAGGCGCGTTCGTCGGCGAGACGGCGCAGTTCGGGCAGCGCGCGCCGGTACTGACCGTCGTCCATGAGGGTGGCGGCGTACTGCTTGCGCAGGGTGCGTACGACCGGGGAGTGCACGCCGTGCTGTTCGGCGGCCGCGGGCAGGATCGCGCCGAGGATGTCGACGGCCTGGGTGATGCGGCCCTCGCCGAGGAGCCGCTTGACCTCGTCGACCGCACGCGCGACGTCGGGCTTCTCGGCCTTCCCCGGAACGGGCGTGGCCGGGGCGGGCTGGGGGGCGGGCGTGCGCGCGCGGTCCGGCCAGGGAGCGTGCGGACGCAGGAAGGGGCGCGTGGGGTCGAGGGGCGCTCCGGTGGGCGTCCCGCGCGCGGGCAGGAGCAGTGACAGGTCCTCGTAGACGTCCTGCGCGGAAGCGGGGCGGTGCTGCGGGTCCTTGGCGAGCAGGCGCAGGACGAGTGCCTCCAGCGCCTCGGGGACCTCGGGGCGGGTACGGCGCACGGGCAGCGGGGGCTCGTACAGGTGCCGGTGCAGCACGCCGAGCGCCGTGGAACCGGCGAACGGGACGTCGCCGCTGAGCAGTTCGTGCAGCAGGACCCCGAGTGCGTACAGGTCGGTGTAGGGGCCGACCGCGCCGCCCATCGCCTGCTCGGGCGCCATGTAGGCGGGTGAGCCGATCGGCGAGCCGGTGTGGGTGAGGCGGGTGGTGTCGGTGTCCATGACCGAGGCGACACCGAGGTCGAGGACCGTGATCGTGCCGTCCTGCTTCACCATCACATTGCGCGGCTTGAGGTCGCGGTGGATGATCGGCACGGCGTGCACGGCGCTCAGCACGGCGCACAGTTGCGCGGCGACCGCGACCGCCCACTGCCAGGGGTACGGGTCGTGTTCGGCGAGATGGTCGGAGAGGTCCGCGCCGTCGACGTACTGCATGACGAGGAACAGCTCCTCGCCCTCGCTGCCCGCGTCGTGCACGGTGACGAGGCCTGGGTGGTCGACCTGTGCGGTCACCCGGCACTCGCGCACGAACCGGCGGCGCAGTTCGTCCGCCTCCTGTCCGGCCACCTTGTCGGGGCGCAGCAGTTTCACCGCCACGCGCCGGTCGAGCCGCCCGTCGTACGCCGTCCACACCTGTCCCATGCCGCCCTGTCCGATGAGCGTGGACAGTTCATAGCGGTCGGCGACGACACGTCCTGCCGCCACGGTCACCAGCCGCCGCTCTCATGGGTGCCGCCGTGATCGCCGTCGTGGTTGCCGTCGTGCTTGCGCAGGTAGTCGCTGAGTTCGTCGAGTTCGGCGCGCACCTGGTCGATGCGGACGGGCGCGGGACGCTGGGGCGGGGCCGGTACGACACCCGGGCCCGGGACCGGAGGCACGGGCGGCGGCTGGGGTTGGGGCTGCGGGTGCGGATGCGGCTGGCCGTTGGAGATGTACGGCGGGGCGGGCTGCGGCACCGGCTGCGGATAGCCGTAGCCGGAGTGGACGGTCGGGCCCTGGGGCGGCGGGTAACCGGCGAATCGCAGCTGCTGCTGGACCCGGATGTCCATCACCAGGAAGTGCACGCTGCTGAACAGGCCCAGGAGCAGGACCAGCCCCATGGCGACGTCGGTCCTGGGGTCGCTCTCCGGCAGCGAGCCGACCACCGCGAGACACGCGATGGAAAACGGAAGGCTCGCCCAGGCCAGCACCCAGTCGATCCCCCGTCCACGCAGGAAGGCGACCCGGAACAGCGGTGCGCAGGCGAACAGACCGCACGAGAGGAAACCGGCGGCGGTGAACAGCACGCGCAGGGTGATGACGGTGCCTGCGCTGCGGGCGGGCGGCACCGCGCCGTGGCCGTACATGACTGCTCCTGGACCGGGTGAAGCCGATGGGGACGGAGTTCGAGCGTATAGGCCGACACGGACATGCGTTCCCGGGTTGTACCGAACCGTTGTCGAGCTGATCACTTCCCACGGCCGCGCAGGTCGCGCGGAGTTACGGCTTCCGCCTCAGTCGGGTGCGACCGTCCCGTCCGTCAGTCCGTCGTACATCCCGCGTACGAGCTGCTCCCCGAGCCGGCCCGCGCGTCGAAGGGCCCGCTCGAACTCGTCCAGCGCGCGGAAGCGTTCGCCGTAACGCCGTTGCTCGTCGAGCGGGAGCCGGGGCAGGTGGAGCCGGCGCACGTCCAGGCGTGTCGCGGTGGAGGCGTAGCTGCTGGCCTGGCGGTTGTTCGCGGTGCCGCGCAGGAAACCGGCGAGGAACCAGGGGTCGAGCGCGGCGGGATCGGGGCGCAGCAGCACGAGGTTGCGCCCCAGGGCGGCACCCCCGGTCGCCTCGTCGATCACGCGCGCCACCGAGCCCCCGCCGAGCACCGGTACGACGACGTCGCCCGGCTCGGTCAGCACGGCCTCCTCCTCGCTCTCGGGAAGCGTCCCGGAGGGGTCGGCCCCGGAGAGGACGTCGTGGTCGGTGAGGACGGGCACACGCGCGTGGCCGCCGTTTCCGCCCGTGCGCAGCAACAGGGCGCCTCCGCGCGCGAGTTCGCCGATGGTGGTCAGCGGCCAGCGTGCGGGGTGCGCGGCGTCGGCGCGCGGCGGGGTCAGGTCGACGGTCAGGCGGAGCGTCTCGTTCAGGCGCTCGCGCACGGCCGTGAGCTGTTCGGCGCCGTCGGCCATCGTGGCGGGGGGCAGGTGGCGGGCGGGGGCGAGGTCCACGTCGTCGTCGAGGAGTTCGATGACGGGCAGCGCGCGGGCCAGCCCGGGCCGTTCGGCGAAACGGCCGGCCCGGCCGAAGGTCTGCCAGGCGTCGAGCACGGCCTCGCGCACGGCCCGCCAGTCCGGTCCGCCGCGTCCCTCCCCCGCGAACTGCCCCGTGTCGACGAGCAGCACCTCGGGCTGCGCGGGCGCCTTCTCGGGCCGGCGCAGCACCCACAGGTGCAGCGGGATGTTGTACGGCGGTGCCGCCCCGACCGGCAGGGCGATCACGGCACGCAGGGCACCGCGGCGCAGCAGGTCGGCGCGGATACGGCGGCCGGAGCGGCGGGAGGCGGCGGCGGGAGGCATGAGCAGGACGGCGGCGCCGCCGTCCTTGAGGCGGGCGAGCGCGTGCTGCACCCAGGCCAGCTCGGACTCGGTGCGGGCCGGGAAGCCGTACTCCCAGCGGGGGTCGTAGGCGAGTTCGTCATGGCCCCAGTTGCGTTCGTTGAACGGCGGGTGGCACAGGACGGCGTCGGCGTGCAGCCGGGGGTGGGCGTCGGCGCGCAGGGTGTCCCCGGTGGCGCCGTGGATGGTGGACCAGGTGTGCAGGGCGAGCCGGAGCGTGGTGAGCGCGGCGAGTTCGGGGGCGCTGTCCTGGGCGTAGAACTCCTGGTCGGGGCGGGTGGCGGCGGCCCGCAGGAGGGCCCCGGTGCCGCAGGCCGGATCGAGGACGGTGCGGGCGGGACCGACGAGGTCGGCCATGAGGGCGGCCAGGTCGGTGGGGGTGAGCGTGTACTGACGCGGGTTGGCGTCGAGGTACCGGCCGAGCAGGAACTCGAACGTCTGACGGGCGCCCAACTCAGCGGCCAGCTCGGCGACTCCGCGCAGGAGGGGGGCGGAGTGGCGGAGTTCGGGGGTGGTGGGGGCATGGACGGCCGGGTGGGTGTCCACGGGAGCGCCGGTCGGCGGGGTGGGCACGCCGTTCCTCGGGTCGGCCGCGGTGTGCTCGGCGCTCGCGGAGGTGATGGTGTTCACGGTGTTCGCGGCGCTCGCGGTGTTCACTGCTGCGGGTCGGGCCGCGTCGGATGCGTGAACCGAGCCCGGGGTGTTCACGGCGGCCGGGGTGTTCACAGCCCGAGACGGGTTCACGGCGGGAGGCGCATTCCCGGCGGAAGGCGTGTTCACGGCCGACGGGGATCCGAATCGCGGCGTCAGCACCTCCCGCAGCGCCCCCGGCAGCATGTCCGCGAGGCGCTCGTCGGAACCGGCGCTCACGTCCAGCCAGACCGGCGAGCGGTCGTGGATCAGCAACAGGACACAGCCCGCGTGGGTGAGTGCGGTGACCGGGCCCTCGGGGTGGCCCGAGAGCTGCTGCCAGACGCGCTCCCGCAGGGGCACTTCGGCGAGTTTCCCCTGCTTGCGGAGCCAGGACTCGACTTCCGCCAGCGCGAAGGACGGGCTGGTCTCGGTGCCGCCGACAGGTCGCGGGAAGTCGGCGTGCCGACGGCGCCAGTTGCTGACGGCCGCGCGGCCGACGCCGGCCAGCCGCGCGATCCCGGCGGCGGTCACCTCAGTCGCGTTGCCCTGCACCGCACGCTCCCCTCGTCGTACGGGCCGTCCCTGCGCCCCGCCTGTGCGCCGAGCATACCGACGTACGCAAGATCTACCCGTTCACGGGCGTGTACACGCGATTCCGCGTGAACACGGCTGACTCGGTTCACAGGCTCTGCTCTTATTGACCCAGCGAACGAGTGACTACCGAAGACGGTGGTCACCACGTCAGGAGGGCGGGACACAGCCATGGGCGTGCTCGCCGCCGCTCAGGGCGCGACCGGCCGCAGCGCAACGCGCCCCACCTCAGCACCTCACGCCATCACCTCACCGCAACCCCACCGAGGAATCGCCATGCGTCGTACCGCACTTGCCGCTCTCTGCATCGCCGCCGCGGCCACCGCAGGACTCACCGGCTGCCAGCCGGGCCAGGACACGGCGGACACCGGCACGGGCACGTCCAGCGCGTCCGCCACGCCGGGCAAGCCGGCCGCGAAGAAGGAGGCGTTCGCCGGGCTGACCGGCGGCGAGATAGCCGACCGGGCCACGAAGGCGACGACCGGCGCCTCCTCGCTGCGCATGAAGGGCGACATCCCCGACGACGAGAGCGGCGGCATCATCAGCCTCGACGTCACCCTGAACAAGAAGGGCGAGTGCGCCGGCACCATCGGCATGGGCGGCAAGGGCAAGGCGGACCTGATCAAGACCGGCGACACCGTGTACATGAAGTTCGACGAGGCGTTGCTGCGCGAGCAGAGCGAGGGCGAGCCCAAGTCGGACACCGAGGCTGCCGTGGCCATGCTGGCCGGCAAGTGGACCAAGACGAAGGCGACGGGCTCGGACGCCAAGGAGTTCGAGAGCTTCTGCGACCTGGGCGCGGTGCTCGACGGTGCCGAGGACACCAACTCCGACGCGAGCCGCGGGAAGACGACCGCTGTCGAGGGGACACCGGCGATCACGCTGCACGAGAAGGACGGCAAGGACCGCTACACCCTGTACGTCGCCACCGAGGGCAAGCCGTACCTGCTGCGGATCGACAGCACGGCCGGAGCGGACCAGGGGTCCGTCTTCTTCAGCGACTTCGACAAGCCGGTCCCGACGCAGAAGCCCGCCGGCAAGATCCTGGACCTCGACGCCCTGGGCGGCTGAACCACGGAACCGACCCGCCCCCAAGACGCCGCAACGGACTGCGGCACGCTCAAAGGGCGTGCCGCATCCACACGTTGGGCTCGACGTACACCGCGTAACCGCGCTCCGGTTCGCACCGCACCGGCACCAGCGCCCCGGGCACGTCGATGTCGCCCCGGGTGTCGAAGGGCAGCCCGGTCCAGCGACGCCACTGCTCCAGTGAGCCGGACACCGTCATGGAGGCCGGTGCCACCGCGTGGACAACGGCTCCGGACCGGGCGTGGACGCGCAGCCAGGGGTCGTGCGGCAGTCCGTCGGGGCGTATGCGGTGGGCGTACTCCTGGATGGGGGTGCGGGGCTCAAGATGCTTGGCGCTGGGGCGGACGGGGGCGACGACCTCGCTGAAGCCGAGGGCGCGGGCACTGTCGCGCATCGCCGAGAGCATCCGGGCGGACAGGCCGTGGCCCTGGAGACGCGGCTCGACGACGACCGAGATCGCGCTGACCGTGTCGGGCCGAACGCCGCGACGCAGGTCGTCGAACGCCCACACGAGCACTTGATCCCAGCCCCGGGCGGGCAGTTCACCGCGTCCTTCCGCGTGTAGGGCGAAGGGCACGCTGTGGGCGTGCGCGACGATCTCACCCCGCTCGTCCTCGGCGAACAGCACGTACTCGGGGAGTTCGGCGGAGATCCGTCCGTAGTGGGCGTTGCCCACGGGATCCTCAGTCACGAACTCGGGCCAGCTGTTCGCCATGCCGAGGACGCGCTCCCGCATCTCGGGACGCTCGGCCAGAGTCGACACCTTCAGCTCCATGCGGTCACCGTAGGCGTGGCACCGGGCACGGGAAACCGCATTTCCCGCCCGCCCCGGCACCCGGCCGCCCGGCCCTGAGCCCGCAACGGCCTCAGGGCGAAGCAACTCCCGGGCCCCGAACCCCCGGGCCCGCAAGGCCTCTCAGTCCGCGTGGAACCTCGGCGGTGCGGCCGTCGGGTTGCCGCCGGTCGGCAGTTTCTGGCCGGCGCAGCCCGAAAGGACCTTCTTCATCGCGGACTTCTCGGCGGCCGTGACCCACAGGTCGTACTTCTTCTTCACGGCGACCTGCGCGGCCACGTAGGTGCACCGGTACGCCTTGTTGGGCGGCAGCCACGTCGCCGTGTCACCGTCGCCCTTGGAGCGGTTGGTGCTCGCGTCCACGGCGAGAAGGTTGAGGGGGTCGTTGGCGAGGGCTATGCGTTTGCTGGCGACCCAGTACTTGGCGCCCTTCTGCCAGGCGTCGGAGAGCGCGACCACATGGTCGATGTCGACCTGGCTGCGTCCGCGCCGGTAGGTCACCTCCTTGCCCGAGTACGGGTCCGACTCCAGCACGCCGTAGGACACCTTGCAGTCCCCGCGAGTGAACTTCACGTCCTCCAGGTCGCGTTTCAGTATGTCGTCGCGGGTGTCGCACTCGTTCGAGTCCGTGTCCGCCCACGCGGTGCCGAACCTGTCGCGGTCGTACCCCGTCTTGGGCGCCCGCCCCTTCACGGTGAGCGACTCCGCGGCAGTGAGGGCCGCACCCGAGCCCCCGGCCTCCTCCGGCCCGCCGGACCCTGCGGTCGTCTCCGCCTTGCACCCGGCCACGGCGAACACCAGCACGACGGCGGCCGCAGCCCCGCCCCTCAGACGCATCACGTGCGCCCCTCCCCTTGCAACCCGGTCCGCCCCCGCAGGGAGCGCCTTCCCTTGAAGGGCGCCGCGCACACCGTAGCCAGCGGGCGCACCGCGGCATTCAGGAGGTCCGGGCCACACCCTTCGAGTGGGCATCACGGACATAACGGCCGTATCGTCGTTTCTGAGTCGCCTCCGGAAGGAGCTCTGGATGGGCATCTTCGACAGGTTCAAGAGCAACCGCCAGATGCAGGACAAGGCCAAGGGCATGTCCGACATGGCGGAACGAAAGGCCAACGACAAGACGGGCAACAAGTACGAGGGCCAGGTCGACGACGCGCAGCAGAAGATCGAAGGGTCGCTCGGCATGGATCGCGACAGGCCCGAACAGCCGTAAGGCCGAAGGCCCGAGAGCCCGCAAGACAAGACCCGAAGGCCCGAGGCCCGAAGGCCCACGGAGGACACCCGACCCGCCGAGCACAGCCCGAGCGGGCTCCCCAACCTCCTCCGACCCAGAGGCCGTCCGCGGAGTTCCGTCTCCGGCGGGCGGCTTCTGCGTCCGCAAAGGTCCGCAGAGGTCCGCCGAGGTCCGCCGAGGTCCGCCGAGGTCAGGCCGGCCACGGCAGCACCGTGAGCTCCGGCCACACCTCTTTCCAGCGTGCGGCCTTGGCCTCGTAGACCTCTCTCGGCGCGAGCACCGGGTTGGGCCGGACCACGAGGTTGAACACGTCGGACAGTCCGTGGGGTGCGTACACGCGCCAGTCGCCGCCGGGGTCAAGCCGCACGCCCAGACAGCAAGTCGTCGCGGCGAAGCGGTCGATGGCGGACTCGGTGGAGTCGTGGGGCGGGCAGGGCACTCCGAACTTCTGCTCGTACCAGAGATGCACGCGGGCCTCGTTGCGGATCTCCACCTCGGCCGGCAGTCCGTCGAACACCTCCCGTCCAGCCTTGATCACGGCATCTTCGGCCTCCCAGGAGAGATCGGTGTCGTCGAAGTAGAAGACGTCGTAGTCCTTGATGCCGTGGGCCGGAGGTCTGCCGGTCATCTCGTTCCACACGGTCTGGTACAGACAGCCCGCCGTCACGTACCAGCCGGGCAGGTCAAGCGTCGCCGTTCCGGCGATCACCTCGGTCAGGATCTCGTTCCGGCCGAGTGCGGAACGGAACCCGTCCAACTGCTCCACGAGAGATAGTCGCCCAAGCATCCGCCCTGCGTATCACGATCAGACCTTCCCTATGCCCAGGGTCGTCTCCGACGGGAGCAACCCTGAGGACAGCACCGCGACCCAGAAGTCTCCGAGCAGGTCCGCGAGACGGGCCGTGGCCGTCACGCCGAGCAACTGCCACGGGGCGGAGGCGAGTTGGTCGGTATGGTGTTCCACTCGGTGCCGGAGGTCGCGGCCGGCGTCCGTGGCGCCGCCCTGCTCGTCGACCAGGCCACGAGCCGTCAGGCGTGCCCGTGCGGACTCCCATTCGCCGGGGCTCCAGCCCCGGCTCTCGAAGCGCTGCACGGACGCGGCGCCGATCGCGGCGAAGGAGACCAGCGACTCAATTGGGTCGAGACCGGCCACCAGCAGGGCCGCCAGGTGGCCGTCGCCCCGATGCTCACGCAGGATCGTCGCCGCCTGCCACAGCTGGAGGTGCGGGGCCTCGGGCCACTCCAGTTCCGCGTTGGCCGCGGCGAGCGGGCGACCCGCCGTGTTCACCGACTCGGCGGCTCTGCGGGCGAGGGCGGCGGCCTCCGCCAGCTCGGGACCGTCGACGCGGTCGCCGAGGATCGCCCGGTAGGCCCGGTCGATGCCTCGCAGTCTCGCCGCGAGTACCGCACCGGGGTCGGCCGTCGCCCACGCCGGGTCGATGTGCTCGGCGACCATGCGCGGGCTGAAGCTGTAGAAGGCGGAGGCCACTCGCTCGGCGCCCACCGGACCCAACGGCGCTGCACGCAGGGGGAAGTAGCTCGGCCAGCGCTCCTTCGTGTCGTACCCGAGCGCCGCCGCCTCCTCGAAGACCTCCGGCGCGTAGTAGAGCACCGCGTGCAGGGGTTCCAGGAGGTGCCAGAGCTGACGCACCCGGGCCGGTTCCACAGCGCCGCCGACCGCACCGGTCACAGCTTCATCGTCGTACTCCGACATGGCGTACCCCCTCCATCGCATCCACAACCTGACGCAACTTGACACTGACTAGATTGCCTCACCCGCCCGAACTTGTCAATGGAAAGATTCCGCGTACGCTGCTGCTCATGGCACCCGCGGAAACGAAGCAGCCGAACCGCCCCTACCACCACGGCGACCTCCGCCACGCGATCCTCACCGCCGCGCTCGATGTCATCGCCGCCGACGGCCCCGCCGGGCTGAGCCTGCGCGATCTGGCCCGCCGCGCCGGCGTCTCGCACGCGGCCCCGGCCCATCACTTCAGGGACCGCACCGGGCTCCTCACGGCGATCGCGGCAGAGGGCTTCGGGCTGCTCGCGGCCACCCTCAAGGAGGCCTCGGACCTCAAGGACGCGGGCGTGCACTACGTACGCTTCGCCCGCGAGCACCCCGCCCACTTCCAGGTGATGTTCACGCCGGAACTGCTGCGCGCGGACGACCTCGAACTCACCACGGCCCGGGCCCTGGCCGCCGACGCCCTGCGCACCTCGGTCTCGGCCGTACAGGCGGAGGACTTCGGCATCGACAGCCGCCTCGCGGGGGTCGCCGCCTGGTCCCTCGCCCACGGCTTCGCCACGCTGCTCCTCAGCCACAGCCTGGACGGCCCGGTCGGCGACAAGGACCCCGAGGAGATGTTCCGGGCACTGGCGACCACGCTGTTCCGCACGCCCTGACCCCACTGAACCCCGAGCTACGGGACCTGCCCCATTGAACCCCGAGCTACGGGACCTGCCCGCAGACGAAGACTCCGGCCGCAGGCCCGGACCGTGGTGCGCACCGCCCCGAGCCGCATGCCCCGACCACACACGGACACCCGAAGCCGCGGGACCCGACCGAACGAGCCACTCACAACCTGCGGGACCCAACCACACGGGTCATCCCCTAGCCGCGCGCTCCGACCGTGCGCACCGCCCCGAGCCACATGCCCCGACCACACCGGGACACCCGAAGCCGCCCGTCCCAACCACACACGGACACCCGAAGCCGTGCGCCCCCACCACGCGGGGAATCCCCGAGCCGTCAGACCCGACCACACGGCCGCCGCGAACCCCGCGCCGTCGGACCCGACCGCGCGGCCGCCGCGAACCCCGCGCCGCGGGCCACACCTTCACGCCCGCGGCCACCTCACCTCGGCCCCCGGTCACGCGCATCGCCCGACGGCGCGGCACGGCACAGCGCCACACCCGCGGCCCGACCACGAGCGACGCCCCCCGGCCCCACCCCGGACCCCCGGTCAAGCCCGGGGGCCGACCGCAGGGCACACCGTCATGAGCCCAGGATCGATGTCAGGAACTCGCCCACCCAGCCGAGCAACTCCCGCCCCATCAGCGGCTTTCCGCCCACCTTCGCCGTCTTCGGGCGCGGTACCAGCACCTGGTGCGCGGACGGCTTGATGACGGTGCCCGGGTACAGCCGCTTGACCCGCAGTTCCTGGGACTCGCGCAACTCCACCGGTGCGAAGCGGATGTTGGTGCCCTGGAGGACGACGTCACCGACGCCACACGCGCGTGCGAGCATCCGCAGCCCCGCCACGAGCAGCAGGTTCTCGACGGGCTCGGGCAACTTGCCGTAGCGGTCGACGAGTTCCTCGCGTACGGCCTTGACGTCCTCCTCGGTGTTGACCGAGGCGATCGCCCGGTACGCCTGCAGCCTGAGCCGCTCACCCGGCGCGTAGTCGTGCGGGACGTGCGCGTCGACCGGGAGCTCGATCTTGACCTCCAGGGGCGGCTCCTCCTCCACTCCGCCCTCCAGGGCGGCCCGGTAGTCCGCGACGGCCTCGCCGACCATGCGGACGTAGAGGTCGAAGCCGACGCCCGCGATGTGCCCGGACTGTTCGCCGCCGAGGAGATTGCCCGCGCCGCGGATCTCCAGGTCCTTCATCGCGACGTACATGCCCGCGCCCATCTCGGTGTGCTGGGCGATCGTCGCCAGGCGCTCGTGGGCCGTCTCCGTGAGCGGCTTCTCCGGGGGGTACAGGAAGTACGCGTAGCCCCGCTCGCGGCCACGGCCCACCCGGCCGCGCAGCTGGTGCAGCTGGGAGAGGCCGAAGTTGTCGCCGCGCTCCACGATCAGCGTGTTCGCGTTGGAGATGTCGATGCCGGACTCGACGATCGTGGTCGACACGAGCACGTCGAACTTCTTCTCCCAGAAGTCGACGACGACCTGCTCCAGCGACTGCTCGGACATCTGGCCGTGCGCGGTCGCGATGCGTGCCTCGGGGACGATCTCGCGCAGGCGCGCGGCCGCCCGGTCGATCGACTCGACACGGTTGTGGATGTAGAAGACCTGGCCCTCGCGCAGCAGTTCACGGCGGATGGCCGCGCCGATCTGCCTCTCCTCGTACGGCCCGACGAAGGTGAGCACCGGGTGGCGCTCCTCCGGGGGCGTGGTGATCGTCGACATCTCGCGGATGCCGGTGACCGCCATCTCCAGGGTGCGCGGGATCGGGGTCGCGGACATGGTCAGTACGTCGACGTTCGCGCGGAGCTTCTTCAGCTGCTCCTTGTGCTCGACGCCGAAGCGCTGTTCCTCGTCGACGATGACCAGGCCGAGGTCCTTGAACTTGGTCTCCGAGGAGAACAGGCGGTGGGTGCCGATGACGACGTCCACCGAGCCCTCGCGCAGGCCCTCCAGGGTGGCCTTCGCCTCGGTGTCGGTCTGAAAACGGCTGAGCGCCTTCACGACCACCGGGAACTGCGAGTACCGCTCGCTGAACGTCCCGAAGTGCTGCTGCACCAGCAGTGTGGTCGGCACCAGCACCGCGACCTGCTTGCCGTCCTGGACGGCCTTGAAGGCGGCCCGGACCGCGATCTCGGTCTTGCCGTAGCCGACGTCGCCGCAGACCAGGCGGTCCATGGGGATCGACTTCTCCATGTCCTCCTTGACCTCGGAGATGGTGGTGAGCTGGTCGGGCGTCTCCGCGTACGGGAAGGCGTCCTCCAGTTCACGCTGCCAGGGCGTGTCCGAGCCGAACGCGTGCCCGGGGGCCGCCATCCGCGCGCTGTACAGCTTGATCAGGTCGGCGGCGATCTCCTTGACGGCCTTCTTCGCGCGCGCCTTGGTCTTCGTCCAGTCGGCGCCGCCGAGCCGGTGCAGCGTGGGGGCCTCGCCGCCGACGTACTTGGTGATCTGTTCCAGCTGGTCGGTGGGGATGTACAGCCGGTCGCCCGGCTGGCCGCGCTTGGCGGGGGCGTACTCGACGACGAGGTACTCGCGCGTGGCGCCCTGCACGGTCCGCTGGACCATCTCGATGTAGCGGCCGACGCCGTGCTGTTCGTGGACGATGTAGTCGCCCGTCTCCAGGGTGAGCGGGTCGATGGTCTTGCGGCGGCGCGCCGGCATGCGGGCGCCGTCCTTGCCGGCCGCCTTCTGCCCGGTCAGGTCGGTCTCGGTCAGGACCGCGAGCCGCAGTGCCGGGTCGATGAAGCCGTACTCGATCGAGCCGCACGCCACGTGCACGACGGACGGGGAGACCGCCACCAGGTCGGCCTCCAGGCGGGCCGCGACGCCCTCGCCGCCCAGCACCTCGACCGTACGGGCCGCGGGGCCGTGGGCCTCGGTCACGAAGACTGTGCGCCAGCCCTCGGCCAGCCAGCCCTTGGTGTCGGCGAGCGCCTTGGCGGTGTCGCCGCGGTAGGTCTCGGGCGCGTGCATGCCGAGTTGGAGCGTGTCCGCCTCGAACTCCAGGTCCGCCGCGAACGGCGACACCGACCACCACATCATGTCCAGCTCGCGCGCGCGGTCCCGGACGTCCGCGATGGACCACAGGGAGGCCGCGCCGACGTCGATGGGCGCCTCGCCGCCGCCCGCGGTGGCCGCCCAGGAGGCGTGCAGGAACTCCTGCGAGGTCGCGACGAGATCGGACGCACGCGTGCGTACCCGCTCCGGGTCGCACACGACGGCCATGGCGCCCTTGGGCAGGACGTCGACCAGGAGTTCCATGTCGTCGACGAGGACGGGAGCCAGGGACTCCATGCCCTCCACGGCGATCCCCTCGCCGATCTTGCCGAGCAGTTCGCCCAGTTCGGGGTGCTGCTCGGCGAGGGCACGCGCGCGTGTGCGTACGTCGTCCGTCAGGAGCAGTTCGCGGCAGGGCGGGGCCCACAGTCCGTGGTCGGCGACCTCCAGGGACCGCTGGTCGGCGACCTTGAAGTAGCGGATCTCCTCGACGTCGTCGCCCCAGAACTCGACGCGCAGGGGGTGTTCCTCGGTGGGCGGGAAGACGTCGAGGATGCCGCCTCGTACGGCGAACTCCCCGCGCTTCTCGACGAGCTCCACGCGCGCGTACGCGGCGGCGGCGAGGGCCTCCACGATCGCGTTCAGGTCGGCGGTCTGCCCGGTTCGCAGGGCGACCGGCTCCAGGTCGCCGAGGCCCTTGACCTGCGGCTGGAGCACGGACCGTACGGGCGCGACGACCACGGAGACCGGGCCGGTCTCGGGGTCGTCGGGACGGGGGTGGGCGAGGCGGCGCAGGACGGCCAGGCGGCGGCCGACGGTGTCGCTGCGGGGGCTGAGGCGCTCGTGCGGGAGGGTCTCCCAGGACGGGTACTCCACGACCTCCTCCGGCGGGAGCAGGGAGCGCAGGGCCGCGGCCAGGTCCTCGGCCTCGCGGCCTGTCGCCGTCACCGCGAGCACCGGCCGGCCCGCCTCACGCGCGAGGGCGGCGATCGCGAAGGGGCGCGCCGCCGGGGGGCCGACCAGGTCGACGTGCATGCGGTTGCCGTCCTGGGCCGCCGTGATCGCTTCCGCGAGGGCGGGGTCCTTGACGACGGCGTCGAGCAGACCGTGCAGGCTCATTCTGGGCGGCTTTCGTCCGGGGGGCCGACCGGGGGTCGACTGGGGGCTGTCAGGGGGCGGGCAACGCGAAGGACCCGACGCGGTGACCGGCCGGGGGGTCTCCAGCCTACGACGCGGTGGCGGCCGGTGCGGGGGCTGTGGATAACGCCGGTTATCCGCAGGGTCCGTTTTCCACAGGGTGGGTGCGGGGGCGGGCGGGCCTCGCGGTTTTCTCGCCCCTGCCGCGCCTACCCGTCCCATCCCCAAGAACGCTGCCCCTGCCGAGGAACTCTGCCCCGGCCCGTCCCCCAAGAACGCTGCCCGTGCCAAGAGCGCTCCCCCCTGCCCATCCCCAAGGGCACCGCCCCGACCCGTCCCCAGGGGCACCGCCCCTTCGACCCCGCCCCCAGGGGCACCGCCCCCGGACCCCCATCGGCCCGAAGGGCCTCGTCCTCAATCGCCGGACGGGCTGACATGCACGAACCCGGCGCCGAGAAGTCCCCCGTGACTTCTCGGCGCCGGGCGTTCCCCCGTTCCAGGGTGGCTCGGGTGGCTATTCGGTCGCGATCGCGTTCAGCACGTTCATCCGGCCCGCCCGGAACGCCGGGATCAGGGCGGCGAACAGGCCCACGAAGGCCGAGCCGACGAAGACCGCGATGATCGTCGGCCAGGGGATCTCCAGGACCTTCAGACCCTGCAGGGCGAGGAGCTTCTGGGCGGTCGCGCCCCAGCCCATGCCGAGGCCCAGCCCCAGCAGTGCGCCGAAGAGTGCGATCACCACCGACTCCAGGCGGATCATCCGCCGCAGCTGGCGCCGCGAGAGGCCGATGGCCCGCATGAGGCCGATCTCCCGGGTCCGCTCCACCACCGAGAGCGCCAGGGTGTTCACGACACCCAGGATCGCGACGATGATCGCGAGGGCCAGCAGGCCGTAGATCATGTTCAGGAGCTGGCCGATCTGGTCCTTGAACGCCTGCTTGTAGTCGGTCTGGTCGCGCACGGTGTACTGCGGGTAGTCGTGCAGCGCCGACTTCAGGGCCGTGTACGCGGCGTCCGTCTGCCCGTCCTTGGCGTTGGCGAAGACCAGTTGGTCGAGCGGCATCTTTTCGGCCGGCACGTACCTGGCGAGGGTGGCGGTGGAGATGTACTTCGAGCCCGCGTCGATGATTCCCTCGCTGCTCGTGATGGCCCGCACCGTCAGGTTCGCGGTCGCGCCGTCCTTGAACGCGATCTTGATCTTCGACCCGAGGTGGATGCCGTGCGCCTTGGCGAACTTGTCGTGCACGGACATCGAGTCGGGCTTGTAGGCGTCGGCGAGGTTCCCGGCGACCGTCTCGGTCCGCAGAACGGTCGCGTACGTCGGGTCGGCCGCCGTGATGTCGGTGTTCTTGAGCGTCTTGCCGTCGGGGGCCGTGTAGTCGGCCTCCGTCGTCCTGTACTCGGTGACCTTCTCAAGACCCGGCGTGTCCCGCACGGCCTTCACGGCCGCCGGTGTGACCATCTGCCCGCTGTCGGACTGGATGATGAAGTCCGTGCCGACCGTCTTGTCGAGCTCGTCCGTGGCCGAGGCGACCATCGACGAGCCGACGACCGACAGACAGGCGACCAGCGCGAGGCCGATCATCAGGGCGGCGCCCGTGGCTCCCGTCCGGCGCGGGTTGCGCAGGGCGTTGCGCTCGGCCATGCGGCCGACGGGGCCGAACACCCGCAGGACGACCGCGCCCAGGACACGCACCGCGACACCCGCGAGGAGCGGGCCGATCACGACGAAGCCGATCAGGGAGAACACCACGCCGAGGAGGAGCCACAGCGAGCCCTCCTTGGCCTTGTCGGCGTTAGCGGCCAGGTAGAGCGCGGCGGCGCCGCCACCGGTCAGGAGCGTCCCCACCAGGGCGCGGACCCGGCCGGCCCTGGCATCGGCCGGGGCGCCCGCGTCCCGCAGCGCTGCCATGGGCGAGACCTTGCCCGCGCGGCGGGCCGGCAGCCAGGCGGCCAGGACGGTGACGACCACGCCGAGGACCAGACCGACGACCGGGGTCGTCCAGGCGATCGTGAGGTCACTGGTCGACAGGTGCATGCCCATGGAGCCCATGAGCTTCATCAGCCCGACCGCGAGCCCGACACCGGCGCCCACCCCGAGGACCGACCCGAACACGCCCAGCAGGAGCGCCTCGACGAGTACGGAGCCGTTGACCTGCTTGCGCGAGGAACCGATGGCCCGCATCAGGCCGATCTCACGGGTGCGCTGTGCGACCAGCATCGAGAAGGTGTTGATGATCAGGAAGATGCCGACGAGGAAGGCGATCCCGGCGAAGCCGAGCATCGCGTACTTCATGACGTTCATGAAACCCTCGACGTCCTTCTGGTTGGCGTCGGCGGTCTCCTTGGCGGTCTGCACCTTGTAGCCGCCACCGATCTCGGCCGCGACGTTCTTCTTCAGCTGGTCGTCGGTGACCCCGGAAGCGGCCGTGACGTTGACGTTCGTGAACACGCCCGTCCTGCCGACCAGCGTCTCCTGGGCCGTCTTGCTGTCCAGGTAGAAGATCGCGGCACCGGGGTTGGTGACCTGGAAGGCGGCGACGCCGGAGATCTTCGCGGTGTGCGTGCCGACCGCGCTGATCACGCCGATCTCGTCACCGAGCTTCAGGTGGTGCTTGTCGACGGTGTCCTTGTCGACCATGACCTGGCCGGGGTTCGTCGGCACCGCACCGGAGGTCACCTTCATGGTGCGGGCGTCGTTGCCGTTCCAGCTGCCGACGATGGTCGGGCCGCCGCCGGACGGCGAAAGGCTGTCCTTGTCGGCGTCCACGACGGTCACCGAGGTCGAGAAGACGGTCCCCTCCGCCGTCTTCACGCCCTGTGCCTTGCGTACCTCGTCGACCACGGCGGCCGGCATGACCGGCGGCTTGCCGTTGTCGGAGGTCGTCTCGCCGCTGTCGGAGGCGCCCTTGGCGCTCACCGTGACGTCCGAGGAGGTGGCCGCGAAGAGCTTGTCGAAGGTGGTGGACATGGTGTCCGTGAACACCAGCGTCCCGCAGACGAAGGCCACCGACAGCAGGACGGCCACGGCCGACAGGGCCATGCGTCCCTTGTGGGCGAAGAAGTTGCGCCTGGAGGTCTTCATGACGGTCATGACGTACGCCCCCGGGCGTCGAAGTCCTTCATGCGGTCCAGGACGGCCTCGGCGGTCGGCTTGTACATCTCGTCGACGATCCGGCCGTCGGCGAGGTACAGCACCCGGTCCGCGTACGAGGCGGCCACCGGGTCGTGCGTGACGATCACGATGGTCTGCCCGAGCTCGTCGACGGAGCGGCGCAGGAAGCCCAGTACTTCGGCACCCGCGCGCGAGTCGAGGTTTCCGGTCGGCTCGTCGCCGAAGATGATCTCGGGCCGGGCGGCCAGGGCGCGGGCCACGGCGACGCGCTGCTGCTGGCCGCCGGAGAGCTGGGTGGGCCGGTGCTTGAGCCGGTCCGAGAGTCCGACCGTGTCCACCACGCGTGCGAGCCACTGCTTGTCGGGCTTGCGCCCGGCGATGTCCATGGGCAGCGTGATGTTCTCGAGGGCGTTGAGCGTCGGAAGCAGGTTGAACGCCTGGAAGATGAAGCCGACCCGGTCCCGGCGCAGTCGCGTGAGCTTCTTGTCCTTCAGGCCGGTGATCTCGGTGTCGTCGAGATGGATCTGACCGCTCGTCACGGTGTCGAGCCCGGCGAGGCAGTGCATGAGGGTGGACTTGCCGGACCCCGAGGGGCCCATGATCGCGGTGAACTGACCGCGAGCGATGTCCACGTCCACATGGTCGAGGGCGACGACACGGGTCTCACCGGACCCGTATGCCTTGACGACCTGTCGCGCTCGCGCGGCAACGGCCGTACGCCCTCCAGTGCCCCCGTGCCTGGTGATGGTCACAGCCGATGTCACGGTATGTCTCCTATATCGGTCAGCGGATATACAGCCGATCAGCAGGGCGATCGGTTCGTTGCCTGGTTACGGCGTTCAGTCTGGTGCCGCGGGACGGCCGGCGCGCTGGTGCTCGGCACCCTCTTCTACGGGGGAAAACCCCACCCCCGCGGCTCCGGTCCTTCCCCTCCCACCGGTCCCCAGCGGCGTAAAGCCAGGTTAAGGACGGACCGGGGCCCGTCTCCTCCTCCGGCAGTACGAACCCACCCCCAGCCCTGGTACGGAGGTCCCCCTAGGGGCAGTCCACCCCCGGGTGGAGGCGATCTAGGGGTCGGCTCCACCCTTCGGCCCCCCGAGGCTCCACCCTGCCGTCGCGTGAGGAGCAAGTGGGAAGCTGTCGTGCGGCAGATAGGTGCAGGGGGAAGGAATCGGCGTGGACGACACGAAGCCGGCGACAGGCGAGTCCGTGGAACGCCTGTCGACGAACCGGCGCGGAGCCGTCGTGGCCGCCCTGATGCTCGCGATGGCGCTGGCGGCCCTCGACGCCACCATCGTCTCCACGGCGGTCCCGCAGATCGTCGGCGACCTGGGCGGCTTCTCGGTCTTCTCCTGGCTGTTCTCCGGCTATCTGCTGGCCGTGACGGTGACCCTGCCGTTGTACGGCAAGCTGTCCGACACCTTCGGGCGCAAGCCCGTCCTGGTCGCCGGGGCGGCACTGTTCCTGCTGGGCTCGCTCCTGTGCGCGTCGGCGTGGAACATGGGCGCGCTGATCGCCTTCCGGATCGTGCAGGGCCTGGGCGGCGGGGCACTGCAGGGCACGGTCCAGACACTCGCCGCCGACCTGTACCCCCTCAAGGAGCGCCCGAAGATCCAGGCCAAGCTGTCCACGGTGTGGGCGGTGGCGGCGGTCGCGGGGCCGGAGGTCGGCGGGGTGCTGGCGGCGTACGCGGACTGGCGGTGGATCTTCCTGGTCAATCTGCCGGTCGGGGCGGTGGCGTTGTGGCTGATCGTCCGCTACCTCCATGAGCCGCAGCGCGCCGAGGCGACGACCACGCGCGCGCGTGTCGACTGGGCGGGGGCGCTGGCGGTGTTCGCGTGCGGGGGCGTGCTGCTGACGGCGCTCGTGCAGGGCGGGGTGGCGTGGGCCTGGTTCTCCGGGCCGTCACTGGCGTTGTTCGGTGCGGGACTCGCCCTGGTGGCCGTCGTGGTCCTGGTGGAGCGCCGGGCTGCCGAGCCGATCATCCCCGGCTGGGTGTGGCGCCGCCGCACGATCGCCGCGGTGAACCTCGCACTCGGCGCCCTGGGCCTCCTCATGGTCGCCCCCACGGTCTTCCTGCCGACGTACGCCCAGTCGGTGCTCGGCCTCACCCCGGTCGCCGCCGGATTCGTGCTGTCCGTATGGACGTTGAGCTGGCCGGTGTCGGCGGCGCTGAGCCAGCACGTGTACCGGCGCATCGGCTTCCGCAACACGGCGATGCTGGGCATCGGCACGGCTGCCCTGATCCTGTTCGCCTTCCCCTTCCTGCCCTACCCGGGCGAAGCGTGGCAGCCGACCCTGCTGATGCTGCTCCTGGGCGCCGCGCTCGGCCTGTTCCAGCTCCCGTTGATCGTCGGGGTCCAGTCGACGGTGGGCTGGGCGGAACGCGGCACCACGACCGCGTCCGTCCTCTTCTGCCGCCAGACCGGCCAGACGGTCGGCGCGGCCGTCTTCGGCGCGGTGGCCAACGGCGTCCTCGCCTCCCGCCTGGGCGGCGCCGGCGACCTCGACTCCGTCACGCGCGCGTTGGACGCCGGTACGGCCCCTGAGGCGACCCGCGCGGCCATCGCGGACGCGGTGCACGCGGTGTACCTGGGGGCTGCGGGCGCGGCGGCACTGGCGTTCGTGGTGCTGCTGGTAATGGCGCCGCGGCGCTTCCCTGTGCTCAAGGAACAGTGAGCCGCAGGGCGGGAACCTGCCGCGGCAGACCATGCCGGGGGCGGGGGTTTATCCGGGTGTTCGGGAACCGGGACACACCTACTCTGGTCCGCATGGTCGAACTGGAGCGCCTGCGGGCCGATCACGTCGATGCCCTGCTGGCCTTCGAGCTGACGAACCGCGCCTACTTCGCCCGCTCCATCCCGGACCGCGGCGACGCGTACTTCACCGAGTTCGCCGTACGCCTCGATGCGCTTCTCGCCGAACAGGACGCCGGTGTCTGCCACTTCCACGTCGTGCTGGACGAGGACGGCGAGCTGATCGGCCGGATGAACCTGATGGACGCGGAAGGCGGCACCGCCGAACTCGGTTACCGGGTGGCCGAGTCGGCCTCGGGGCGCGGTGTGGCGACGGCCGCGGTACGGGAGCTGTGCCGCCTGTCCGCGACGGCGTACGGCCTCACCGGGATGACCGCGCGCACGACGCTCGACAACGTGGCGTCCCGAACCGTCCTCGAACGCAACGGCTTCACCGTCACCGGCACGCTCACCCTCAACGACCGCCCCGCCGTCCACTACGCGCGCGTGCACCTCGGTCACTGACACGGCGGGAAGCGTCCGTCCGGCCACCCACGCCCAGCCCATGCCCATGCCCATGCCCCCGACCGTCCATGCACCCGAAGTAGGCGCCCGCACACGCTCCGACGGGACCAAAAGTCTGAGTTAACGGGGGTAACACCGCAGGTCAGCGAAGTAAGCGCATACCGACCGATCAGTTTGGTGAAAGGGGTGGACAACTCCGAACCGGCGGGTAACGTGCGGGGCTCCGCTCCCCCACCCACCCCCCAACTCCCTGCGGTCCGCCGCGCCGGGCCCGAGCCACGCAAGGAACACGGGATGTCCCACAACCCGTCACAGCCGTATCCCACCTACCCCTGGCAGCCACCCGAACCGCCGCCCCGACCCGCCCCGCACCGCTCGCGGGACCGCTCCCCGCTCGGCCACCACAGCGACCTGCGGATCCTGCGCAGCGCCTACCGCTGGCAACGGCGCACCGCCACCCTCACCGCGCTCGGCTACTTCACGCTCTTCCTGGTGCTGTCCGCCTACGCACCGTCCTTCATGGCAAGCGGCGGCACCGACGGACTGCCCACAGGACTGCTCCTCGCCCTGCTCCAACTGCCCGTCACCTGGCTGGCGATCGCCGTGTACGAGCACACCGCGCGCCGCTACGTCGACCCGCTCGCGGACCGCATCCGCAAGCAGTCCGAGATCGACGCGAGGCGAGAGGCGGGAACGCGATGACCGGCTTCAGCGACTCCGCGCAGGCGATGAGCCTGGTGGCGTTCTCCGCCGTCGCCACCCTCACCCTCCTGCTGTGCGTGATGACCGGCCCGGACGGCGACGACCTCGACGAGTTCTACACCGGCTACAACTCCCTCTCCCCCGTGCGCAACGGCCTCGCCATCGCGGGCGACTACATCTCCGCCGCGACCGTCCTCGGCACCGGCGGGGTCATCGCGCTCTGCGGCTACGACGGCGTCGTCCTGGCCCTCAGCACCGCCCTGTCGCTGATGCTGCTGATGTTCCTGCTGGCCGAACCCCTGCGCAACGCGGGCCGGTTCACCATGGGGGACGCACTCGCGCGCCGGATGCCCGGGCGTGCCGTGCGGATCGCCGCGTGCCTGGTCACCCTCGCCGCGCTGCTGCCGCTGATGCTGGTGCAGCTCGCGGGGGCCGGCCAACTGCTGGCGTTCATCCTGGGGTTCTCCGGCGACTCGCTGAAGACGGGCTTCATCATCGGCCTCGGCCTGCTGATGATCAGCTACGCGGCCATCGGCGGCATGAAGGGCACCGCGCTCATCCAGATCCTGAAGATGGTCATGCTGCTCGGGTCGGGCGCCGTGGTCGCCGTACTGGTCATGCACCGGTTCTCCTGGAACCCGGGAGCACTGTTCGACACGGCGGCCCGGCAGAGCGGGGTGGGGCAGGACTTCCTGACGTCGGGACTGGAGTTCGCGGGCGGACCGTATCCGCGCCTCGACATGATCACCTCGCAGCTCGCCGTCGTCATCGGCGGTGCCTGTCTGCCGCACGTCACCATGCGCATGTACACCGCGTCCAGCGCCCGCCAGGTGCGGCGTTCGATGTCCTGGGCGGTGTCGGCGGTGGCCGTGTTCGTCCTGGTCATCACGGTCGTCGGGGTCGGGGCGACGGCGCTGGTCGGGCGCGCGGCGATCGCGCAGGCGGATCCGCAGGGCAACACGGCGTATCTGCTGGGGTCGCGGGCGGCGTTCGGGCCACAGGTGTCGACCGGGGAGACCCTCCTGTTCACCACGGTCACCACGGCCCTCTTCCTCACCCTCCTCGCCTCCGTCGCCGGCATGATTCTCGCCTGCGCGAACTCCCTCGCCCACGACGTGTTCGCGGCGCGGGCCCCGTCGATGACACCGCGCCGCGAGATCCTGCTGGCCCGGGTGTCCGCGCTGGCGGTCGGCGTCCCCACGATCTTCCTCGCGACGCTGATCCAGCACCGGAGCCTGCAGCCGCTGGTGATCCTGTCCTTCTGCGTCGGCGCCTCGGCGCTCGCCCCCGCCCTCGTCTACAGCCTCTTCTGGCGGCGCTACACACGGACGGGACTGCTCTGCACGCTGATCGGCGGCACGCTCACGGTGTTGCTGCTGATGCCGGGCACCAACCTCGTCTCCGGGTCACCGGTGTCCGCGTTCCCCGAAGCCGACTTCAACTGGTTGCCGTTCACTACGACGGGGCTGATCTCGATCCCGGCGGGGTTCGCCTTCGGGTGGCTGGGGACCGTGGTCTCCGGGCGGCGGAAGGCGGAGGAGCAGCGCAGGCAGTACGAGGCGGTGGAGGGGTGGATTCTCGCGGGGGCGGTGAGGCGGGGGTGACATAAGAGGGGGGCGGGGGCCGGTGTCGGGCGCGGGCCGGTGGGGGCTGGTCGCGCAGTTCCCCGCGCCCCTGGGTGGGTTCAGTCACCCGGCTTCCCAGCGCCCCTGGGTGGGTTCGGCCGCCCCGGCTCCCCAGCACCCCCGGGTGGAGTCGGCCGCCCCGGCTCCCCGGCGGCACCGTGTTACTCCAGCGGTGCCGCCCGCCCCGTCAGTGCCGTCAGGCTGCTGCGTACGTGGTCCATCTGTGCCTGTACGTCGTCCCAGCGTTCCCCGTGCTCGCGCAGCACCCGCTCCGTCTCCCTCGCGATCCGCTCCGCCCGCGCCCGTGCCTCAGCGAGGATCTCATCGGCACGCGCGTGTGCCTCTTCCTCGCGCCGCTCCACCGACGCCTCCGCCTCCTCGAAGTCCTGCTCGGCCTCGGCCAGCGCCGCCTGAGCCCGCGTCACCCGTTCGGCGCCGCGCGCGTCCATCTCGGCCGCCCGCTCCTCCTCGGCCCGCTCCACCTCGGCCCAGCGCTCCGCGTGCTTCTCGGTCTGTTCGGCGAGCATCCCGATGGTGCGCTGCCGCACCTCGCGCAACCCTTCGAGGGCCTCTCCGCGCCCTTCCTTCACCTCACGCCGGGCGGCGACTCGGATCTCGTCGGCCTCGGCGCGTGCGGCGAGCAGCCGCCGGCGGGCGCGTTCGTCGGCCTCGGCGCGCACGGTGTCGGCGTGCGCCTGTGCGGCGTCCCGTACGCCGTCCGCGTGCGCCCGCGCCTCGTCCGCAAGGCGCCGCGCCTCCTGCCGGGCTCCCTCACGGACGGCCGCGGCCTCCTCCTGCCCCAGCTCGAACAGCCGCCGCGCCCGCTCGCCGAGCGACTCGTACGACTGCGGGGCCAGCGCCGCCACGACCTCCCGCAGCCGGACCGCCTCCGCCTCCATCTCCCTGGCGAGCACCGTGAGCCGGGCGGCCCGTTCCCAGGCCGCGTCCCGGTCCCGGGACAGGGCGGCGGCGTATGCGTCGACCTGTTCGGGGCGGTAACCACGCCCCCGTACGGCCACGAACCCCCGGGGCGACACCGATGCGCTGCTCATCCTGGAATCCCTCTCCGCCGAAACAACACGAACGGACGCGAAATGATGATTTCGCGCACATCTTGATGTATCGGACGGAAATGTTCATAACGCGACACTCCGCGTACGGCACTCCGCGTACGGGTCACGGGCACCACGCGAAAGGGCCGGGCCCGGTCGCGACGACCGGGCCCGGCCCTCCACACGCGTATGGATCAGCGGCGGGGCATCACAGCAGCCCGTCCCACATCTGTTCGAGCAGCACCGACCACCAGCTCTCCGGCGAACCCAGCGCCGCCGGGTCGAGCGAGGCCAGCTGGGCCTGGAAGTCGACGGTCCAACGGCCCGCCTGCTCCTGGTTCAGGCCGAACCGAAGCCGCCACATCCGGCCCAGCAACGCCAGGCAGCGCTGGAACTCGGGCAGCCCCGTGTTCACGAACTGCGGCGGTACGGGCGCACCCCCCGGCCCCGCCTCCACGGGTACGGCGACGATGTTCGCCGTCCCGTACTGCACGCAGACCGCCTTGCCGAAGTCGCTGCCCATCACGAGGTACGAGCCCGCGTCCGACGCCGGCCGCACCCCGCGCTCGGCCGCCAGCTCCGCCAGCGTCGGCACCGGCCGCCCCGGCTGGGCCTGCGCCCAGAAGAACGGCCCCATGTCCAACGGCAGCCCCGCCACCACCAGCGAGTGCGCCACGACCGGCGGCACGCCCTGCCGGGACACCGCCGCCTGCTCGAACCGGAAGATCCCCGGCCCGAACGCCCCCGCCAGCTCCTGCGCCACACCCTCCGGCGGAATCGGCGGCGCCGCCTGCACCGGCGGCAACGGCGCCCGCACCGGTGCAGGCCGGGCCGGACCGTCCGCCACCTGATGCAACTCGCCCTGATGCACCAGCAGTTGACGCATGCCCTGCTGCCGGCTCGCGTGATCCGTCCCGTACGGCGCGATACTCGCGAGCCGCGCCTGCGGCCACTGCTCCCGGATCATCCGCGCGCAGTAAGCGCCCGGCAGCTCGCACGACTCCAACTCGGTGTGCAGCTCCAGCACCTGGTCAGGCGGCACGTTCATGCCCCGCAGCTCGTGGAAGATCTGCCACTCCGGGTGCGGGGTGCCCGGCGCCGACCGCCGGATCAGCTGCTGCTCCGACCCGTCCTGCGCACGGTAGCGAAGGACGGCCTGGTAGCCGGGACCGACGGTGGGCTGCGACTGCGGCGGATACCCGTAGGCCGGGGGCGGCCCGGGCACCGTCTGCCCGGGCGGCGGCACCGGCCCCGGAGCCGCTACGGCACCGGGAGGCGGGGGCGGCATCGCACCGGGCGGCATCGACTGTGCGGCGCCGGGAGCCTGCGGCGGCGCAGGCACACCGGCCCCGCCCACCGAGGGCGCGGACAGCATGGTCTCCGCGTGGTGCACGGCACCCTGCGGCGCACCCGCCACGCCGGACGACTGCGGCCCACCGGACCCGCCCTGCGCACCCGGAAACCCCGGCGGACCGGGCGGACGCGGCGCGCCGGGCGGCGGCGGAGTGGGAGCCGCGGCCCCCGGAGCCGGCGGATTGCGCGGTGCCCCGGGACTCGCGGTCCCCTCGGCTCCCGGCGCCGACACGAACTGCGTGGGCACGTAACCACCCCCGCCGGGCGGCGGAGTCGGGCCGCTCCCCAGCCACGCCCCGGGCGCCCCCGGGGCCTCGGGCGGGGGCGGCGGGGTCGAGCCCCCGGCCTGCCCGCCCCGCGATGGAGGCGCCAGCCTGCTGGTCGCGACATCGGCGATGTCCCCGGCGCTCGGCGCGGGCGGCGGCCCCGGAACGCCGTGCCCCCCGGGAACTCCCGGCCCACCACCGACCCTGTGCGGATACCCGTACGACGACGCCCCCGGCGCAGCCGGAGAAGGCGGCACGGCACCAGCCCCCGGCCCATCCGAAGAAGCCGCACCCGACACCCCGCCACCCTGCGGATACCCGTACGACGACCCACCCGCCGCAGCCCCGACCCCCGGCCCACCCGAAGAAGGCCCACCCGACACACCCGGCCCCTGCGGAAACCCGTACGACGACCCACCGGCCGCAGGCGCCGACACAGCACCGGGCACCCCGGCCCCGTTGCTCCCAGCCCCGTCGCTCCGGTCCCCCGAGACCTGTGCGGTACCGGAGTCGGAGACCTCCGAACCCGTCGAAGCGCCCACACCCTCCCCCACACCGCTCGTCTCGTTCAGCGGCGCCGAGAACACCGTCTCCGGCAACGCCACGGAGAGGTCCTCACCCCCGTTGGTGTCGGTCCCCGTCCACGGCCTCGCGGCCGGCACCCCGCCACCCGCGGCCGCCTCACCGCCGGCACCGGCAGAGCCCTCCGGCCCCGCACCGCCGATCCCCAGCTTGTCCGCCGCGTCCTGCAACCACTCCGGCGGCGACAGCAGAAACGACGTCTGGTTCAGGTCGACACGGGCAGCCGCCGCACCCCCCGGCCCCGCGTCCTCGGGCCCGTCCTCACGCCCGTACTCCTCCTCGTAGCGGCGGACCACCTCACCCACCGGCAACGAGGGCCACAACGTGGCCTCCCCGCTGTCCCGGGCGATCACCAGCCGCTGCGCACCCCCGTCCGACCGCGGCCCCTCCGCACGGTCCTCGCCCCACACCACGAACCCCAGGCCGAACTCCCGCACCCGCACCTCACGATGCTGATACGCGGGCACATCCCCGTTGATCCACTCCTCCGCGCGCTCCTGCGCCTGCGCGAACGTCACCATCGGTCAGTTCACTCCCCAGCAACCGGAACGGACCGCGCGAACCCGCCGTCCACCATCAGGTTCGCCACCGTCTCCAACTCCGGCGGATTACCGGCCAGTCGGGACAGGAACACGTCGAAGTCCGCACCGCACGGCAGCAACAACCGCCGCACCCGCTCGGCCGGCGCCAGCGAAGGATCGACATCGCGCACATCGTCGTACGCGCAGAACCACACCGAACCGATCCCCTCGCCCTTCACCTTCACCGCCAGCAGACCACCCTGGACGAACCCGACACACAGGTAGTCCTTGGTCAGATGGTCACGCAGACACTTGTTGGCGTACACGAGATCGTTGACCGCCGCCTCGTCCCGCACCGTGAAGAACGGCTGATCCACCAGCAGCCCCAACTCCGCGTCCAGAGCCGCCCCCACCGGCGCCGACCCACCCGCCGCCTTCAGGAACGACCGGTACGCACCCGGCAGCCGGTACCCGAGATCCTCCTCGACCCCCAGCACCTGCGACTCCGTCACCGCCACCGACGACTTCGGCAACCCGAAATGCGCCGGCCGCGTCTCCTGGAGCGGCCGCGTCCCCCGCTTCGTCTGATCGACACGCGTCGTCGAGATCCCGCCGTGATGCCGCAACAACGCCTTCACCTCGACCGGAACCAACTCCAGCCGCCGCGACCCCACCACGTGATGCCACGTCCAGCCGTGCGGCGTCGCCACCGCAGGCACCGTGTCCCACAGGGCATGACCGGTCGCCGACAACGCCGCGTTCGCCGACACGTAGTCCGTCAACCGCAGCTCGTCGACCCCGAACCCCTCCGGCGGCTCCGCGATCTCCGCGGCGGCACGCGCGTACGGCGAGAAATCGGGGTAGCCATGCTCATCCACCCGCACCCCTCTGGGATGACGCGCGGCCCGGACCGGATCCGGGAAATGCACGACCTGCCCGGCATAGGCCGCGTTCGGCGGCGCGGCCTGCTGCCCGAGCCGACCTGTCGTCATGGCTGAAGCCCCCTGCGGCACTCTGGTACGGCCCGCAGCACCCCTCGGCTGCCGCACACCGTATCGACTGTCTCGTCCGTCCCCACGCGTCAACCGCGCGCACCGCGGCAACCACGTGGATCGCGGTGCCGACAGCCTATGCGGTACGACGACACCGGTCACCGGGCACCGGCCAGCCCCCCTCCGCTTCCGTGACCAGCCGTCACCCTGCCGTGACAGCCAGCCCAAACCCGGGCGTGTCGCACCGCCCCAGCTTCCGCACCAGCCACGCCGTTTGGCAGTCTGTGACCTCCGGGGGATGCACGGGAGGGGACGACCAACGTGAACACGACGCAGACGGGACCGCGCCAAGGACCGCACAACGGGACACCGAGCGGCACCGACGCCACCCCGCACACCGGCCCGGGCGGCGACCCCCGCATCGGCTGGAGCAGCGCGGAAAGACCCCACGCACCCGCCCTGCGGCACCGCCGGGACGGCATACTGCCCACCGTCGCAGCCGCCCTCTCGGTCCGCGGCGCCACCCTCACCTCCACCGCCGCCCGCGGCGACCTCACCCCACCCCTGCACCCCCTCGTCCAGGACTTCCTCGACACCCTCGGCAGCGACCGACGCGACCGCTTCACCGGCCGCTGCGCCGAAGCCATGCTCATATCCCGGCACATCACCGCCGCCGACGCCGACCGCAGCAAGCGCGCCGCCCGCAGACCGATGACCAACGGCGAGGCCCGCCGCGCCCTCAAGCAGGCCAAACTCACCGCCCGCCGCATCCGCGAGGACGGCGACCCCCTCCACGGCAGCTTCGCCCCACCCTGCCGCGCCTGCACCGCCCTCAGCGCCCACTTCGGCGTACACATCGTCGACCCGACGGCCACCGGCGGCTGACACCCCCACCCCCACACACCGGCACCACCCGCACGACGGCGCCCCGAGCACCACCGCGCCCACCCATGACCTCGACGAACGCGAAGGGCAGATGCACCCCGACCGCACCAACAGCACCCGCTTCCCCGCCCCCGTGGACGCCACCCTGCGCGCAGCAGGCTGGCAACCCGGACGCTGGGACATAAAACAGGCCGAGATCTGGGCCGACACCCTGCGAGAACACACCTCACCCGCCGGACACCGGCACGCCGTGTTCCCCGCCGCCGTCGAAGCCTGGGCCGAGTTCGGCGGACTGCACCTCACCCCCACCGGCCCCGGCCGCCAGGTCGCCCCCGCCCACCTCCACCTCGACCCCCTGCACGGACTCCACATGGCCCGCACCCTCGGCGACCTCGGCCGCGCCCTCGACACCGAGGTCTGCCCCCTCGGCGCCGAGACCGACACCCAGGCCCTCATCGCCATCGACACCGAAGGCCGCGTCTACGTCCTCGACCACACCGGCGACTGGTACCTCGGCCCCGACATCGACCAGGCCCTCACCGGCCTCGTCTCCGGCATCGAACCCGCCCGCCTCACCGCCGGCTGAACCCCGAGGCCCTACGCCGCCGGAATCACCGCCGACACCCGGAAACCCCCCGCATCCGTCGGCCCCGACACGAACACCCCGCCCAGCGCGGAAACCCGCTCCTTCATCCCCACCAGACCGTTGCCCCCCGACGGCAACCGCGCCGACGCCGGCGACGGCACATCCGGCGGCGGCTCGTTCTCCACCTGCATCGCGATCTCCGACACCCGGTGCGCGAGCCGCACATGCGTCTTCGCCCCCGCAGCGTGCTTGTGCGCGTTCGTCAACGCCTCCTGCACCACCCGGAACGCCGTCTGCTCGATCTGCGCGGCATACGACCGCACATCACCCTCCACCGACAGATCCACCGCCATCCCCGCCGCGGCCGACTGCCCGATCAACACATCCAGATCATCCAGACAAGGCCCCTCGGCCTCCTCCACCACCCGCGACGCCGCCGCGGCAGCCGCCACCCCCACCGCCACCAACGGCACCGCCGCCCGCTCCCGGCGCCCGAACCCGTCCCCACTGCGCAACACCCCGAGCATCTCCCGCAACTCGGTCAGCGCCTGCCGCCCCATGTCCCCCACAAGAGCGGCGTTCTTCACCGCCTTCTCCGGATCCTTCCGGGCCACCGCCTGAAGCGCCGCCGCATGCACCACCATCAGACTCACCCGGTGCGCGACGACGTCATGCATCTCACGCGCGATACGGGTCCGCTCCTCGTTCCGCGCCCACTCCGCCCGCTCCTCCGCCCGCTCGGCCAGCAGCTGAAGCTCCCGCTCAAGACTGTCGGCCCGCTCCCGCAGACTCTCCATGAGCCGGCGCCGGGCCCCCACGTACAAACCGAGCAGCAACGGCGGCGCCGTCATCCCGATCGCGGTCGTGATCGACACGAACGGTACGAACCAGTCCCCCAGATCCAGATTCGGCCGCCCCGGATCCTGCCGCACCCGCACGAACATCACGATCAGCATCCCGACCAGCGACATCCCCGCCAGCGAGCCGATGATCCGGCGCGGCAACTCGGACGCGGCGAGCGTGTACAGGCCCACGATGCCCATCAGGTAGCCCATCTGGGCGGGCGTGATCGCGATCGAGACCAGCACGACAGCGATCGGCCACTTCCGCCGCACGACCAGAACAGAACCGGCCAGCACACCGAACACGATCCCCGCCGCCGTCGGGATCCCCGCGTCCTGCGCGAACCGGATCCCCTCGAACGCACACTCCACCGCGGACGCCGCCGCCAGCGCCACGTCCAACGCCGCACTACGCCACCATGCCCACCACCACGGCCCCGTCTGAGCCGTCGCGGTGTCTTCCCCCGTCGTGGTCATGCCTCCAGCCTACGTTCGGCGCCCGCCGGATTTCCGGTGACTTTCGACGACTGGCCTACACCACATCGAGTGACCGATCGACCACGAAACGACCCGGTATCCCTCGAACTGCTGAATCGCTCACCGTTCGAGGCCGGAAGATCGAATTCCGCCGGACGGTATGCGTATGGCACATCCAGCTGGCAAGTACGCGGACTTCGAGGCACTGCGGGGACAGGCGGTCGCCCTGCGACAGGAGGGGCTCAGCCGACGCCAGATCCGCGACCGACTGCACGTCGACAACAACGACATCCTCAACCGCCTCCTGGAGGGCGAGCCGCCCCCGGAATGGACCAAGCGCCCGAACGCGAAGGACGATCTGCGGGACAGAGCGAGGGAGCTCCGACTCCAGGGCTGGACGTACGACCAGATCCAGGTGGAACTGGGTTGCTCGAAGAGCTCGATCTCACTGTGGGTTCGGGATCTGCCCAAGCCAGAGCGACGGGACTCCGCGGAGCAGGCGAAGCTGGCCAGCCGAATGCGGTGGGAGCACGAGTTGGCGGTGCGGGACGAGCAACGGCGGAAGACCAAGGTGGCCGCGACAGCGCAGATCGGCGAACTGTCCGACCGGGATCTCTTCATGGCGGGGGTAGCCCTCTACTGGGCAGAGGGGTCCAAGGACAAGCCCTACGACCGCCGCGAGACCGTCATCTTCGTCAACAGCGACCCCCACGTGATCCAGCTTTATTTGGCCTGGCTCAACCTGCTGGGCGTCGGGCCCGAGCGCCTGGCCTACCGCGTGATGATCCACATCACCGCCGACGTAGAGGACGCAAACTGCTACTGGGCGGACCTCGTCGGCGTCGACGTCTCGACTTTCCAGAAGACAACGATCAAGAAGCACAACCCCAAGACCCTCCGCAAGAACGTGGGCGAGAACTACCGAGGCTGCCTGGTGATCCGGGTGTCCCAGGCAGCCGAGCTCTACCGCCAGATCGAAGGGTGGTGGAAGGGAATGGTGGACTCCGCCAGGCGGGATCATGCCCTCCCCTCCTCCGGTAAGGTTTGAGGCAGCAATCCGCCGTGGGGTAGCGGCATCCCGCAGGCCTTTGGAGCCTTGAGACGCTGGTTCGAATCCAGCCGGCGGAGCTGCTGACCGGGCCCTGACAGCACTGTCAGGGCCCGCTCTCATGTCCCCCAGGAAACGCCCCGGTATCCTGCGGAGGTCACCCACCCCCTCCACAGCCGAAGGGCATCCCGTGAGCGCCATTCGCCCGGCAGCCGTCGTCGTTCTCGCAGCGGGTGAGGGCACCCGTATGAAGTCGGCCACACCCAAGGTCCTGCACGAGATCTGTGGCCGCCCCCTGGTGGGCCATGTACTCGCCGCGGCCCGTGAGTTGGACCCCGAGAATCTCGTCGTCGTGGTCGGGCACGCCCGGGAGAAGGTCACCGCGCACCTCGCCGGCACGGACGCCGACGTACGAACCGCCGTGCAGGCGCAGCAGAACGGCACCGGGCACGCCGTGCGGATGGCGTTGGAGGAGCTCGGTGGTCGCGTCGGGGGGACCGTGGTGGTGGTGTGCGGGGACACCCCCCTGCTGACGGGTGAGACGCTCAACTCGCTTGCCGCGACGCACTCGTCGGACGGGAACGCGGTCACCGTGTTGACGGCCGAGGTGCCGGATGCGACGGGTTACGGGCGGATCGTGCGGGACGGTGTCTCCGGTGCGGTGACGGGGATCGTCGAGCACAAGGATGCGAGTGCCGAACAGCGGGCGATCCGGGAGATCAACTCCGGGGTGTTCGCGTTCGACGGGCAGTTGCTGGCCGATGCGCTGGGCAAGGTGCGGACGGACAACTCGCAGGGCGAGGAGTACTTGACGGACGTTCTCGGCATTCTTCGCGAGGCTGGTCATCGGGTGGGTGCCTGCGTCGCTGGTGATCATCGTGAGATCGCGGGGATCAACAACCGTGTGCAGCTTTCGGAGGCGCGGCGGATCCTCAACGACCGGCTGCTGACCCGCGCGATGCTCTCGGGTGTCACGGTGATCGATCCGGCGACGACGTGGGTGGATGTGACGGTCACGTTCGGTCAGGACGCGGTCGTGCATCCGGGTACGCAGTTGCACGGTTCGACGCATGTCGGTGCGGGTGCGGAGGTGGGTCCCAACAGTCGGCTGAGGGACACGCAGGTGGGGGCGGGTGCGCGGGTGGACAACACGGTCGCCGAGAGCTCTCACATCGGTGAGGCGGCGACGGTGGGGCCGTTCGCGTATCTGCGTCCGGGTACCCGGTTGGGTGCGAAGGGGAAGATCGGGACGTACGTCGAGACGAAGAACGCGACGATCGGGGAGGGGACGAAGGTCCCGCATCTGTCGTATGTCGGGGATGCGACGATCGGTGAGTTCACGAACATCGGTGCCGCGAGCGTGTTCGTGAATTACGACGGGCAGGACAAGCACCACACGACGGTCGGGTCGCATTGCCGGACCGGTTCGGACAATATGTTTGTGGCTCCTGTCACGGTCGGGGATGGTGCGTACACCGCGGCGGGGTCGGTGATCACGAAGGATGTGCCGCCCGGTTCGTTGGCCGTGGCCCGTGGCCAGCAGCGGAATATCGAGGGTTGGGTGGCCCGGAAGCGTCCGGGGAGTGCGGCGGCGAAGGCGGCCGAGGCGGCTTCCCGGGAGGGCGTGAGTGAGGACTGACCGGAAACAGGTGCGCCGAAGTCGTCGTACCGTGATAAGTGCACACCCGCACCCCACCAGCTGAGATGGCCCGTCGCGCCCAGCGGCGCGGTCTGTCGAGAGTCGGCTGAGACACCTCTGAGGAGACAGTGCTGTGACCGGGTTCAAGACGACCGGCGAGAAGAAGATGATGTTCTTCTCCGGCCGCGCCCACCCCGAGCTTGCCGAGGAGGTCGCCCAGCAGTTGGGTGTCGGGGTTGTCCCGACGAAGGCCTTCGACTTCGCGAACGGTGAGATCTACGTCCGCTATCAGGAGTCGGCGCGCGGTGCGGACTGCTTTGTGATCCAGAGCCACACGGCTCCGATCAATCAGTGGATCATGGAGCAGTTGATCATGATCGACGCGCTGAAGCGGGCGTCGGCCCGCTCGATCACCGTGATCGTGCCGTTCTACGGTTATGCGCGGCAGGACAAGAAGCACCGTGGCCGTGAGCCGATCTCGGCGCGGCTGATCGCTGACCTGATGAAGACGGCGGGTGCGGACCGGATCCTGACCGTGGATCTGCACACGGACCAGATCCAGGGCTTCTTCGACGGTCCTGTGGATCATCTCTTCGCGCTTCCGCTGCTGGCGGACTACGTGAAGGGGAAGCTCGACAGGAGCAAGCTGACGGTCGTGTCTCCGGACGCGGGCCGGGTGCGGGTCGCGGACCGCTGGTGCGACCGGCTGGGTGCGCCGCTGGCGATCGTGCACAAGCGGCGTGACAAGGACGTAGCGAACCAGGTGACCGTCCACGAGGTCGTGGGTGAGGTCAAGGGTCGTGTGTGTGTCCTGGTGGACGACATGATCGACACGGGTGGCACGATCTGTGCGGCGGCGGACGCCCTGTTCGCGCACGGCGCCGAGGACGTCATCGTCACGGCCACGCACGGTGTGCTCTCCGGTCCAGCCGCGGACCGGTTGAAGAACTCGCGGGTGAGTGAGTTCGTGTTCACGAACACCCTGCCGACGCCGGGTGAGCTGGGCCGGGATCTGGACAAGATCACGGTTCTGTCGATCGCGCCGACGATCGCGAGTGCGGTGCGTGAGGTGTTCGAGGACGGTTCGGTGACGAGCCTCTTCGACGAGCAGTAGAAGCGCAGTAAGGGTTCTGCTGAAGATCCTTTTGGGTACGGCCTCCCTCTCCGAGTAGACTGCTCCAGTTGCTCGGCGAGGGAGGCCGTACCGCTTCGCAAGAAGGGATACGGCGGTCCGTTATCGACGCGCTCTTCGTAGCAGGCCGTTCGTGGCCGGGTGACCACGTCTGTCGCTGTATCTACGAGGAGTGATCCACATGTCCGAGGTCAAGATCTCCGCCGAGACCCGTTCCGAGTTCGGCAAGGGTGCTGCCCGCCGTATCCGCCGTGACAGCAAGGTTCCCGGTGTTCTGTACGGTCGCGGTTCCGACCCGATCCACCTGACCCTGCCGGGCCACGAGCTGCAGCTCGCCCTGCGTACGTCGAACGTCCTGATCGCCCTGGACATCGACGGCAAGTCCAACGAGCTGGCGATCCCGAAGTCCGTGCAGCGTGACCCGATCAAGGGCTTCCTGGAGCACGTCGACCTTCAGCTGGTGCAGCGTGGCGAGCAGGTCAACGTCGAGATCTACGTGCACACCGAGGGCGAGCTGGCCCCGGGTGCCTACCTGCTGGAGCACGTCCTGAACGCGCTTCCGGTCCAGGCCGAGGCCACGCACATCCCCGAGTCGGTCACCGTCTCCATCGCGGGCCTGACCGCCGGTGACTCCATCCTCGCCAAGGACATCACCCTGCCGAAGGGCACCACGCTGGCCGTCGAGGAGGACACCGTCGTCCTGCAGGTCCTGGCCGCGCAGGCCGAGGAGGCCTCGGCCGAGGGCGAGGGCGACGAGGCCGCCGAGGCCTGAGCCCCGGCAGTCGCCGTATAAGCTCCAGCCGCTGCTCCCTTCGGGGGGCGGCGGCTGTTGCACGTGAGGAGAGATGGACGTGACCACCCCTGCAGGTGCCCCGTGGCTGATCGTGGGTCTGGGTAATCCGGGGCCCGAGTACGCGGGCAACCGGCACAACGTGGGTTTCATGGTGGCCGATCTGCTGGCCGCGCGGGTCGGGGGCCGGTTCAAGCGGGCCGGGAAGGCACAGGCGCAGGTCGTGGAGGGGCGGTTCGGTCCGCCGGGTCCTGCGAGCCGGCGGGTGGTCCTGGTGAAGCCGATGTCGTTCATGAACCTGTCCGGCGGGCCGGTGAACGCGCTCCGGGACTTCTACAAGGTGCCGGTCGCGGGCGTCGTGGCGATCCATGACGAGCTGGACATCGACTACGGCGTGCTGCGGCTGAAGCTGGGTGGCGGGGACAACGGCCACAACGGGCTGAAGTCGATGACGAAGGCGTTCGGTGCGGAGTACCACCGGGTGCGGTTCGGGATCGGGCGTCCTCCGGGGCGTATGCAGGTCGCGGACTTCGTGCTGAAGGACTTCTCGTCGGCTGAGCGCAAGGAGCTGGACTTCTTCGTGGACCGGGCGGCGGACGCGGTGGAGGCTCTGGTGTCCGAGGGGCTGGAGCGGGCGCAAAGCACGTACAACTCCTGACTTGTCCGCCCGGTGGGCGGGGCCGGAGTTGACCACGTGCGGGCCCATGGCCAATGATCCCGGCCATGCGTGCCCCAGCCGCCCATTCCCGCAGAGCTTCCCGCCCGGCCTCGGCTGTCCTGTTGCGGTTCGGGCGGCTCGCGTCGATGGGCGCGGTCGCGGTGCTGATCCTGATCGCGGGGGTGTGGGCGTCCTGGGGCAGCGCGCAGTACGTGATGCTGACCAAGGGGCGTGAGCGCGGCACGATCGAGGTGGCGCGGTGTGCGGAGGACGTGTGCAGCGGGCCGTACACGCCGTTGTCGCACGGGTCCGAGGCTCGGGACCGGGCCGTCATCGAGAGGACGGTGGCGGTGCGGAAGGGGCGGACCTACACGGTGATCGTGAAGCCCGGCAGTGCCGATGTCGTGCGGTCCGGGCCCGCCGGGGTGCTGTATGCGTGGGTGCCGATGGGCGGGGCGTTGCTGCTCGCGTCGGTGGTGGTGGCGGGCGGGTTGCGCAGGACCGGGGTGGCGTGGGTGATGGCGGGGTCGGGGGTCGCGTTGCTGACGGCGGCTTTCGTGGTGATCTGAGCGGGTTCCGGGGCGCCGCTTCTGTGAACGATCTGTTCGTTTCCTGTTCGTGATTGACCAGGAGTCAGTCGGGGCCGGAAGCTGAGCCGCCCCCTCCACATCTTCCCGTTCCTCTCGAAGATGGATCACTGCCCCATGCGAACCCTCATCCGCGCCGGCGTCCTGTCCGCCGTCGCCACGGCGGCCTTCCTGGTCGCTCCGGCCGCCCATGCCACAGCTCCCGGCGACAACGGCACCGTGAAGATCCACGACGCCGGTACCGGCGAAGAACTCCGCAGGAACGAGCCGCACGTCTGCGCCTTCTATCTCGACGCCTTCGGTTTCGACGCCGTCCAGGAGGTCGACTGGCACATCGAGGCCTGGGCCCCGACGGCCGACGTCAAGGGCGAGACCGTGAAGTCCGGTGCGATCACGCTGGACGGCGACGGTCACGGCCGTACGGAGGACCTGTCGCTGCCCGACGGGCACTACAAGCTGTTCTGGAACTTCGACGGTGAGAAGGGTGCCGCGAAGCAGAAGGTGTTCTGGACGGACTGCGAGGAGGAGGGCGGCAGCAGCAGCGGTACGGCGACGCCCACCGCGTCCGTGTCCACGTCCCCGGAGCCGGGCGGCGAGTCCTCGGCCACCCCGTCGGCATCGGCTTCGGCGTCGGCGTCCGCCTCGGCCTCCGTCGGCGCCTCTGCCTCCGCGTCCGCCGCTCCCGCCGCCTCCGCCTCCGCCTCTGCCTCCGCGCAGGGCTCCTCCGGTGGCCTGGCCGAGACCGGTAACAGCGCTCCGGTCGGGCTGCTCGCCGGTGCCGCCGCGGCGCTGACGGCGGCGGGCGGTTACCTCGTCGTCAGGCGGCGCAGGGCCTGACACAGCTGCGAAAGGCGGTGCCCCCGAGCCGTGTGACTCGGGGGCACCGCCTTGTGTGCAGCGGGGTCAGCCGGTGTTGCGCAGGCCCGCGGCCACGCCGTTGACGGTCAGGAGCAGGGCGCGGGAGAGCAGCGGGTCGGGCTGTTCACCGGCGGCTGCCGCGTCGCGCTGGCGCTTGAGCAGGGTCACCTGGAGGTAGGAGATGGGGTCCAGGTAGGCGTCGCGGATGGAGAAGGTCTGCTTCAGCACCGGGGTGGCGTCGAGGAGTTCCTGTTCGCCGGTGATCTTCAGGACCTCGCGGACGGTGAGCTCGTGCTCGGCCTTGATGGTGTCGAAGACGTGCTTGAGCTCGTCGGGGACGAGGGTGTCGACGTAGTGGCCGGCGATCCGCAGGTCCGTCTTGGCGAGGGTCATCTCCACGTTGGAGACGAAGTTGCGGAAGAAGTGCCACTGTTCGTGCATCTCGTCCAGGACCGTGTCGAGACCCGACTCGCGCAGGGCCTTGAGGCCGGAGCCGACGCCGAACCAGCCGGGCACGATCTGCCGGGACTGGGTCCAGCCGAACACCCACGGGATGGCGCGCAGGCCGTCGAGGGAGACGCCCGAGCCGGGGCGTCGGGAGGGCCGTGAGCCGAGGTGCAGGTCGGCGAGCTGGTCCACCGGCGTCGAGGCGAGGAAGTACGTCGGCAGGTCCGGGTCCTCGACGAGCCTGCGGTACGCGGCGTGCGCGGCGTCGGAGACGACGTCCATCGCGGCGTCCCAGCGGGCCAGGGCCTCGTCGGACTGGCGGGGGGAGGTGTGCAGGGCGGACGCCTGGAGGGTGGCGGCGACCGTGAGCTCCAGGTTCTCCCTGGCCAGCGACGGCACGAGGTACTTGTCGGAGATGACCTCGCCCTGTTCGGTGACCTTGATCTCGCCTTCGAGGGTGCCCCAGGGCTGGGCGAGGATCGCGTCGTGGGAGGGGCCGCCGCCGCGGCCGACGGTGCCGCCGCGGCCGTGGAAGAGGCGCAGGCGTACGCCGTAGCGGTGGGCGACGTCGCGCAGTCGGCGCTGGGCGCGGTGGATCTCCCACTGGCTGGTGGTGATGCCGCCGAACTTGGAGGAGTCGGAGTAGCCGAGCATGACCTCCTGGACGTCGCCCCGGAGCGCGACCAGGCGCCGGTAGGACGGGTCGGAGAGCATGTCCTCCAGGATGGTGTCGGCGGCCTTGAGCTCGTCGGTGGTCTCCAGGAGCGGCACGATGCCGATCTTCGCCCAGCCGGCGTGCAGGTCCAGGAGTCCGGCCTCGCGGGCCAGCACCGCCGCCGCGAAGACGTCGTCGGCGCCCTGGCACATCGAGATGATGTACGACTCGACGACCTCGGGTCCGAAGACCTCCAGGGCCCGCTTCACGGTCTGGAAGACGCCGAGGGTCTTCTCGCCGGCCGCGTCGACGGGCGCCGGGGTCGGGCCGAGGGGGCGGCGGGAGCGCAGTTCCTTGGCGAGCAGCTTGCCGCGGTACTCGCGGGGCATGTCCGCGTACCGCCAGGACTCCTCGCCGAGGCGGTCGAAGAGCTGGCCGAGGGCGTGGTGGTGGGCGTCGGCGTGCTCGCGGACGTCCATGGTGGCGAGCTGGAGGCCGAAGGCGGCCAGGGTGCGGATGGTGCGGTTCATCCGGCCGTCGGCGAACAGGCCGCCCCGGTGCTCGCGCAGCGAGGTCTGGATGAGGGTGAGGTCCTGCAGGAGTTCGCCGGTGCCGAGGTAGTCGCGGCCGTCCTCGTGCGGGGTGCCCTTGGCCAGGCGCTGCTTGGTGTTCTCCAGCTTCTGCCGGATGCAGGTGGCCTTGAGGCGGTACGGTTCCTCGGCGTTCAGGCGCTTGTAGCGGGGGCTGATCTCGGGCAGCCGTTCCAGGTCGGTGTCGAGGGACTGGAGGAGTTCCTCGGTGGCGCCGGTGTAGCGGATGGAGTTCGACAGGAAGCCGCGCAGCTCGTCGATGAGTTCGAGGGCGTCGTTGATGCCGTGTTCGTGCTGGAGGATCAGGACGTCCCAGGTGACCTGCGGGGTGACATTGGGGTTGCCGTCGCGGTCGCCGCCGATCCAGGTGCCGAAGGTGAGGGGGCGGGTGGCGTCGGGGAGCTGGACTCCGACGCGCTCCAGCTCGGCCGTCAGGTCCTCTAGTACGTCACCCACGGCACCGGCGTGCAGTTCGTCGAGGTAGTAGATGGCGTTGCGGGCCTCGTCGGCGGGCTCGGGGCGTACGACACGCAGCTCGTCGGTCTGCCAGACCAGGTCGATGTTCTCGGCCAGACGGGTGTCGTAGCGGCGGCGGTCCGCTTCGATGACCGGCGTCTCCAGGAGGGCGGCGATGCGGCGGAGCTTGTTCAGGACCGAGCGGCGGGCGGCCTCCGTCGGGTGGGCGGTGAAGACCGGGCGGACGTTGAGGTTGGCGACGGTCTGGCGCAGGTGCTCGGGGTCGGCGTCCTTGAGGCGGTCGGCCGTCCGGGCGAGGAGGCCGCCCTCGGCGGCGCGCTTGGCCCGCAGCTCGCGGCCGCGGTGGACCTGCTCGGTGACGTTGGCCAGGTGGAAGTAGGTGGAGAAGGCGCGGACCAGCTTGGCTGCGGTCTCCAGTTCGATGCCGCGCAGCAGCTCGGCGGCGGCCTCGCCGTCCTCGCGGGTGAGGCGGCGCACCTTCTCGACGAGTTCCAGCAGCTCGGGGCCCTCCTGGCGGACGAGGGTCTCGCCCAGGAGGTCACCCAGCCGGCGGATGTCGGCGCGCAGCTCACTACTGGTCGACGTGGCGCTCGTGGTCAGGTCGTCGGCACTGCTCACAGGTGCGGCTCCTTGCAGTGTTGAAGCTCGTCCGGGAGGGAACCCGGTGTGCGGTCGTGCGGCAAGCCGCCGCATACGGGCCGGACATCCGGGAAGTAACAGAACGGACCGCGCTGTCCGACCGACTCCAAGGATAGGTGTCGATGCGGACGCGCAGAATTTCGGGCTCTTGCGGCCGGGCGGCTACCCACTGCCATACTTACGACGCCGTAGGTTACGGAACCGTAGGCTCCGCTGTAACGGACCCCGGGAAGGATTCCCGCTGCCCGGCACCTGTTCTCAACCCTCGAAACCCCACAGGGGACGCCCATGACCACGAGCCCCGATGTGATCGAAGACGCCCCGGAGGCGAACGACGGCTCGCCACCTCCCTCCGCGACGCTGGGCGGTGAGCAGAAACGCTCGCTCGAACAGATCACGCTGCTCCTCTTCATCATCGTTCCGTTCCTGGCTCTGCTCGCGGCGGTGCCGCTGGCGTGGGGCTGGGGAGTGAGCTGGCTGGATCTCGGCCTTCTGGTCTTCTTCTACTACCTCGGCTGCCACGGCATCACGATCGGTTTCCACCGCTACTTCACGCACGGCTCCTTCAAGGCCAAGCGGCCCCTGCGGATCGCGCTGGCGGTCATGGGGTCGATGGCGGTCGAGGGGCCGCTGGTGCGCTGGGTGGCCGACCACCGAAGGCATCACAAGTTCTCCGACGCCGAGGGCGACCCCCACTCGCCGTGGCGGTTCGGGGAGACGCTGCCGGCGCTGATGAAGGGCCTGTGGTGGGCTCACATCGCCTGGATGTTCGACGAGGAGCAGACCTCGCAGGAGAAGTACGCGCCGGACCTGGTGAAGGACCCGGTGCTGCGGGCGATCTCGCGCCAGTTCATCTTCTGGGCCATGCTCTCCCTGGCTCTGCCGGCCGTGATCGGCGGTCTGGTGACGATGTCCTGGTGGGGCGCGTTCACGGGCTTCTTCTGGGGCTCGCTGGTCCGCGTCTGCCTGCTGCACCACGTGACGTGGTCGATCAACTCGATCTGCCACGCGGTCGGCAAGCGGCCCTTCAAGTCGCGGGACCGTTCGGGCAACGTGTGGTGGCTGGCTGTGCTGTCCTGCGGTGAGTCCTGGCACAACCTGCACCACGCCGACCAGACGTCGGCGCGGCACGGGGTGATGCGGGGGCAGCTGGACTCCTCGGCACGGTTCATCCGCTGGTTCGAGATGCTGGGGTGGGCCTACGACGTGCGCTGGCCGTCACGCTCGCGTATCGATTCCCGCCGGAACACGGACGTGGACGGCTCCGGGCGCGAGAAGGAGGCCGCCGAGGCGGCATGATGGACGCCGTGGCGACCGACTCCAGCAGCACCTCGAGCGACGAAGCGAAACCGCGGCGCGTGCGGCGTACCCGGATGACGGGGGCCGAGCGCCGCGCCCAGCTTCTGGAGATCGGTCGTACGCTCTTCGCCACGAAGGGCTTCGAGGCCACGTCGGTGGAGGAGATCGCGGCGAAGGCGGGCGTCTCGAAGCCGGTGGTGTACGAGCACTTCGGCGGCAAAGAGGGCCTGTACGCGGTGGTGGTGGACCGTGAGATGCGGCGCCTGCTGGACATGGTGACGAGTTCCCTGACCGCAGGTCACCCCCGTGAGCTGTGCGAGCAGGCGACCTTCGCGCTCCTGGACTACATCGAGGAGTACTCGGACGGGTTCCGCATCCTGGTCCGCGACTCCCCGATCCCGCAGTCCACGGGGTCCTTCGCGTCGCTCATCTCGGACATCGCGACCCAGGTCGAGGACATTCTGGGCCGCGAGTTCAAGAGGCGCGGTTTCGATCCCAAGCTGGCCCCCCTGTACGCCCAGGCCCTGGTCGGCATGGTCGCGCTGACCGGGCAGTGGTGGCTGGACGTCCGCCGCCCGAAGAAGGCGGAGGTGGCGGCGCATCTGGTGAACCTGGCGTGGCACGGCCTGGACGGACTGGAGGCCAAGCCACGCCTGATAGGGCGCCGCAAGAGCTGATGCTCGCGGCGCCCTGTCGGCGTGTGCCGGGTTTCCGGTTCTGCGGTGCCGTCAGTGCTTGAAGACGTCCTTCGTCTTCTCCTTGGCCTGGCGGGCGTCGCCCTTGGCCTGCTCGGCGCGGCCCTCGGCCTCCAGGCTCTCGTTGCCGACTGCGCGGCCCACGGTTTCCTTGACCTTGCCCTTGGCCTGTTCCGTCTTGCCCTTGGCCTTCTGGTCTCCAGCCACTGTTCTCACTCCCAGGTGATAGCGACTCCGCTGTCCTCACTGCGGGTGACCCCGACGGGCTCGGTCAAACAAGGAATTCCAGCCGGTTGCCCACGGGGTCGCAGGAGTGGAACCGCGGGCGCCCCGGCAGAGCCGCGTCCCACACGACCGTCGCCCCGGCCGCCTCCAGCCGGGCGGCGCACGCCGCGATGTCCGTGACCCTGAGCCCTGGATGGGCCTTGGCCGACGGCCGGAAACCCTCCTCGATTCCCAGGTGCAGCTCGACGGCTCCGGCCCGGAACCAGCACCCGCCGCGGGCCGCGAGCACCGGCGGCTTGGGGATCTCGGTCATGCCGAGCACGTCGGCGTAGTAGGCGCGCAGCAGGTCCTCGGAGCCGGGTGGGGCGGCGAGCTGCACATGGTCGAGGGCGACGAGCATCAGCTCTCCTTCCGCGCCACCGCGAAGATCCGGCGGAACGGGAACGCCGTGCCGTGCGGGCCGGCCGGATACGCCTCGCGCAGGGCCTCCCGGTACTCGGTGAGGAAGGCGTCCCGGGCCTTCGGGTCGTCGGCGAGCGCGGTCAGGACGGGCCGCAGGCCGGTCCCCTTCACCCAGTCCAGGACCGGGTCCTGCCCCTGCAGCAGATGGATGTACGTCGTCTCCCACACGTCCGCCGCGCAGCCCAGGTCGGCCAGAGCCGCCAGATAGGCCTGGGGCGGGAGGACGGCGTCGTCGTGGCGCAACGTGTCCGAGAGCCCCGCCGGTTCTGCGAGTTCACGCATCAGCCGGTGGCTCGGGGAGTCGAAGTTGCCGGGGACCTGGAAGGCGAAGGTGCCGCCCGGGGCGAGTCCGCCGACCCACTCCCCGAACCGCTCCACGTGCCCCGGCACCCACTGCAGGGTGGCGTTGCTGACGATGAGGTCGTACGGCTGTCCGGGCGTCCAGGTGCGGACGTCCGCGTGGGCGAAGTCGAGGTGTCCGCCGCCGGGTGTGGGGCCCGCGTGCTCGGCCCGCGCCTTGTCGAGCATGTCGGCCGAGGTGTCGTAGCCGGTGATGTGGGCCGTGGGCCAGCGGGCGGCGAGCAGCGCGGTCACGTTGCCGGGGCCGCAGCCCAGGTCGGCGATGACGGGCCGGTCGGCCGGCAGGTCCGGGACGCGGGCGAGGAGATCGGTGAAGGGGCGGGCGCGGTGGTCCGCGTGGCGGAGGTACTGGGCGGGGTCCCAGGCAGGAGTGGTCATGACTGTCACCTTCCCGCACCATTTATCTCGACGTCAAGAGACTCGACATCAAGAGACTCCACTTCAAGAGACTTCACGTCGACACAACCACTACACTGATCGTCATGGAGGACGAGGTCGATCGGCTGGTCGCTGCGTGGCGCCGGGAGCGCCCTGACCTCGACGTGGAACCGCTCGAGGTCCTCAGCCGGGTGAGCAGACTGGCCAGGCACCTGGACCGGGCACGCCGACTGGCCTTCGCCGAGCACAGCCTGGAGCCCTGGGAGTTCGACGTGCTGACCGCGCTCAGGCGTGCGGGGACGCCGTATCAGCTCTCCCCGGGACAGCTTCTGACGCAGACTCTGGTCACCTCGGGCACCATGACCAACCGCATCGACCGCCTGGCCAAGAAGGACCTGGTGGAGCGGCTGCCCGATCCGAGCGACCGGCGCGGGGTGCTGGTCAGGCTCACCGAGGACGGCAAGGACCGCGCGGACCAGGCCCTCGCCGGTCTGCTGGAACAGGAACGCGCGATCCTCGCCGAGCTCTCCCGCGCCCAGCGCGGGGAACTGGCCGGGCTGCTACGGCAGTTGACCGCCCCGTTCGACAACATCCCCGGCTAGGCGCTCCGCCGGGAGAGCCGTTCGGGTAGTGCCACGCCAGGTCGTCGTCGACTGCGGCGGCGTTGTGGCTCGTCGCGCCCACGCGGCGGAGCCGCATGTCGATACAGCCCCGCGCCCCTTCGGCGTTGCTGCCCACGGGCGTTGATCAGGCGTTGCTCCCCTACGCCAGTTGACCGCCCCGTTCGACGACATCCCCGGCCAGGTCGACCGGCCCCACACCCGCGCGCCGCGCCAGTGCGACGGCGGCCAGGGTGGAGTGGACGCCCAGTTTGCCGAGGACGTTCTGCATATGGGTGCGGACGGTGTGCGGTGACAGGAACAGCCGTTCGGCGACCGCCTTGCGGCCCAGGCCCGCCACCATGCAGCGCAGCACCTCCCGCTCGCGCGGGGTGAGGGACTCCACGAGCTGCTCGCTCTCGGTGCGGTGCTTGCGGGCAGCGGTGAGCTCCCTGAGCACGCCGGTGAGCAGGGCTGGCGGCAGATGGGTCTCGTCGCGCAGCACCCCCCGGATGACGGTGAGCAGCCGGGACAGCGAGCAGTCCTTGGCGACCCAGCCCGAGGCGCCGGCCTGCAGGGCGAGCGCGGCTCGCCGCGGATCGTCCTTCTCGGCGAGCACGACGATCCGTACGGCCGGCTGTCCCGCACGGACCCCGACGACCAGCGAGATGCCGTCGACCAGCCCGTCCTCGTTGCCGTCCTGCACGGACACGGCGGACCTGATGCCCTGGACGTTGCCGCCCAGATCCGCGTCGACGAGCAGCACGTCGAAACGGCGGCCCTCCGCGGCCGCGCGCTCCAGACTGCGCAGCGCCGCGGGACCGCTGCCGGCCGCGGAGACCTCCACGTCGGGCTCGGCCGCCAGCGCGGCGGCGAGCGACTCGGCGAAGATGCGATGGTCGTCGACGACCAGGACTCGGATGCGAACCACGAAACCCCCTTCCCCAAGCTCTCGAAGAGCAGGGGATACCCCATCGTCTTCGTCTGAGGACGACTCGGGAGACGACATCGCCGCGGGTACGACTCCCGAAGCACGATGGCCGCACGGCCGCCGCCGTGCAGGAACTGCTACCCCCACTTCGGGTGCCGTACCCGGCTGTCTCGCCCCCTGATCAGCACCGGCCCCCACCGGTGCTGTTCATCAGGGTACGGCCGGGGGGCAGGAGCGGAAGGTTATTTGCAGAACTGGCTGTCCGGTGCGTTTATGGTGAGCCGCATGTTTCGTCTGGAGACAGAAGTCGACAAAGCCCGGCAAGATCTGCTCCGTACACGCCTGCTGGCCACCAACACGGCGGCCTCCCCCGTCCTGCGCGCGCTGCGCGGAACCCCTGGTGAACGGGAACGTCCGCTCCACGTCTGGGCGTTGGACGACTCCGGCGCCCTGGTGGGCGGACTGGTCGGCCACACGTGGACGAGCTGGCTGCACGTGGCCCACCTGTGGGTCGACGGGCGGCACCGCGGCGTGGGCCTGGGTTCGCAGTTGCTCTCGCGGGCGGAGCGCCTGGCCCGGCGCGGCCGGGGCTGCACCGCCGTACGCCTGGAGACGTGGGACTTCCAGGCGCCGGAGTTCTACCGGAAGCAGGGGTACGAGGTGGTGTGCGTGATCCCGGACTATCCGCCGGGGATCACCGAGTACACGCTGACCAAGCGGCTGGAGTGAGCGGTCAGTCCCGGAAGCGCCAGGAGCCCGGGTCGTCGGCCGGCTCCAGGCCCAGCTCCCCGGCGATGCCGGCCGCGCGGCGGTGCGAGACGTCGGGGTAGTGCTCGGGGTGCACCTCGACGAAGCCGTTGACATCGGCCAGGGCGGTGCGCAGGGCCTCGCGGAGCGTGTGTTCCTGTTCCTCCAGCCTGGCCCGCTCCGCACGCCGCCGTGCGACGGTCGCGCCCCGGCGGGCTGTGGCCGCGACGATGCCGAGTGCGACCAGCGCGAACGCGCCCACGCCCAGGACTGTGCCGGTGGCGTCCGCGTCGCCCGGGGCCCGGGGCCGCAGGACGCCCTCGGGGTCGGCGAGCACGGTGAGGGACTGGCCGACGGCGTAGCGTCCCGGCCCGGCCTGGAGGGCGGGGCCCGGGAGCCTGGTGCCGTCGCGGCGGGCGAGGGCGTAGTCGTAGGTGTCCGTCTGCCGCCCCCGCTCCGGGTCGGGCCACTCGCGTAGGACGGTGGCGGTGGTCCGCTCGCCCCGCCGCTCCAGGGTCAGGTCGTCGCGGGCCAGGTCGGCGAAGTACACCGCCGCGAGTGAGGCGCCGACGACGAACAGGGCGAGGGGTGCGCCCGTCTCGTCGGCGCACAGCTTGGTCAGCAGCACGGCGAGCAGCACGCCGTGCGCGATCCACAGGGGCACCAGCAGGCCGGTGCCGTGGTCGTCCGCCAGCAGGAACAGACCGGCGATCGCGGCCAGCACGTAGCAGCCGATGCCGATCGCCGACAGGATGCGATGGTGCCCTCGACTCACGCTCCGACGCTACTGGGGCGTATGTCAGGGAGAGGCCCGGCTTTCCCCAAGTTCGGATCAAGCCGGGCAAAACCGTGGCCGCCCGAACCTCAGCCGACGCGTCGCGCGCCCGCCGAGGGCACTGCCTCGAAGACCCGCGGAGCGGTGAACTCCGCTGCGGCGAACGCCTCTTCGACCGCCTTGGTGATGGTCTGCACGTCGGCCGCCTCCGCCAGCACGATCGCCGAGCCGCCGAAGCCGCCGCCGGTCATCCGCGCGCCCAGGGCGCCCGCGGCGAGGGCGGTGTCGACGACCAGGTCCAGCTCCGGGCAGGAGATGCGGAAGTCGTCCCGCAGCGAGGCGTGCCCCTCGACGAGCACCGGGCCGATCGCACGGGTGTCACCGCCCGACTCCAGCAGGGCGACGACCTTCTCGACCCGCTCGTCCTCGGTGACGACGTGCCGGACCAGGCGTACGACCTCCTCCTCGTCGCCCAGCCGGGCCAGCGCCGCGTCGAGCTCGCCGTAGGGGATGTCCCGCAGGGCGTCGACGCCGAGCAGCGCGGCGCCCTTCTCGCAGCCCTCGCGGCGCTTGCCGTACTCGCCCTCGCTGTGGGAGTGCTTGACGCGGGTGTCGACGACGAGCAGGACCATGCCCTCGGCGGCGAGGTCGAAGGGGATCTGCTTCTGGGCGAGGTCCCGGGTGTCGAGGAACAGGGCGTGGCCGCTCTCGCAGCAGGCGGACGCGGTCTGGTCCATGATCCCGGTGGGGGCGCCGACGTAGACGTTCTCGGCGCGCTGGCACAGGCGGGCCAACTGCCAGCGCTGGAGGCCGAGTTCGTACAGGTCGTTGAGCGCGAGGGCGACCACGACCTCCAGGGCCGCCGACGAGGACAGGCCCGCGCCGGAGGGGACCGTGGAGGCGAGGTGGATGTCCGCGCCGGTGACGGCGTGGCCCGCCTCGCGCAGCGCCCAGACGACACCGGCCGGGTAGGCGGTCCAGTTCCGGTCGCTCTCGGGGGCGAGCTCGTCCAGGCGCAGTTCGGCGACGCCGCCCTCGACGTCCGCCGAGTGCAGGCGCAGGACGCCGTCCTCGCGCCGGGAGACGGCCGCGACCGCGGTGTGCGGCAGCGCGAAGGGCATCACGAAGCCGTCGTTGTAGTCGGTGTGCTCACCGATGAGGTTGACGCGGCCCGGCGCCGACCAGACACCCTCGGGCTCGGTTCCGTAGAGCTCGGTGAAACCGTCCCGGACCTGCTGTGCCGACACTTACTGCTCCCTTGCTGCGCTGATGGTCTGAGCGAACTCCCACGCGTCCGCGACGATCCCCGCGAGGTCCGCGCGGGACGGGTTCCAGCCCAGCTTCTCGCGGGCGGTGGCGGCGGAGGCGACCAGGGTGGCCGGGTCGCCGCCCCGGCGCGGGGCCACGACCTCGGGGATCGGGTGACCGGTGACCTTGCGAACGGTCTCGATGACCTGGCGGACCGAGAAGCCCTCGCCGTTGCCGAGGTTGCAGATGAGGTGCTCGCCCGGCTGGGCGGCCTTCAGCGCCAGCAGGTGCGCGTCGGCCAGGTCGGCGACGTGGATGTAGTCGCGGACGCAGGTGCCGTCCGGCGTGGGGTAGTCCTCGCCGAAGACGGAGATCGCCTCCCGCCTGCCCTGCGCGACCTGGAGGATCAGCGGGATGAGGTGCGACTCGGGGTCGTGCCGCTCGCCCTGCTTGCCGTAGGCGCCGGCGACGTTGAAGTAGCGCAGGGAGACGGCGGCCAGCCCGTGTGCGTGCGCCTCACTGGTGATCATGAAGTCGACGGAGAGCTTGGAGGCGCCGTAGGGGTTGGTCGGCCTGGTCGGTGCCGACTCGACGATCGGCACCTCCTCGGGCTCCCCGTACGTGGCGGCCGTGGAGGAGAAGACGAGTCGGCGCACGCCGGCCTCGCGCATGGCACCGAGCAGGGCCATGCTGCCGCCGACGTTGTTGTCCCAGTACTTCTCGGGCTTCACGACCGACTCGCCGACCTGCGAGGAGGCGGCGAAGTGCAGCACGCCGTCGAAGGAGGAGTCGAGCCACTTGGCGGCGTCACGGATGTCGCCCTCGATGAAGGCGGCCCCGGCCGGGACTCCCTCGCGGAAGCCGGTGGAGAGGTTGTCGAGGACGACGACCTCGTGGCCGGCCTCCAGCAGATGCTGGGCGACGACACTGCCGACGTACCCCGCGCCACCCGTGACCAGGTACTTCCCGCTGCTCATGAACTCGCTACCTCTCGCAGTCGCTGTGCCGCGGCCTCCGGGCTGATGTCGTTGATGAAGACGTTCATGCCGGACTCGGAACCCGCGAGGAACTTCAGCTTGCCGGACGTACGGCGGATGGTGAAAAGCTCCAGGTGGAGCGCGAAGTCGTCGCGGTTGACGCCCTCGAAGTCCTCCAGCGCGCCGAACGGCGCCTGATGCCAGGCGGCGATGTACGGCGTGGGAGTCTCGCCTTCCCCGAAGATCCGGTCGAAGCGCCTCAAGAGTTCCAGATACACCTTGGGGAACTCTGTGCGCGCCTCCTCGTCGAGGGCGAGCAGATCCGGCACCCGGCGCTTCGGGTAGAGGTGCACCTCGTACGGCCAGTGCGCCGACCAGGGCACGAAGGCCACCCAGTGCTCGCCCTCCAGCACGACCCGCTCCTCGGCCAGCTCGCGCTCCAGGACGGCGTCGAAGAGGTTCTCCCCTCCGGTCGCCTCCTTGTGGGCGGCGAGAGAGCGCAGCATCAGCGCGGTGCGGGGGGTGGTGAACGGGTAGGCGTAGATCTGGCCGTGCGGGTGACCCAGGGTTACACCGATCTCGGCGCCGCGGTTCTCGAAACAGAAGACCTGCTCGACGGAGGGGAGATGCGACAGCTCCGAGGTCCGGTCGGTCCAGGCGTCGAGAACGAGCCGCGCCTGCTCCTCGGTCAGATCGGCGAAGGAGGAGTTGTGGTCGGAGGTGAAGCAGACGACCTCGCAGCGGCCCGAGTCACCGGCGAGCGAGGGGAAACGGTTCTCGAAGACCACGGCGTCGTACGACGAGTCCGGGATCTCGCTCAGCCGGCCGTCCCGCGAGGGGCACAGCGGGCACTCGTCCTTGGGCGGGTGGTAGATGCGCCCCTGCCGGTGCGAGGCGATGGCCACGGAGTCGCCGAGCAGCGGATCCCGACGAACCTCGGACGTGGTGACGGTCCGCTCCAGCGGACGTCGGTCCACGGCGTCGCGGACGGTGTCGTCGCGCAGGTCGTAGTAGATGAGCTCGCGACCGTCGGCCAGCCGGGTCGAGGTCTTCTTCACCGCTGGACTCCTTCACTCAAACATAACTAAACACAAGTAACCATAACCGCCCACCCAAGTCAACATCGGAATCAAACAAAGCGCACCAGTCGAGGTGTTCAATTGCTGACTATGCAATCCCCCACAAATGCCGCAAGCACCACATATATGGCAGCCGAGCTACGCCTCCCCACCAACTGGCTCGACTACATGATCCTCGGCATCTACTTCGTCGTCGTGCTCGGCATCGGCTTCGCGGCCCGCCGCTCGGTGAAGACGAGCCTGGACTTCTTCCTCTCCGGCCGCTCGCTGCCGGCCTGGATCACGGGTCTCGCCTTCATCTCCGCCAACCTGGCCGCCACCGAGATCCTGGGCATGGCCGCCAACAGCGCGCAGTACGGGGCCTATACGGTCCACTGGTACTGGATCGGCGCCATCCCGGCCATGGTCTTCCTCGGCCTGGTGATGATGCCCTTCTACTACGGCAGCAAGGTGCGCTCGGTCCCCGAGATGCTCCTCCTGCGCTTCGACAAGTGGGCGCACCTCCTCAGCTCGGCCCTGTTCGCCTTCGCCGCCATCCTGATCGCCGGCGTGAACCTCTACGCCCTGGCGATCGTGGTCGAAGCCCTCCTCGGCTGGCCGCAATGGGTGGCCATCGTGGTCGCCGGCGCCTTCGTCCTCGCCTACATCACCCTCGGCGGCCTGTCCTCCGCCATCTACAACGAGGTCCTCCAGTTCTTCGTGATCCTGGCGGCCCTCATCCCGCTGGTGGTCCTGGGCCTGAAGAAGGTGGGCGGCTGGGGCGGCCTCACGGACCGACTGACGGCGCAGCACGGAGCGAACTTCACCACGGCCTGGGGCGGCACGGGCATCGGCAGCGCGAACCCGCTGGGCGCGAACTGGCTGACGATCGTGCTCGGCCTCGGCTTCGTGCTGTCCTTCGGCTACTGGACGACGAACTTCGCGGAGGTCCAGCGCGCGCTCTCGGCGAAGAACCTGAGCGCGGCCCAGCGCACCCCGCTGATCGCGGCGTTCCCGAAGATCTTCATCGTCTTCCTGGTGATGATCCCGGGCCTGACGGCCGCGGCCCTGATCCCCGGCTTCGGCACCCCCGACTCGGGCTACCAGTACAACGACGCCATCCCGTACCTGATGGAACAGCTCCTGCCCAACGGCGTCCTCGGCATCGCCGTCACCGGCCTGCTGGCGGCCTTCATGGCGGGCATGGCGGCGAACGTCTCGTCGTTCAACACGGTGTTCACGAACGACATCTGGGGGAGGTACGTACGCCGGGGCCGCGAGGACGCCTACTACGTCCGCTTCGGCCGCCTGATCACGGTGATCGGCGTGGCGGCCTCGGTAGGGACGGCCTTCCTGGCGTCCTCCTTCTCGAACATCATGAGCTACCTCCAGACCCTGTTCTCCTTCTTCAACGTGCCGATGTTCGTCGTCTTCGTCGTCGGCATGTTCTGGAAGCGCGCGTCCGTGAAGTCGGGTTTCTGGGGCCTGCTCGCCGGCACGGTCTCGGCGATGGTGAACTACTTCTGGATCTACAAGCAGGGCATCATCGACATCCCCTCCGACCAGGGCGCCAACTTCGTCTCCGCGATCGTCGGCTTCGTGGCCGGTGCGGTCGTCATGGTCGCCGTGTCCCTCTTCACGGCCCCCAAGCCCGCCGCGGAACTCCAGGGCCTGGTCTACGGCACGACCTCACCCGGCATGACCGAGGCCCCCGCCGCCGGCGACGACGCCTGGTACCGCCGACCGGCCCTGCTGGGCTGGGGCGCGGTCGTCCTGGCCGCCGCCTGCTACATCCCGTTCTCGTTCTGATCCCGGAGGATTGAGAAACCATGTCCGATCACGACGTCCAGCGGGAAGTCACCGAACTCCAGGCCAAGTCCGCCACCGCGGCCCGCATCTTCGACCTGCGCCGCATCATCGGCGGCCTGTTCGTCCTCTACGGCGTCATCGTCACGATCGCCGGCATCAACCCGTCCGACGCCACGCTCGACAAGGCCGAAGGCGTCAACATCAACCTCTGGACCGGGCTGGGGATGCTGGCCCTCGGCATCTTCTTCCTGATCTGGCTGAAGCTGAAGCCGGTGGCGCCGGCGCCCGAGGAAACCGAACCGGAGTAGCACGCGCGTCCGGCGGCTGCGGGCCCGTCGTGGCCGGTCGCGCAGTTCCCCGCGCCCCTGGGTGGGGACGGTGGACGGACCTTTGGACGCGCACGGCCCCCGTACCCCCGGGTGGGGACGGTGGACGGACCTTTGGACGCGCACGGCCCCCGTACCCCCGGGTGGGGACGGTGGACGGACCTTTGGGCGCGTACGGCGTCCAGGGGGCGGGGTGGGGGGTGTCCGCCCGCAGCGGCCGGCGTCCGGAACCGAGCACTGCTCAAGGGGCCGAGCCGCCGGACCGAGGACGGACACCC